>CAZPGF010000097.1:0-10749 GCA_964586025.1 uncultured Planctomycetales bacterium
AGGGAGGATTCCATGGAGGCCAGACAGTCAACGCTCAGGCTGGGGACGGGGTAGGAGCCAATCGGCTGCCTCGCGTCTCGTCAGAATCCGTTCCGCCGCAATTGGGCGTGAGCGCTTACATCCGGCGGTATCCGTTCAGGCCCGGCCCTCGCGCGCAACTCAGGGGGCGTCCCGAACCACCAATGACATGCCTTCCCTTCGCGTTCACCGCCGGTCCGGGTTCGCAGGCGGGGAGCGGAAGGTCGCCGTGGAGGGCGACGTGTGGTTGGCCACTCGAGCCCGACACGGCGGCCTGAGCGCCCCCGATCTGCGAAGCCGCACGTCCGCAAGGTCGAAGTTCCACTGAACCGACGCGAGAGGATTCAGAGCCAGGGCGCAACGTGCGGCAGAACGTCGGGATTCAGGATCCGAGCGGTTGCGAGCAGGACGGCAAGGGACGCGACCACGATCAGGACGACGTCCACCGCGAAGACGATCTGCACGACGAGCCAGACGAGGCCGACGACGAACTCGACCGGCGCGAGCAGCACCCGGCGCGCGAGAGGCGCTGCACGCTGCCGGTCGAGGAAACCGCGCAGCGCCGCAGACGCACCGTGGAACGCCGGCAGCGCAACCACCGCAAGCCCGATCAGCACCGCGAACGCGATGCCCGCGCGCGCCGCGCGCCCACCGGCGCCTTCGGGGATCTTCGCGAGGATCTCGGTGCGCGTCGATTCGGGCTGCACGAAGAACCAGACGAGGGCCGCGAGCGGCGCCGCCCCGAACAGGAAGAACAGCAGCAACGCGTGCTTACCGCGGGCTTTGGCCATCGCGGTCCTCCGTGGGGGTCGGCGCGGACCCGGCGGGTGGCGGAGAGGTCGGTTGCAGGACGGTCGCCCGGACCTCGATCTCGATCGGTGCCTCGCCCTCGATGCCGACGTCGAGGTCGACGATCTCGTCGCGAACCGTTCCCGGGGGCGTGTCCGCGAGGAGCGTCGCCCGCAGGAACCAGTAGCCGCCCCTGTCGAAGTGGACCGGGTCGGGGCCGACCTCGACCCGAACCCGTCCGACCCGCGCGCGGGCCCGCACCTCGCCGAACGGCGTGTCCGGACTCGTCGGTCGGAAGCGAATCGTCGCCACGCGCTCCGCTCCGGCGGGGTGCGCACCGAAGTGAAGCGTCCGCGACTGAACCCACACCGCGCCGGAGACGTTGGCGTAGAGCGGCAGGACGAGGCGGGGGTGGTCGGGATGGTCGGTGACGATCACCGCTTCGGCCGAGATCGTGCCCTCGACGGCCGGCGCCGCGAACCGGAAGTCCACCTCGTATCCCTTCCACGCCGGGTCGTTCGGATCGGCGTACGGACGGATCGTCGTCTCGAACGCCGACTCGCCCGGCACGCTCGCGGAGAGGATCCGGAACGGCGTCCCGTGGCCTTCGACCCAACGCAACCGCACCGTCTCCGCGGGTGTCGAGCCGCGCTTCGCACCGAGGAACGTTACCGTTCGCGGTGAGAGCAGGAGACCTGCGACGACCGCGATGCGCTGTTCGAGATGCAGTTCTCCCGCGCGCGTGTCCGCGGTGCGGACACGGATGCGCTTCACTTCGGGACCGACCGTCGTCTGCGTGCGGAAGATCACCTTCAGTTCGGTCGCGGCGCCGGGATCCAGTTCGGTCGCCCCCAGGCGCAACTCGTTGCACCCGCACTCGCCGACCGCGAAGAGGCCCTCGACCCGCGCCGGGCCGCGGTTGGTGATCGTGAAGGTCGTCTCGAGCTCCTGTCCCTGCGCCGCCACGCCGAAGTCGTGGATGGTGCGATCGGCGACGAGATCGCGGTGTTCGCCGTGGGGGCGCGCGTCGGCCGACGCCGCGTCGGTGGGGGCGATGACCGCGATCGCGGCGAGAAGGAGCGAGAGGCGGGCCGTCACGGTCGCGAGCCTACCGCGTTCCGGTCGCGGAGGCGGCCACGTGACCGAGGACCCTCACCGTGAGGCGTTCCTCGCCGGCGATGTCGGTCAGGATCTCGACGACGTCGTCGAGCGGGCCCTCGGGCGCATCCTCCGGCACCGTGATCGCGAGGATCCAGCCGTCGCCGCCCGCATCGGCCGCCTCGATCGTGGCGCGCAGGCGCGGCGCCGGCGCTCTCGCCTCGAGGCGGCCCGGGACGAATCCCGACTCGAGTGCGCGCAGGGCCACCGTCGCCGTCCGGGTGACGCCCCGCGGGACCACGCCGATCGACAACCGTTCGGTGCCGAGCCATAGCCGTCCGACCCCGATCGCCGAGATCGGGAGGCGAACCTCCTTCTGGAACTCGTCGGTCGTCGCGATCACGGCCTCGAAGTGATGCGTGCCGCGGGGAAAGGGCTCGAGAAAGCGGAACGTCACGAGAAACCCCTTGCAGCGTAGATCGCGCGGATCCGTCCATGGTCCGTGACTCGTCTCGACCGCCACGCCGGGCACCGCGATCGATCGGATCGAGAACGGCTGTCCGTCTCCCTCGTACCAGACGACCGACGCCTCGGTCCGGGGCTTCTCGCCCAGGCGGACGTTGCCGAGGTGCAGGCGCCCCGGCCGCAGCACGACGCCCGCCGTCACCGCGACATCGATGCGCAGCAGCGAGGAGGCCGCCTCGGGGTCTTCGTAGTGCACGCGAAGGTGTTTCGAAAAACGGCCACTGAACGTCAGGGTCCGGAAGCGGATCGTCAACTCGGTCGTCGCGCCTGGGGCGAGGCGGTCGGCGCCGAGCGCCGCCTCGTAGCACCCGCAGTCCGCCATGCAGCGCAGGCGTTCGATCGGTGTCGTTCCGCCGTTGCGGACGACGACGGCGCGAACGACCTCCTGCTCCTGGCGCAGCGTTCCGAGGTCGAGGGTGGCCGGCTCGAAGAGGAGCGCCCCGCTCGCGCGGTCCGGCGCGGCGTGGCTCTCGGGTCGGGCCGCGACAGAGGCCGCGAGGAGCACCGCCGCCAGCAGGGCCCGCCGGCCCGGACGCGCCGCACGGAAAGGCGAACTCTCGATTCCTCGTCGCGCCGCGAGCATCGTCGGCGCATTGTTCCACGGGACGCGGCGTCCAAACAGTCCCGAGGCAGGGAGCGGTGCGAGCCGGGATGCGGTTGCTGATCACCGGAGGAGCGGGATTCGTCGGCGGACGCTTGGCGCGACACGCGCTCGCGGCGGGCCATGAGGTCGTCGCGATCGACGACTGCTCGGCGGGTTCGCCCGACGCGGTCCCGCCCGGCGCGACCCTGCGCGTCGGCGACGTGCGCGACGCGGACCTCGTCGAGGACGCCGTCGCCGGGGTGGACGCCGTCGTCCACCTCGCCGCCGCCGTCGGGCCGAGACTCGTGGCGCTCGATCCGGTGGGGACCTGGTCGCGCAACGTCGAGGGCACGGCGACCGTCGTGAAGACGGCGACTCGACGAGGCGTCCGCCTCCTGATCGCCTCGTCGAGCGAGGTGTACGGTTCGGTCGATCGATCCGCGGCGCCTCTGGCCGAGGACGCGCCGTGCCGAATCGACGCCGGGGGGAGGCGCGACATCTACGCGATCAGCAAACTGGCCGGCGAGGCGCTCACCCTCGCTGCCCACCGCTCCCGGGGGCTTCCCGCGACGATCGTGCGGCCCTTCAACCTCGTCGGACCCGGGCAGGGAGGGCGCTATGGGATGGTGCTCGCCCGCTTTGCCGAGGCGGCACGCGATGGCCGCGATCTCGAGATCTACGGCGACGGGTCGCAGACCCGGTGCTTCCTGCACGTCGACGATGCCGTCGAGGCGCTGACCGCGCTCGTCACGACGCCCGTCTCGGTCGGCGTCGTCGTCAATCTCGGAAGCGACGAGGAGGTTTCGATCCTCGATCTCGCGCGTCGCGTCGCCGCGCGGGCCGGGCGCGCCACGGGGATGCGCCACGTACCGTTCGAGCAGGTGCACGGCGAGGGCTTCGCCGATCCTCCGCGGCGTCGGCCCGACCTGCGACGCCTCGGTGCGCTGCTCCCGGGGTGGCGACCCTCGCGCACGCTCGACAACGCGATCGACGACGTCCTTGCGGCGGTCAGTCCTCGCGCGTGAGCGTCGGTGAGCCGTTCGGTGAGGCGCCGGGCGCGCGATCGAGGGCGTCGAGGTCGATCAAACCGGCGAAACTGTCGGCGATCGTGCGCAGCACGCAGTGGTCTCCCTCCCCGAAGGCGCCGAGCCGTTCGGAATCGAGGTCGATCTGTCCGATCACCCGCCCGTCGGCGCGAAGCAGCACCACGATCTCGCTGCGGACCGTCGGCGAGCACGCCAGATAGTCCTCCGCCTCGCGGACGTCCGTCACCACCTGGTCGTCGTCGTCGCGGACCGCGCGACCGCAGACGCCGCGCCCGACGGGGATCGTCGTGTGTTCGGTCGGCGGCCCGGCGTAGGGCCCGAGCACGAGTTCGTCGCCGCGCAGCCAATAGATGCCCGCCCAAGACGCCTGCGGCAGCGTCTCCCGCAGGTCCCGGACGAGGTGCTCGCCGAGCAGCCGGGGGTCGCGGGTCTCGCGTGCGGCATCGAGGAGGCGGGAGAGGACGCGATTCGCTTCGGTGGTCATGGTCGCCAGGGGGTTCATGGTCGTTCGCGGGTTCGCCGGATCCCACGGAGGGGAATCGGTCCATGTTGACCCCGGGCGTACCCGGGGAGCGCTCAAATCGAGGGCGTTGGGCGAGGACGGGCGGGCTCCGTTTGGACGACGTTCGCCCCTGCCGGCCCGTCGGGCCCGGAAAACCGGGCTTGGGGCGCGAACGAGGCGACGGGACGCTCGGCTCGGGCCCGCATCCGATCCCTGTCGGCCATTCGGGACTTCGGCCCGTAGCCTTGGGGAAGGAGGGTTCCTATGCGGGTCTTCGTCGCGGCGGACATGGAAGGCGTGACGGGCGTCGCAGTTCCCGGTCATCTGGGCGCGGGCGGCCACGACTACGAGCGCGCCCGAGTATGGTTCACCGACGACGTGAACGCCGCGGTCGAGGGCGCCGTGGCCGCGGGTGCCGAGGAGGTCTGGGTCAACGACGGCCACGCGACGATGACGAACCTCCTCGTGGACCGACTCCACGAGGCGGCCCGTCTCGTGGTGGGTCCGGCACGCGCCGTCAACAAACCGCTGATCCAGGTCACGGGCATCGAGCACGAGCGATTCGACGCGTGCGTGATGATCGGCTTCCACGCGCGTGCGGGGACGCCGGGCGGGCTTCTCGCCCACACCTGGGTGGGCCGACTCGTGCACGAGATTCGCTTGAACGGCCGCCCCGCCGGCGAGGTCCTGCTCAATGCGGCGATCGTCGGGCACTTCGGCGTGCCGGTCGTCCTGGTCAGTGGGGCCGACGATCTCGGCCGCGAAGTGCGCGCCGATCTCGGGGCCGATCTCACGTTCGTCGAGGTGAAGAAGACGCTCGGCCCGAGTTGCGTCGCGACGCTCGTCCCGAAGCGCGCGCAGGCCATGATCCGTGCCGCGACGGAGCGAGCGGTGCGCGACCGCGCGAAGCGCGCGCCGACGGTCGTCCCGCCGCCGGTGCGGATCGAGGTCGACTTCCATCACCGCGACATGGCGAGTCGCGCGGCCGAGGCCGGGGACGCCGAGCGGGACGGCGACCGCCGTCTGGTGTTCGTCGAGAACGACGTTCCCGCAGCCGTGCGAGCGCTCTGGCGCTGCTTCGAAACGGCGCTGCGCGAGGATGCCGCGTTCCTGAAGTGAGCACGCGAGGCATGGGCCCGCGTCCCAAACGAGAACGAGGCGTTGCCCGCTCGTGAGCGGGCAACGCCTCGCAGGAAACCGGACCGGGGGCCGCTCGCTTCGGTGCGCCCGGCCGGGTGCGGCAGGATCTACAGATCCTGCGGGCGCACCGTACCGCGGTTGTTGGCCTTCGCGCGCGCGACGGCTCCGTTGAGCAGACCGAGCACGTGGCCGTTCAACGCCTCGACGAGATCGCTCGAGCAGCGGATGTCGTGCGACTTGATCGCCTCCTTCACCTTGGAGGTGACGACGACGTTGAGACCAGCCGCCTTCTTGCCGCCGCCGCGACCGGCCTTCGCCTTCGCGGACTTCTTCTTCCTCGCAGCCATGGGGACTCCCAGGGAGCGGTTGGAGACCGACATCGGTCCGTGCGCCGCCCCCGCCTTGGACGAAAATCGGGCCTTTCGAGCCCGCTGCGCGCGAAACCTATCAGGGGGGGACGACGTTCCCGAAGGATTCGATGCGGGGAAAACCGGGAAAATCCGTCGAATCCGGGCCTCCTCCGTCCACGTTCGCTCCCACGGGACTGCGCAAATGGGCTGAAAGCGCGCGGGGAGGGACGGTTTCCGTGCGGCGTCGCCGATCCTGCACACGTACCGTTTTGACGATCGGAGGCGTTCTGGCCGCCGTTTCGGGCTCGAGTGGACCCCCAGGTCGCCGTCCACGGCGACCCCGCTTCGCGCGTGCGAATCCGGCCCGGCGGTCAACGCGACCGGAAGAGAGGTCGTCGGCGGATCGAGTCGTCATCGGCCAGGTGGGGAGCGCCGGACCGGGACGGATCCGTTGCGGGACGCTCCGTGCGAGGCATCGATCACGGTCCGGGCACGTCGAGGACGAGGTCGCGAACGCCATCGACTTCGACATCCTGGTTGAGCAGCGTCTCCATGGCGTTGTTCCGCGGCGCCTGCGAGGCGACCGAGATCTTCCACCGCCCCGCGCCGAGGCCCGTGATGTCGATGACGTCGCCTCCCTTGAGCTGCGCCTGGGCGTGCCGACCTTGCCGGTTGGTCAGGGACTCGATCGGAGTCGCGTTGCACCAAACGGTTCGAGGCGCGTCCGTCTCGGACGCCGCCCGCGCGGGAAAGCGCACGCGTACCGTGCTGCCCAACGGGAACTCGATCGTGCCGAGGTCCGTGTCGCCGGTCTCGGGGACGACCACGCCCGCTCGCTCGTAGGGCGCGAATCCCATGGCCTCGATGACGACGCGATAGGTTCCTCCCTCGATCCCGGCGACGCGATGTACGCCGTCGATGAGCATGGCGTTCGTGCTCCTCACGACCTCGTCGCCTCGGAAGAGGGTCACCCAGGTACCGTCTCGTCCGGCGTAACGGGATTGCGCGCCGCTCCTGCGGTCGGCTGCGGCGGCGCCGCGCCCGTCGTCGCGCTCCTGCGGCGTCAGGCGGAACACGATCCCTCCGGCGATCGCGAGCGAGAGCCGCACGTTGCGATCACCACCTCGCGCGATGACGGGCTCCTTCGTCGCGGGGACGAGCAGCGGATGGGACGGCGTGATCGAGAGCAACTCGCCCTCGATCGACCGGAGCTTGAACGTCCCGACGGTACCCGTGCCCGACACCACTGCGCTGCGACTCCGCGTCGGGAGGTCACCGGGGCCGGCCCCGAACGCCGTCACGCGGCCGCCTCGAATGCCGTAACCCGCCGGCACGACGACCTCGCCCTCGATCCACGTCAGGCTGCTCAGGTCCAGGTGCACCTCCGTCGCCGCCGCGCCGGGAACGACCTCGCCGTCGTCGGATGCGAGCCCCGTCGCTTGCTCGGCGACACGGTAGCGACCCGGCGTGAGCCCCTCGAAGCGATGGATCCGCGCGGAGGACGAGGGATCCGACGGAACCTCGACCACCGTGGGGTTCGAAGACGGGGCGTGGACCCACGTGGCGTCCTTCCCGTCGGCCCGCGGGGTGAGTCGTTCCAGCACGACGGCAGGCGGTCCGTCGTCAGGAGGGACGACCACGGCGTCCAGGGTGCCGGACGGTTGCATCTCGAACACGAGGCGGGCGCCTTCCTTCAGCTCGCCCGCTTCGACGGTCCGGCTGACGCCGAGATATCCGCGAGCGGCCAGGTGGAAGGAGACTTTCGGATCCGACGAGATGGGGGGCAGCGTGACGTGGAGTTCGCCTCGGTCGGGCACCTCCTCGATCAGCGCCGACTCGATCCGGACGTTCGCCGCCATCAACGTGTAGTCGGAGGGAAGGCGCGGCGTGCCGTCCAGGTGGACCGCGATCGTGATGCGCGGGCCGTCGGTGATGACGACGTCCTGGACGCCCACCACCTTGTTCGGATCGAACTCGAGGAGCGTCCGCTGGTACCACTGCTCGATCGCCCCGCGCATCCGCTTGATGGCGACCGTCGGCGTGCTCACGCCGCGCCATCGCGCGATGCCGTCGCCATCGGTCCGGACGGGGTCGGCGAGCGGTTGTCCGTTGGCGCCGGCGAATGCAACGAGGTACTCGCCCGGAAGGGGCCGACCTTCCGAGTCAACGGCGCGTACGGCGACATCGACGACCGTTTCGAAGGTGATCGGCCCCGCGACCGGCACGGTGGACGCCGATGCCTCCGAGCGCGGACGGCCCGGCTGCAATTGGAAGTGGTAGTGCGCCGAACGACCGTCGTCCGTACGCACCGTTCCCCAGGCGTACACGGGGTGGAGCCCGTGGATGACGACATGGTCCTTCTCCATTTCCGCCCGCAGCGGCGGCGCGTTGTCCATGGTGATCCAGGTCGTGTTGCGCGGCGCCACGATGAGCGGCGTCCCCGGTTCGGGAATCGGTGCGGAGCCCGCCTGCGCGCGGAATCGCACCGTCTGGAATCCGTCCAGTTCGAGGGTCGCCTCCTCGGCCTCCACCGGCACGGACGCGACGTTCGCCTGACCCCACCCGGCGCCGGACGACGGATACCCCGGCGCCGTCGCCGAGATCACCAGGTTCGTGTTGGGGGCGAGGCCGGTGACCTCCACGCGCCCCTCGGCGTCCGTGACGAACTCGGCTCCCTCCGGCAGGATGCCGATGCCCCACGGCGGAAGCGGGAACTGGTGGTCGCCGAGTAGGATTCGCGCGCCCGGGATCGGCTTCCCCGTCCCACGGTCCTTGACCGCCACCGGAAGGCGGCGTTCGTCGCCGACATCGAGTTCGAGTCGGCTCACCGCAACGCGGGGGATCGTCACGATGACCGATGTCCGGCCCTGGCCCGGGGCGATGCCACGCGCCGCGACCGTGAGCTGACCTGGCGGCAACAAGGGCAACGTGACCAGGCCGTCCGCGTCGCTCTCGAGTCTCGCCATGAGATGCACCCCGTTGAGGACGACGACCGGAGCGCCGGCGAGCGGCTGGTCGCGGTGGACGACCCGCGCTTGGAGGGCTTGTCCCGGCCTGAGGACGAGCGTTTGGATCGGAATCTCCTGCCCGGGCTGCGCGTAGTAGAGGTTGGCGAGCCCGAACGCCGATGCGTCGCCGTGCCTCGCGAGCACGCCGGCCTGCATCGTCAGGTTCGATCCCGTGCCGAGGGGGATGCGCAACTCGAAGCGGCCGTCCGCGTGCGACGTCGTCGCGATGCCGTGGAAGTGACGGAGGACGGCCTCGACCCGCGCGCCGCCGACCGGGCGGCGCGACTCGTCCACGACCCGACCGACGAGCGAAATCAGGTCGCCTTCGCGAACGTCCTCCGACGTTCCCCGTGCGGAGGATCGGGCGACAAGGACGCCGTCGCCCCGACCGAGGGTGGGGCCGCCGATCGTCGAGCCGGCGAGCGCGGCATCGGCGTCCGTCGCCGTCGATGCCAGGTCCCAGTCGGCGAGCGCCGTTCCGTGCGTCGGCTCGTTTCGCAACAACACGACCCATGCGGCCCCGCCGAGCGCCGCGAGCAGCAGGGCGCGCAGGACGACGCGGCCACCCTTCGATCCGGTCATGGGGACTCCCGTCACGCGATCACGCGACCATCGGTTTCGCCGCAGCCACGCCCCGAGGCCCAAAGTCCCGAGGAACACGAGCCGCCACGCGGAAGGATAGCGCCGAGCCGGCCCTCGGGGCTCGGCATCGGTCCGACGCGCCGCGGCAATCGGCGAGATAGCATGACGGCGGAGTCGTCGGAGGAGTCGCCGTGGTCATTTCGTTCGAACCGCATGCTCTCGCGTCGTTCACGCTCGTCGAGGACGCCCCCCCGGTGACGCTGAAGTGGATCCTTCTCGCGGGCCTTGCCGTCGGGGTCCTGCGCTTCGTCTGGGGCTTCATCTGTTGGGTCGTGCTGAAGCATCACACCGACGACTGGCGACCGGTCGATGACGGCGGCGGCATCGAGGCGGCGCTCGAGAAGGCCGCGCTCCGCCCGGGTTGGTTCTACAACGTGCCGCATCCCGCGTCGTTCGAGGGTGGCTATCAGGGCAAAGAGTTCGCCGAGCGGATGAAGCGGGAGCCGATCGCCTACGTCGTGCCGATGGCGGTCGGGGCGACCATGTCTGGAGCGGTGTTCCTGAAGGGATTCGTCCTGAACGTGTTCGAGGGATTCGCGCTCGCCTTGCTCGCGTGCCTGTTCTGGAGTTCGAGCGCCATTCCGATCGGCAGCCTCGCCGAGACCGCGGGTGCGGCCGGCGCCGTGGGCTTGCTCGTGTCCCTGACGGGGAACTTCGCCAACTCGATCTGGATGGCGATTCCGTGGCGGCACACCTGGGGCAGCACGTTCGACGTCGTCGTCGGATATGCGCTCTCCGGCGCGTTGCTGTGGTGGCTCGCCAACGCGTTCGATCTCCTGGCCTGACCTCGACCGTCCGCGTGCCGACGGCCTAGGCGCCACGGACCCCGCCGACAGGCGGGCACGCGGGCACTCCGCGAAGACCGTGTCCCCCCGCCTTCCCGCCGCCGTCAGCGGCCCAGTCGCACGTCGTCCAGGCGCAGCGTGCGCGGGGTTGTTGCCTCGTGCAGGAACCAGCAGATCGAATCGACACGCTCGAGTCGGAGGCGTCGTCGTTGCGGGCCGGCTTCGATCGATGCGATCGGAATGGTGATCTCCGACCATCCCGC
>CAZPGF010000098.1:0-10642 GCA_964586025.1 uncultured Planctomycetales bacterium
GCCAGGCGGCCTGCGGGAGGCCCAGCCACCGCGCGCAGCGCGGTTTCGTTCAACAGCCCGGTCCCGAAGGCGCACAAGATTGCGAAGGACCTCCGCGAATACAGCGAGGCCCTCTGGACCTTCACCCGGGTCGAGGGCGTCGAGCCCACGAACAACGCTGCGGAGCGCTCGCTCAGGAAAGCCGTTCTCTGGCGGAAAGGTTCGTTCGGTTCGGCGAGCAAGGCAGGCTCTCGCTTCGCCGAGCGCATGCTCACCGTGAGCGAGAGCCTTCGCGCCCTGGACCGCTCGATCCTCGACTTTCTCGAGGCGTCGATCCGAGCGCAGCTCACGGGGCGAAATCATCCCTCCCTGCTGCCGGCCGTCAGGATCAAGGCACTGCGTAGCGCATGAGCCTGTACCTGCCCGTGATCTGCGTCGCACGGCACTCCTCCAGGCTCTCGTTGGCTACGTTTGGTGCCCAGGGTACTCCGCGGGGCGTGGCGGCCGGACATCTCCGACAAAGCGTTGCTCGCAGGCGCCGAACCTACGGTAGTTGACGCGGGCGTCCTCAAGGCTCACCGCGTTCGACCCGATCGCGATCCTTGGTCGATTGAACCCTACCATGTCATCCTGCCAGAAGCAGACGTGACAGATCTCAAGCGAACCCGGAGAGGGCTCTGGAAGGGTCAGGAAGCCACAACAAGGACAGGCGAACTTCGGCATCAGCGGTTCTCCATCCGGTCCCAGTGGTAGTGGTCCAGAGGTGATCCATGCGGACTGTCGATGGGGCGCATGAGGGTCTTGATCGTGCCATCAGCGCGACCAACAGCGTACTCACCGGTGCGCTTGTTGAATCGAACTACGTCCCCATTGAGCCGCGTATGCCCGAGGATTTCCCCTCCCGGGCTCTCACCAAGTAGGTCACGGGCCCGCTGAAGATACGCGTCCTTCCCTATCGCCCCCCACTCTTGCTGCTTCAGTGCGTGCTTCTTGTAGTGGATGTCCAATTCGCCCGGACGAAACTCCGCGTTCGTAGACGGCTTGCCGGGCGGAAGCGCCGGCCGACCCCCTGAACGCGTACCGTTGTTCGTACCCGTTCAGGGGTCTTCGGTCTTGCGGACGTGCGGCTTCGCAGATCGGGGGCGCTCAGGCCGCCGTGTCGGGCTTAGGTGATCCACCACACGTCGCCCTCCACGGCGACCCCGCTCCCCGCCTGCGAACCCGGCCCGGCGGTGAACGCGAGGGGAAGGCACGCCTTGGGTGCTTCGGATCGCCCCCTGACGTGAGGGCGGGTGCGGGGTCTGAACGATTCCACGTGGTCAGGGGGTGAGCGCGCGAAGCGCCGCCCCGCGTTCAGCGGGAAGCCACGCCGCGAGGGAGCGAGCGAGCGCGACGTCGAGGGGGCGGCGCGCGAGGACCTCGGGGCCGGCGCGCAGGCCCGGTGTCGCACTCGCGTCGAGGACCACGGCACCGAACCGGTCGTCCACGACGAAGTCGATCTTGCCGTAGTCCAGTCCGAGTTCGTCGCGCGCGCGCCGCACCTCGTCGGGGATCGGGACCGGTGTGGTCTCGTCGCCGTGGCGCGGCTTGACGATCGGATGGGGTGCGAGGCGGCGCACGCACGCGCCGGCATCGCCGAGGAAGGTCCAGGTCCGCAGCGCGTAGCGATCCCCGTCCCGCTCCGGAAGGAAGCGTTCGACGACCCAGCGGGGCGATCGCCAGACCTCGCGAGGCACCTCGTCGATCGACGCGAGCACGGGATACGACGCACTCGGCCACCAACGGGCACGCGCCCACCGTCGCGGTCGGCGCGACGCCCACCGTCCCAACAGTCCGTGCCGACCGAGCAGCCGTCGCTCGGGATGCCCGCCGTAGTTCAGGTCGGTCTTCAGGATGACCGGCCCGGCCCACGGATCCTCGGGCGTGAGAAGGTGTCGCGAGACCCGTCGCTTCGACAGATCCACGGCGTCGCGGTTGAGGACCACCGGCTGGGTGGCGAGCCACGCGGCGTGGTCTCGCGGTCGATGGGTCAGGTCCACGTGCGGCACGACGACATGGGCCGGTCGTGCCGCGCGTACGCCGTACGCGAAGTCCACCCGGAGCCCGGCCTCGCGCCACCGTGCCGCGAGCGCGTGGACGCGATGGGAGGGCGGTCCCTCGCGCGGCTCGCGTTCGTGCCAGAGCACGAGCACGTCGAGCGCGGCCCCGGTCACGCCGGCGAGGTCCGTTCCGCCGGCGTGCCGTCGCGTTCGGAGCGCGTCACCGCGAACAGCATCGTGTCGCGGTGGCCCCGCGATCCGTCCGGCGGCGGCAACGTTTCGTGCCAGAGTCGCTCGTCGTCGAACACGAGGCCCTCGCCGGGGCGCAGCGGCGCCTCGTGAAGGATCGGTCCGTCGCGCGATGCGAGGAGGCGCGTCGGACCGGCGGCCAGTCCGTCCGACGCGAACACGAGGATCGCGAGGTAGACGCGCTCGTCGCGATGCACGCCCTCGTGCGGCGGCGCGGTGCCGTCGCGCCAAAACGTGCGGATCTGATGCGCCCACAGGGTGCAGCCGTCCACCGGCTCCGGGAGCGCGGCGCGGAAAGCGCCGACCAGACGGTCGAACGCCGGGTGGGCGATCCAGGCCTCCTCGAGCGGGGCGAAGGAGCGAGGCAGGTCGCCGAACCGACGATTGTTCGCGCGGGTCTGCCAGACTGGAGAGGGCGGAAGCACGGCGCGTTCGTCGCCCGGGCCGAGTCGAAACCGCGTGAGCCGACGTGCGCGCCACCCGTGCTGCACGTACGGATCCGCGGGCAGCGACGCGAAGAACGGACGCGCCGCGTCGCGCGTCGCGGCGTCGATCGCCCACGTGCGAAACGGCGGCCCCGTCCACGGCGGGTACGCACCGCTCATGCGTCGCTCGGCGCCGGCGGATCGTCGAGCGGCGCGTACGGCGCGCGGCGCTCGATGCGATGGAGATTGCGGCGTTGACGACCCGGAACGAGATCGACGAGACGGCCGGCGTTCGCCTTGTTGTAGACGTACAGCACCTCGTCCAGATGCCGCACGTGTCGTGGGCCCGCCATCTCGAGCATCGGATAGACGATCGCGGCGTCCGTGGCGCTCGTCAACACCCGACCATGCGCATCGCGCAGATCCTCTTCGCGAACCGAGTCCACCAGGAAGCGTCGAAACGCGAGCGGATGACCCGCGCGCCATCCGAGTCGACGAATCGCTCCCGAGGCGAGCGCTTCGGCGGGGTAGGGCGCGGTGTCGGCGCGCGCGCGGCGCAGCGGGCGGCGGCCTGCAAACCGCCGTTCGGCTCGACGTCCGCGCCCGAAGAACGCCGCATGGCTTCCGTAGGAGAGCCACACGTCCGGATCGGCGAACGTGCGGGCCAGCGTGCCGAGGGCGTCGTCGTGGGCCCATCGGTCGTCCCCGTCGAGCACGACGATCACGCCGTCTCGCGGCGGATCGAGGTGCTGCCATCCGGCGCGACGGTTCCGTAGCGGGCCGCGCCGGAACGGTGCCTCGACCACGCTGAGGCGCGGCTCGTCCGCCGCGTGCCGGCGCGCGATCTCGAGCGTCTCGTCACCGCCCGGGTCGACGACGACGGCGGCGCGCCAATCCGTGTGCCGTTGGGAGCGCAGACTCGCCAGGCAGGCATCGTGCCAGCGCGCGGCTTCGTGGACGGGAACGACGACGTGGATGCGCACGTGCTGCGACCCGGCGGCTCCTCGCATCCCCGGGGTCACCGTACGCGCGTCCGACCCATGCGCGTCGCAGGAAGGGGGCGTCGGGGAGGACGGCCCAACGGGACGGGGGACCCGACCCAGATCGGGAATGGAGGCGGGGGTCAGGCCCCGCGGGCCGGTTCGGTCGAGGCGATCGCGGGCGGAAGGACGGGCGGCGCACCGCGGAACTCACGGCGTGGGACCGGATGGTCGATCGGCGCGTCCGCGGGGGCGGGGGCCGGGTCCGCCGTGGGGAGACCGAGCAGCGCACGCTTGGCGGGTCCGTCCGACGCGAGCCGAAGGTGGGATCGGGCGGCCTCCTCCTCGCCGAGCAGCATCAACAACCACCCGGTGACGAGACGCGCGGACGCGTCGGTGGGCCTCAGACGGAGCCACGTCTCCGCAGCGCCGCGCATCGATGCGACGCGCTCGGGTTCGGCGAACACCTCCTCGACCACCAGGCGGTCGTCGGCGCGGAGTTCGCCCGCCTCCGCGAGGCGGTTCAGATCGCGGCGCGCGGCGATCCAGTCGGCCGCGACGATCGACGTGAAGGTGCGCCCGACGAGCGCCGCCGGCAGATCGGGGCGGGCGGAGGCGACCGCGCCGAAGTCGGCCCGGGCGTCGTCGTAGAGACCGTGGTGGAAGCGCGCGATCCCGCGGTTCAGCCGATCGATCGGGTCCACCGGATTCCGCGGCGGGTCGCCGACGGCGGGCTTCGCGGCGGGGGTCCCATCCGCCGCTGCGAGGACGGCGTCGTCCTCGATCGGGTCGACGAAGGGGTCGGCCGCGACCCAGATCCCGCCCCCCTCCGCATCCGGCCGGCCGAAGTGCCCGCCGTCGGCGATGAACGTCCCGTAGCGCCGCAGGAAGTAGCCGCGGATGTAGTTGTAGCGAATCAGCGCGGCGCCGCTCAGGTGGTGGCGGATCGTCGACCACGGCGTTCCACCGTACGAGCGGTAGCACCCGCCGGACGGCCGAAGGAGCGGTCCGCACGACGCCCATCGAGACCCACCGCGATGGTGGTGGTGGTGATCGTGATGACCGCGGTGCCGCGGGCCGTAGGGCTCGCACATGCCGTCGGCGAGAGCCGGTGCCGCGCCGCCGACGGACACGACCGCCGCAAGGAGAAGCGCGCCGCGCACCCTCCCCTTTGTCCAGGGGCGTTCCGCCATGCGGCACGCGCTCGCGTCGATACCCATCGTTCGATCCTCCGGCCAGGGCCCCGCTTCCCGGGTTCGACGCGCCGACGGTGCCTCGTCGTTCCGTGTTTTCCAGCCACCGAACCCTCCGTCCCCGCAGGAGACGCCCGGCACCGGGCCTTTCGTCACGTCGCGGACCGGGGGTGCCGTTCGGAGGCGCCGCTGGTCGATAGGGGCGGCACCGTGCCCGGACTCCGTGGCCGTCACCCGACCATGTTCCGACCTCGCAAACCCCTGAACGGCGGCCCTCACCGGCCGGTCGCACCCCGTCCGTCCGGACGAGGGGCCCTGCCCAGCCTCTGGCCGGTCGTCGTCGGCTGCGTGCTCTTGGCGGCCCTCTGCGTCCACTTCGTGGGGCTGGTCGGCGCACGTCAGGATCGTGTCGCGCAGACCGCCGTCTGGTGGCGCGATGCCCGCCAGCAGCGGGACATGATGAACGACCTCGTCGCCTGGACCCAGGTTGGCGGCGACCTTCCCGCCCTTCTCTCGAGGCACCGCGCGCGCGACCTGCGGGTGCTGCGCGACCCTCCCCTCCTCGAGCGGGCGCCGCTGATCTACGCGGCGCACCGCGAGCTGATGGAGCGGTGGCGCGTGCGCGGCCGCGCGCTGGCCGACGACCTCGCCCTCGTGCTGGACCCCCCGAGGAGCGCGGCGCCCTCGCGCGACGCGTTGCTCGCACGCATCGCCGCGCACGCCGGCGACCTCGCGGAGGTGCTGAACGAGGCCCAGCAGGCCTCGGCGATGCTCGTCACGCAGCGCGCGGAGGAACTCGCCCAGGGCCGCATCCTGCTCGACGGCATCGGCCTGATCGCCGTGCTCTCGACGGCTCTCTTCGGCCTGCTGCTGCTTCGGGCGCGCTCGCAGCGGCGTGCGCTCGACGCATCGACGCAGGCGTTGAGCGCGTTCGAGGAACGCTACCAGCAGATGTTCGAGCAGATCAACGTGCCAAAGCTGCTCGTCGATCCGGTCGTGGGCCACATCGTCGATGCGAACCGGGCCGCGTGCGCGTTCTACGGCGGCAGTCTGGACGACCTGCGCAGCCTGCACGTGACCGAACTCTACGCCCAGGCCAACGCGGCGCGCGGCTCGCTGCTCTCCCTTCCGAGCCATGCCGAGGCGTCGACCGCGCTCGCCCAGCACCGCCTGCTCTCCGGTGAGACGCGCGACGTCGAGGTGCAGTCCGCACCGATCCGCGTCGGCTCGCGGACGCTCATCTACAGCATCGTGCGCGACGTGACCGAACGGCAGCGTTCCGAGGTGGCGTTGCGCGAGAGCGAGGCGCGATTCCGTACGCTCGCTGAGAACGTGCCCGGGGTCACCTACCTCTGCCGCAACGACGGTGATCGCTTCTCGATGCTGTACCTGAACCGGCAGGTCGTGACGCTGACCGGCATCGATGCGGCCGACTTCCTCGCCGAACGCGCGTGGATCCACAGCCTGTATCACCCCGACGACGCGGACGCGGTCGTCGGCGAGATCGAGTCGGCGCTGCGCGAGCGCCGCCCCTACTTCGTGGGGTACCGCCTGCGCCATCTCGACGGCGCCTATCGCTGGGTCGAGGAGCACGGGCAGGGGGTCTACGACGAGCAGGGCGCGCTGCGCTACCTCCAGGGCTCGTTGTTCGACGTGACCGGGCGGCGTCGCACGAAGGAGGCGCTCGCGGCCGAGAAGGACCGCCTCGGCGTGACGCTGCGCTCGATCGCCGACGGGGTGGTCAGCACGAACACGCAGGGCTTCGTCGAGATGATCAACGAGGCGGCCGAGCGACTGCTCGGCGTCTGCGCCCGCGACGTGGTCGGGCGGCCGCTTTCGTCCAACTGGCCCGCGGTCGAGGAGGCCGGCAAGCCGCCCCCCGAGCCGCCGATCCACCGCTGGCTCGCCGCCGAGAGCGGCTCCTCCGACACGGTGATGGTCACGTTCCGGCGCCCGGATGCGTCGCCGGCGTCGGTTCAGGTCACCGGCGCGCCGATCCGGAGTCTCGAAGGCAAAACGGTCGGTGCGGTCGTGATCCTTCGTGACGTCACCGAACAGCAGCGGCGCGAGGAGGAGATGCAGCGGGCCGCGAAGCTCGAATCGGTCGGCGTGCTGGCGGGCGGCATCGCCCACGACTTCAACAACATCCTCGCCGGCGTCATCGGAAACCTGTCCCTCGCGCGCATGGACATCGATCCCGAGAGCGAGGCCGCGTACAGCCTGAAGCAGGCACAGGACGCATCGGTGCGTGCGCAGAACCTCACGCGGCAGCTGCTCACGTTCGCAAAGGGCGGCGCACCGTTGAAGCGCCTGACGCGCCTCAACAGCCTGATCCACGACACCGTCGCGTTTGCGCTGCGCGGCTCCAACGTCCGGTGCGAACCGGTCGTCGCAGACGACCTCTCCGCCGCCGAGGTGGACGACGGCCAGATCAACCAGGTGCTGCACAACCTGGTCCTGAACGCCGTCCAGGCCATGCCGGGAGGCGGCGTGCTCGCCGTCGAGGCGCGTGACGTCGATCTCGGCGCAGAGAGCGGCCTGCCGGTGGCGCCGGGACGGTACATCGAGATCGTCGTCACCGACGAGGGGTGCGGCATCCCCGAGGACGCGCTGCGCCGGATCTTCGACCCCTACTTCACGACCAAGCGCGAAGGGACGGGGCTCGGGCTGGCGACGAGTTACTCGATCGTCCGCCGTCACGGCGGGTGCATCGCCGTCACGTCGACGGTCGGCGTCGGAACGACGTTCGCGGTCTACCTGCCGGCTTCCCAGACGGCCGTCGCGGAACTCCCGCACCAAGAGGAGCCCGGCGCCGTGCCGCTCGCACGCGGCGCACGAGTCCTGCTGATGGACGACGAGGCCACCGTGCGCGACGTCGGCGGACGGATGCTTCGAACGCTCGGACTCGAACCGGCATTCGCGCTGAACGGTCAGGAGGCGATCGACCAGTACGTCGCCGCGTCGCGCAGCGGACATCCGTTCGACCTCGTGATCATGGACCTGACGGTTCCCGGCGAGATGGGGGGCCGTGAGGCGACCGAACGGCTGCTGCTGCTCGACCCGAAGGCACGCATCGTCGTCTCGAGCGGTTACTCCAACGATCCCGTGATGGCGGACCCAGCCCGCTATGGATTCACCGGGATCCTTCGCAAGCCGTACACCAAGGACGAGCTGCATCAGGTGGTCGCAGAACAGCTCGCGTCGCGCCAGCCGGCGGCGACGGGCAACTCGGGGGGAAACACTGCATGGACCGCACGAATCGGCTAAATCTCTGCGCGCTGGGCGGTCGAGCCCTGCTCGCCGCGAAGGCCCTCGTGGCACTCGCTGTGATCGGCGTGATCGTCCATCTCGTCATTCGCCAGTCGCGCGCGTCGTCGGAGTTCGAGTCGGCGTGGGAGTGGGCCGAGGCGTTCGGCTCGCACACCGCCGCGCTCGAGACCGGTATCCAGCGCTGGACCACAACCCGTGCCGGGCGTGACGCCGAGGAGATCGGTCGTCGTGCGGAGGCGTCCGAACTCCGCCGCACCAGTCCGCTGAACGTCGTCTGGTACCAGGAGCGCATGCAGCACTGGGAGAACGGCATCGCGGGCGCGCAGCGGGCCTTGCGATCGGCGCTCGAGGGCGGCCCGAGCGGAGTCGAGGAGGCCGAGGCGGCGCTGCGTGAGTTGCGACTCGCCCTGGCGTCCGTGCGCTTCGGCGCGAGCGAGATCGTGGGCACGCGAGCCGACCGCCTCGCTTCGGCGATCGGCGCCGCGCAGTGGCTCGCCGTCGCGTTGCTCGTAGCCCTCGGCGGCAGCGTGATCGTCCTGCGACGCCGGCGTCGGATCCCGGGCGACCTCATCACGGCGCGCTCGACGACACTCTCCTCGATGCTGGGGAGCCTCGAACGGGTGCTCTCGCAACTGCCGACTCCGGCGCTCCTCCTCGAGCCGGCGACCGGCCGCGTGAAACTCGCCAACTCGGAGGCGCTGCGGCTCCTCGGACTCTCGCGGACCGATCTCGTCGGACAACCGTTCGCGCACGCCCTGGCTCCGACCGGTGCGGGATCGCCCGGCCCCTTCCACGCCTCGGACGACGAGGCCGCGAGCGCCCTGGTCGCCCTGCGCTCCACCGGCGCGCCAGATCCGCGTCTGCTCGTCCACACCGCTCCCGTCCGCGCCGACGGGCGTTCCTGGCTGTGGACGCGACTGGAGCCGATCACGCCGGGCGCCGCCCATCAGGTCGCGCAGGAGTCGCGGTCCCACTTCCGACTGCTCGCCGAGTCGATTCCCGGTGCGACGTTCCTGCTGACGCGCCGCGCGGACGCGTGGAGCGTTTCGTTCATGGGGCCCGGCGTGCGCGCGCTGACCGGACTCGATCCGCAGGTGTTCACCCTCGGCCGTCGCGAACTCGACGAGCGCATCCACGAGTTCGATCGTCCGCACGTCATCCACGAGATCGAAGCGGCAGTTGCCGAAGGGCGCTCCTACTTCGTCGCGTACCGCCTCCAGCACCTCGACGGATCCGAGCGCTGGATCGAGGAGCATGGACAGGCCGTTCGCGACGAGCGAGGCGTCGTGCGTCACCTCCAGGGGACGTTGTTCGACGTCACGAAGCGTCGCGAGAGCGAGGCCGCGCTGCGTGCCGAGCGCGAGCGACAGGCGATCATGCTGCGCAGCATCGCCGACGCGGTGGTCGGTTTGGATGCCGGCGGAGCCGTGCAGCAGCTGAACGCCGCCGCGGTGCGGCTGTTCGGGGTGACCGAGGCGGAGGCGCGCGGACGCCCGCTGGAGTCCGTCGTCGCGATCGCGCCCGTGAACGGCAGCCGCGCCGACTTCTCGCTGGCATCGCACCTGCGCACCGCTCCGCGCGGGCGAAGCGTCGCCATGTCGCTGACGTCACCCGAGCGCGGCGCGCGCCACCTCGAGGTCGTCGGCGCTCCGCTCTACGACGCCCGCGGCGACTACCAGGGCGTCGTCGCCGTGCTGCGCGACGTCACCGACCACATGCGTCGCGAGGAGGAGCTGCTGCGCGCGGCCAAGCTGGAGTCCGTCGGCGTGCTGGCGGGCGGCATCGCGCACGACTTCAACAACATCCTCGCGGGGATCATCGGCAACCTGTCGCTCGCGCGAATGGACGTCGATGCGGCATCGGACACGGGGTACAGCCTCCAGCAGGCGCTGGACGCCGCGGTGCGCGCCCAGGATCTGACGCGCCAGTTGCTGACCTTCGCCAAGGGCGGCGCGCCGATGCGGCGCCCCGTCGTGTTGACGAAGGGGCTGCTCGAGACGGTGTCGTTCGCGTTGCGTGGATCGAACGCCCGCTGCGCGCCGCAGATCGACGCGGATCTCGCGGCGGTCGAGGTCGATCAGGGACAGATCCTGCAGGTCGTCCAGAACCTCGTCATCAACGCGACGCAGGCGATGCCGGAGGGCGGCGCATTGAGCGTGAGTGCGCGAACCATCGACATCGGCCCCGACGACCCGATCCCGCTCGACGCCGGGCGCTTCGTCGAGATCGTCGTCGCCGACGAGGGCTGCGGCATCCCTCCCGAGTCGCTGCAGCGGATCTTCGATCCGTACTTCACGACCAAAGCCGAAGGGACCGGACTCGGCCTCGCGACGAGCTACTCGATCGTTCGCCGGCACGGCGGGACGATCCTCGTCGAGAGCACGCCGGGACGGGGGAGCACGTTCCGCGTGTACCTTCCGACCTGCGCGAGTCCGCTGCCGCAGCCGGAGGACGCCCTCGACCGCCTGAAGCGCGCGCGCCAGGGAACCGGGCGCCTCCTCGTCGTC
>CAZPGF010000099.1:0-10621 GCA_964586025.1 uncultured Planctomycetales bacterium
CCTTCCTCTGCGCACCGGGCGCTTGGAGGTTCTCGGCGTCGACGCATCGCCGGGGACCCGTCACGCGAAGTCGGACGCGGCGCGGCGCGCGTTTCGTCTGGGGCGGATCGGGCTGGTGTTCCAGGAACTCGAACTCCTCGAGCATCTCACGCTCGAAGAGAACGTGCTGCTCCCTTGGCTCGCTGGCGGACTCGGGCCGCTGGAGGCATCCATCAAGCATCGCGCACGCGACCTGCTCGACGGCGTCGGCCTCGCCGCGCATCGCGCGCGTCGTCCGGCGCGCCTGAGCCAGGGGGAGCGCCAGCGCGGCGCCGTCTGCCGCGCGCTCGTACCGGGCCATCCGTTGCTGCTCGCCGACGAGCCGACGGGGAACCTCGATCCCGTGGCGGCGGGCCTGGTCGTCGATCGACTGCTCGACGCCTCGCGTTCCGGCGGCGCAACGATGCTGATGGTGACCCACGATCGCGAACGCCTCGATCGCTTCGATCACGTCCTCGATCTCGGAGCAGGTTCCGGGGCCACCGCGTGAGGACGGGCCTGCTTCGACTCGCCTGGCGCTATCTCGCGTTCCGACGCGGACGCACGCTGATGCTGATCGCGTGCCTGGCTTTGACGTTCTTGCTGCCCGTCGCGGTGGCGTTGCTGGTCGCCGCACAGGGCGAGCGGATGCGCGCGCGGGCGGTCGCGACCCCGTACGTCGTCGGTGCGCCGGGCAGCCGCTACGACCTCGTCGTGTCGAGCCTGTGGTTCCGGGGACGCACGCCCGAGCACACGACGATGCGCGAGTTGGCACGCATCGAGTCGGACGGGCGAGGCGTCGCGGTCCCGCTCCTGGTCCGCCACACGGCTGGCGGTGCGCCGCTCGTCGGCACCACCTACGACTACTTCGAGCGCCGCGGACTCGTCGCGGCGGCAGGACGCCTCCCGGGCCTGCTGGGCGAGGCCGTCGTGGGCTCGGCGGCAGCGGCGCGCCTGGGCGTCGGCGTCGGCGACCGCCTGCTCACCGACGGCGAGTCGCCGTTCGCGTTGGGTCTCGGCTATCCCCTGCGTTTGAACGTCGTCGGCGTGCTGGCCGCGAGCGGTTCGGCGGACGACGACGCCGTGATCACCGATCTGAGCACGACATGGCTCGTCGAGGGCCACTACCACGGTCACGCCGACGCGGCCACGGAAGCCCCCGAGAACGTCCTCGAACGCGACGAGGAAGGTCGCCCTCGCCTCGGCGCCGCCGTCGTGCAGTGGACGGAGGTCACGCCGGACAACATCGATACGTTCCATCTCCACGGCGAGATCGAGTCAATGCCGTTGACCGGGATCCTGGTCTGGCCGCGCGACGCGCGCGGACGCGTCGTCCTCGAAGGTCGCTACGCCGTCGCGACCGATGCGCAGATGCTCCGTTCGACGGAGGTCGTCGACGAGTTGCTCGGCTTCGTCGCCTCGATGAAGAGGTTCTTCGATGCGCATACGGCGCTCGTCGCCGTCGCCACAGGTCTGTTGTTCCTGCTCGTGATCGCCCTGACGATCCGAACGCGGGAGCGGGAGTTCCTCACGTATCAGCGCATCGGGGTGTCGCGCGCGCGGATCGCCTCCCTCGTCGGCATCGAGGGCGGCGCGGTGATCGTGACCGCGGTGGTGATCGCCGCCGCGCTCGGGGCGGTCCTCGCGCGCGCGCTCGAGCGCATTCTGGAGTTGCCGACATGACGTGGCTTCACCGCACGGCCCTCGCGATCGCCCTCGCCGTGGCGCCGTCCTGCGGGGACGGATCCCGCCCCGGAGCGCCGTCGCCGAGCGAGGGTCCTCCCGTCGTCGCGACGACGACCGCGATCCTCTTCGAGATCGCCTCCCGCCTCGGCGGAGACGACGTCCGCGTCGTGGCACCGATCCCCATGGGTCAGGATCCGGCGTGGTGGAAGCCGAGCGGCGAGGAGATCGCGGCCTTCCAGCGGGCCGACCTCGTGCTCGCGAACGGAGCGCGCTACGAACGATGGCTCGACCGGGCGAACCTTCCGCGGTCCCGACTCGTGAAGACGACGGCGCTCGTTCGCGAGCCGCTCTTGAAGGTCAAGGACGCGTCGGTGCACAGCCACGGCCCGGGTGGGGCGCACAGCCACGAGGGGATCGACGGCCACACGTTCGTCGATCCGACCCTCCTTCGCGACCAGGCCGAGGCGGCGCGGCGCGCCCTCAAGGCCCTCGTGCCCGCGGCCGCCGGAGCGATCGACGAACGTCACGCGGCGCTCGACAAGGACTTGTCGGCGCTCGCCGACGCGCTCGCCGCGATCGAGCGCCCGGCCGAGGGCGAGGCGATCGTGGCGTCGCACCCCGTCTACGGCTACCTCGCGCGTCGGTTGGGTTGGTCGCTCGTGAATCTCGACTGGGTGCCCGATGTCGTCCCCGACGGGGATGCACTCGCGGAGGCCGAACGACGCCTCGCCGGCCGCCGTCCCCGTGCGATCCTCTGGCCGTCCCCCCCTCGTGCGGATGTCCAGGCGAAGGTCGCCGAACGATTCGACGCGCCGGCCGTCGTGTTCCCGATCGGCGACACGCTGGGAGTCGACGATCGCGCCGCAGGACGCGGCGCGATCAGCGCCCTTCAGGCCGGCATCGAGCGCCTCGCCGGCGCCCTGCGGTAGACGCGGCGAGCACGAATCGGACGCGTCACGTCGCGGCCGACGAGCATCTCGGGAATCCGCGCGGACGCACCGCGGTAGAAGCCGACATTGCCCTCGTAGCGCGCCGGATTGCGGAACGTGCCGAACAGCATGTCGATCAGGGGCAGATCGGCGTAGTTCCACCGATGCACGCCGTGATGGACCTGATGGCTCTCGGGACGTTGGATCAGGTAGCCGACCCAACGCGGCGTCTTCAGGTTGGCGTGCTGGAACACGGCGTTGAACGCGACGAAGGCCGTCGCGATGAGCCCGGCGCTCACAGAGAGCCCCAGCAGCGGGAAGAAGACGAGGCTCCCGATCGAGGTGAACGCGACGATGTCGAGCGGGTGCAGGTAGTACGCGCCGAACGCGTCGTTCGACTCCGCGCTGTGGTGCATCTGGTGCGCCGCGCGCCACAGGAACCGGCTCTCGTGCGCCGCGCGGTGGTAGGCGTAGTGCAGCGTTTCGTAGACGAGGATCCCGACGACGGCACCCCACGCGCCCAGCCCCGAGAGGTCGAGCAGCGAGATCCCGGCGAGTCGCTCGGACCAGAAGGTCGCCACCGCGCCCGAGAAGAAGAACGCGAACACGGTCACGAGGAACCCGCGCGCCCGCCACCAGCGCGGGGCGTCGAAACGACGTCCGCGGACGACGAGATCCAGGACGAGAAAGGCGGGCAGGCTCCAGAACGCGATCGCCTCGACGACGCGGAGCATGGGTGAACCTCCGTACCGGGGGATTCCGGCACGGGGAGAAACGCAAACGGCGCCCGGGACCGCAACGGCGGCCCCCGCCTCGGAACGGCTAGACGTCGAGGCTCGCGAGGACCCGGTTGATCGAACGGGCGTTCGACATGACGTACCAGTGGAGCGAGGGAACGCCGGCGTCGAGCAGCCCGCGGGCCTGCTCGGTCGCCCATGCCACGCCGACGTCCTCGACCCGCCCGTCGGGAGCGGCGGCGATCGCGTCGGCGAGCGCAACGGGGATGTCGCAGTGGAAGATGCTGGGGATCGACCGCAATTGGGCGCGCGAGGTCAGGATCTTGAGACCCGGGATGATCGGCACGGAGACGCCCGCCGCGCGGCACGCGGCCACGAACTCCAGGTACCGCGCGTTGTCGAAGAACATCTGCGTGACGATGTAGTGGGCGCCGGCATCGACCTTCGCCTTGACCCAACGGATGTCCGACTCGCGGTTGGGCGCTTCGAAGTGCTTCTCCGGATAGCCCGCCGCGCCGATGCAGAACGACGTGGGATCGGCGTCGGCGAGTTCCTCGAGGTAGATGCCGCGATTCATCGCCGCAATCTGCCCGATCAGGTCCGTGGCATGCTCGTTGCGCGATCGACCGTGGTCGAGGCGCTTCTTGTAGCCGCTCTCGTCCCCGCGGATCGCGAGCACGTTGTCGATGCCGAGGTACCGGAGTTCGATCAGGAAGTCCTCGGTCTCCTCGCGCGTGAACCCCTCGCAGAGAACGTGAGGCACGGCGTCGATGCCGAGCTTGTTCTGGATCAGGGCGCACACGCCCAACGTGCCGGGGCGTTTGCGCTTGATGCGTCGTTGGAGGCCGTGACTCGTCTCCTCGTAGACGACCTGTGCCGCGTGGCTCGTGATGTCGATGAAGGGCGGCTCATGCCTCGCGAGATCCTCGATCAGACGCAGCAGATCGCGGAGGTTGCCGCCACGGAGGGGCGGGATGATCTCGAAGCTGATCAACGGCCGGTCGGCGTGCGCCAGATGCTCGGTGACGCGCATGGACTTCCCTTGGGGCTTCGCCGACGCGCCGTGCGCCCGCACGGCGACCGGGAGGGCGCCCAGTCTGACAACAGGGGGGCCCACGCCCAACGTGGGCGGTGGACCGCGCTGTCATGAACCGGTGCCCGTGTTTCCGTTCGGGGGGTCTTCGGACGTGCGGACGTACGGCTCCGCAGGTCGGGGGGAGGTGCCGGTTCGGAACAGGAATCGGCGTTCGTGTCCCTTCGGGGGCCGTGACCTCACGGACCGATTGGGTTCGTCAGCGCGCCTCGTCCGGGCGGCGCCGCGCCCGGCTCCTGCGAGCGGCCGGGCGCTTTGCGGCAGGCTCGGACGCGGAGGTCGGGCCCGGAGGCGGATCGCGCGGCACTGCACGAGGCCGCCCGCGATGATCGATCGCGACCATGATCACGTCGGCCTCGGTGCAGAGGCGCACCTCGCCGGTGTCCATGTCCTCGCCCTTCACGGTGACGTGGAGGTGCAGCGAGGTCGTCCCGACGCGCACGAGATGGGCGAGAACCTGCACGGCCTCCCCCTCCCAGACCGGCGCGCGAAAGTCGATCGACGCGATGTGCGCGGTGACCACGGGGCCTCGCGCCACGCGCGTCGCCAGGATCGCGGCCGCCTCGTCCATCAGACTCATGGCGACCCCGCCGAACAGGCTCCCGTGCTGATTCGTCTGCCCCGGCATCACCAGGCGGGTCAGGAGGACGTCGTCGCTTCGCATCGGCCCGTTCTACCGCGGGCCGTCAACGAACGGACGGGACCGTTCCCGGGATTTGGTCATAGCGCGAGCGGCGAATCCGGCGACGATGCGCCTTCCCCTTACCGGAGACAGCCATGACCTCCCCCTCCCGAACCGCTTCCGCCGGTCGCGTCGCTCCGTTCGTCCTGGCGGCCGTAACGTTGGGCGCCGCCCTGTTCCTCGCCTGGGGTGCCCGCGCCGACGACGGGGCGGCATCGAAGACCGTCGAACTCCGCTACATTTCGATCATCGGCGACGGCCCGAACGCGCGGGCCTGGTACAACGGCGCGCCCCCCACGGGTACCGCCGTGCAGGACGCGCTCGATACGTTCGCCGAGCAGGGATTCCGCGTCGCCGAGGTCACGCAGAGCCTCATCACGAGCGCCACCGACGCGTCGCGCTGGACGATCCTCCTGGAACGGATTCGCTGACCCGCGAGCGTCCGGGGATCGCAGAGGTGCGACCTCGCGGCGGGGATCAGCCGGCGGCCGTCGCCGGCTCGGAGGCGAACTCGGCAAGGCGCACGGCGACGCGCTTGCTGACTCCGGGCTCTTCCATCGTGACGCCGTAGAGGAGGTCCGCGGCTTCCATCGTGCTCTTCGCGTGCGTGATCACGATGAACTGACAACGATCGGCGAACTCGCGGATCAGGCCGAGCAGTCGCCGCACGTTGGCCTCGTCGAGAGCGGCGTCCACCTCGTCGAGCAATGCGAAGGGGCTCGGCTTCGCCTGGAACACGGCGAAGAGGAGCGCGGTCGCGGTGAGCGTGCGTTCACCGCCCGAGAGCAGGGAGATCGTCCGCTGCTCCTTTCCGGGCGGGCGCGCGACGATCTCGATACCGCTCTCGAGCAGATTCGACGCGTCCTCCAGCATCACGTCCGCGCGTCCGCCCCCGAACAGCCGGCGGAAGGTGTTGCGGAAGTTCTCGCGGATGATCTCGAACGTCGCGCCGAATCGCTCCGTCGTGATGCGGTCGAGCTCCTGGATCGCCTGGCCGAGATCGGTGCTCGCGGTGACCAGGTCGTTCTCCTGCTCCTTGAGGGAGGTGACCTGCGCCTCGACCTCGGTCAATTCGTCGAGCGCGTTCATGTTGACATTGCCGAGGGCCTCGATCCGCTCCTGCAACGACTCGATCTCGCGGCCCATCGCGTCCAGATCGAGGGTCGCCGCGGCCTCGGTCTCGGCGGCGACCGAGGCCAGATCGACGCCGTGGTCCTGTCGTGCCTGCTCGAGCAGCGCGTCGATGCGGGCGCGCAGTTCCGCCTCGCGGGCCCGGAACGACGCGACCTCATCGCGGAGGCGCTCGTGCAGTTGCTGGACATCGCGACGTCGCGCGAGGGCCCCGTGCGCGAGCCGCTCGACCTCGGCCAGGGCCCCGCGTGCGACGACGAGGTCGTCGCCCGCCGCGCCGCGCGCCCCCTCGCGATCCCGCGCCAGCGCCTCGGCCTCGGTCGCCTCGACCTCCGCTTCGCCGAGGCGGCGCTCGATGACCGCGCGCTCCTCCTGGTGGGACGCCAAACGCTGGTCGAGCGCGGTGATCTCCTCCCGGGCCCGCGCGACGCGGCGCGTCGCACCTTCCGCGCGCGCCCTCGTCTCGGCGAGGACGAGCATCAACTCCATCCGCTTCTCGGCGGCTTCGCGCCGGCGCGCCTCGATCGCCGCGTAGCCGCGTGCGGCCTCCTCGGCACGCTCCTCGAGGCCCGCCCTCTCCGCATCGAGCGCGTCGGCCTGGGTCGTGAGCTCGGTGAGCCGCGCGTTCGCGGTGGCGGCCAGTTCCCGCTGCTGCCGCGCCTCGGCGGCGAGCACGTCGGCGGACTCCGCCTTCAGCGCCCGTTCGCGCTCGACACGAGCCAGCGCCTCGCCGCGGCGCCGACGATCCTCGGCGTGCTGATGCAGTTCGCGCCGCATCCGACGCAGACGTTCGTCGATCTCACGCACCGCGATCTCGGCGTTGCGCGCGTCGGCGGCGGCGGCTTCGTGGACGGCATCGAGTTCGTCGATGCGACGCCGAAGCGTGCGGATCTCCGTCGCCCGTTCGACGAGACCGAGCGCCGTCGCCGCGCGCCCACCGAGCACCGCGCCCGACTCGGTGACGCGATCGCCGTGGGTGGTCACCGCATGACGACGCTCCGTCCGCACGAGGTCGATGGCGGCGCCCAGATCGGGGACGAGCGCGGTCCGCGCCATGATCCCGCGGACGAGTTCCGCCAGGTCGCCGTCGCAACCGAGGCGATGCGCCTCGGGCACGTCGGACGCGCCCCCCACTCCCGGCCGCAGGTCGAGGCAGAGGAACCGCGCGGGCTCGCCGTCACCGTGTTCGCGCAACCAGGAGAGCCACCGCAACGCGTCATCGGTCGTTCTCGCGACGAGTGCGCCGGCCGCCTGCCCGAGTCGCAGATCCATCTCGGCAGCGACATCCGGCGCCGGTTCGAGCAGATCCGCGAGAAGTCCGTAGAGGCCGTCCCGGGCGCCGTCCCCGTCCCGCTCGATCGAGTCGAGCGCGTCGAGGATCCGCCGCGCTCCCGCGTCGGCGCCCTCGCGTGCCGCCTGCAAGCGCGTCAACACGTCGAGACGTGCGCGCGATGACGCGCGGCTCTCGGCCGCGTCGGCACGACGACGGGCGGCGTCCTCGGCGGCACGGAGCATGCGCGCCCGCTCCTCCTCGGCGGCGTCGAGCGCGGCGGCCTGCGATCGCGCGGCATCGTCGAGACTCGCCGTCAGGGCGACGAGTTCGCGCGCCTCGGCGTCGACGCGGGCCGCCTGGACCAGCACCTCGGCTCGCTGCTCTTCCAGTCGCGCGCCCCGCTCCTCGGCCTGGCGCGCCTCGGTGCGATGGGTCGCCTCTCGGTTGCGGAGTTCGCCGAGGCGGCCGAGCGCATCGAGCGCGTCGCGACGGGCGCCGTCGTGCGCGTCGCGAATCGCCGCGGCTTCCCGATCGAGGTCGGTCAGATCGACCTCGGCGAGGCGTACACGCTCGGCGTCGGCGTCACGGCGGGCATGGGCCTCGGCGGCGGCCGACTCGAAGGCGCTGACCTCGCCGACGAGTTCGCCGTGCCGCGCGCGATCGGCCGCCGACTGCCGTTCGAGGATCGCGCGACGTTCGACCAATTGCTCGGCCTCGCGACGCGCCCAGGCGGCCCGGTCGCGTGCGGCGCGCACATCCGACGCGGCCTCGGCGATCGCCGCCTCGAGGACGTGCACGCGTTCGCGCGCGCGGGCGAGTTCGCCGTCGTGGGCCTCGGTCTCGCGCGCGAGTCCGGCGAGTTCCTCGGCCGCGGCGGCCTCGCGCTCGGCGAGGCCCGCGAGACGCTCGTCCAGCGCGCTCCGCTGGTCGGCGACGTCGCGGTAGCGGACCAGCGCGCGCTCGACACGGCGCGCGGCGAGTTCGTCGCGGAGTTCCCTGTAGCGTCGCGCCTTCGACGCCTGCGACTTCAGCGATCGAAGCCGCTTCTCCTCCAAGTCGAGCACGTCCCGCAGGCGGGTGAGGTTGTCGCGCGTGCGTTCGAGGCGCTGATCGGCCTCCTTGCGCCGCTGCTTGTAACGGCTGACACCGGCCGCTTCCTCGAAGATGCCTCGGCGATCCTGCGGGTTCGCCGCGAGCAGCGCGTCGATCTGGCCCTGCTCCATGATCGCGTTGCCCTCGATGCCGACACCGGTGTCGAGGAACAGTTCGCGGATGTCCTTCAGGCGCGCGGGCTCCCGATTGATGAGGTACTCGCTCTCGCCGCTGCGGTGCAGGCGACGGGTCAGGCTGACCTCGGTGCGCTCCGTGGGAAGGAGTCCGTCCTCGTTGTCGAGCACGAGGGTGACCTCCGCGAAGCCGAGCGGCTTGCGATGGCGGCTTCCCGCGAAGATCACGTCCTCCATCTTCTTGCCGCGCAGGCTTCGCGGGCTCATGTCGCCGAGGACCCACTTCAACGCGTCGACGACGTTGCTCTTCCCACACCCGTTCGGACCGACGATGGCGTTGATGCCCGCCTCGAAGTCGAACGACGTGCGATCGGCGAACGACTTGAAGCCCTGGATCTCGAGGCGGCGGATCTTCACGGACTCAGACCTCTCCGATGGGGCGCGAGGTGCGCACACGGACTTCGTCGTCGCCGCGACGCACGATGCGCCGGGGCCAGGGGTCGATCGCAAGTTCGACGACGTCGGGGCGGCCGAGGACCGCTTCGGCGTCATGGACGAGTCGCTCGATCGGGGGCCGATCGTCGGAACGCACCCGGTGGCGGACGCGGACGCGCGGCGCGGCGTCACCGACGCCGGGCTGCACGACTTCGGTGACGACGACGGCGGTCGGGCCCGCGCCGCGTTGGTAGGTCGCCGGCAGATCGTCGGCCCACCACGCGGCGACCGCCGGGTAGCGCTCGGCGTCGATCCGCGCGAACCGCGAGGCGGCCTCGCCGTCGCGCTCTTCCACGACGATCGCCGTGAGCCGACGGGCCGCCGCCTGCGCGGCGACCTCCCCGGTCGCCCGCGCCACGAGACGCGCGCGGAGCGCGGCGCGCTCGCGTGGGCTCGTCGTGAACAGCGCCGCGGCCGCGTCCAGTCCGACGAGTTGGACCGCGTGCGCCGCGGCCTCCAGGTCGACGAGCGGATGCATGCCGCGCCTGAGGGCCCAGAGCGGACCACCCGGCTCGTCGCCGACTCCCTCGAGCAGATCCCGGCGCAGCACCGCCGCATCCAGGACCAGGCCGGCAAGTCGCTCGACCTCGCGTTCGAACTCACGTTCGCCGAGTCCGCGCGACCGCAGCGCGGCCGCGACCAGATTGATCGCGCCGGTCGATGCCACGGTCACGTCCCCATGCGGGAAGCGCAGCGGATCGGGCGCCTCGCCCTCGGCCCGTCGCAACCATCGGCTGCCGCGGGTAGGCGCGTCGCGATCCTCCAGAACGACGAGCGGCTCACCCCCCTCGATCGCGGTTCGGAGCGCTTCGCGGAGCAGGGCGCGCGCCACCGCGTCCGGCCGCTTGTCCCGCGGCAACACGACCGTCAGGCCCAGGTCCACCCAACGTCCCTCGCGCTGCAGGGCGGCCGTCTCCTGGAGCAGAAGGCGCGTGACCCGAAGGGCATCGTCGGCGAGGTCGCCGTAGGCCAAGCCGGGAGGCGCCGGTGCCGGCACCGGCCGATGGACGAGCCAGGGCGGCACGTCCCCGCGCAACGTCCACTCGAATCGGACCAGGCCACCCCGACCGGGGAGCGCACCCCAGACGGGCGCGAGCAGGAGTTCTCGCAACCGCTCGCGCAGCGGTTCGTCGCCGAGGTGGGCGACGAACGGCGCGAGGAACACGTTGACGTGGTCGAGGGCCAGGACGCGCGCGGCATGAGGGCCGTAGCGGAGCGCGACGCTCTCGAGCGCCGCGAACGCGCGGGCGGCGCGACGCGACGTGCTGACGAGATCGCCCTCGAGAGCCTGTTCCGCGACGGACACCGCGTCGAGTCCGATCGCCGTGAGTCGGTGCGGTGCGCCGAGGTC
>CAZPGF010000100.1:0-10577 GCA_964586025.1 uncultured Planctomycetales bacterium
CCTGCTCGTGGCGGCCGCCGCGCTGTTCACCGTGCGAAGCGGGCGCGCGTTCCGCCGCGTCCGCGCCGAGACCAGCGCGACCAACGGCTACACGGCCGAGGCGATCGACGGCGTCGCCGTGACGCGACTCTTCCAGCGCGAAGACGCGGTGATCCGTGGATTCGAGACGCACATCGACCGCCTCCGCGCGGCCCACCTCTCGACGGTGCGCAACTTCGCGTACTTCTTCCCCACCGTCCAGGCGATCGAGGCGCTCGCCATCGCGCTCGTCGTGCAGTTCGGCGCGGCGAGCCTGCTCGATCACACGTTGTCGATCGGCGAGTTCTTCCAGTTCTGGTTCCTGATCGGCATCTTCTTCGAGCCGATCCGCAATCTCTCCGACAACCTGAACCTGTTGTTGCAGGCCGGCGCCGCGGGCGAGCGCGTGTTCCGGTTGCTCGACGAGGAGCTCGAGATCCGCGCACCGCAGGATGCGCTCGTCCCGGAGTCCGTGCGCGGCGACGTGACGCTCGAGGCGGTCGAGTTCGGCTACGACGCCGACGTGCCGATCCTGCGCGGCATCGACGCCACGATCCCAGCGGGCACGACCACGGCGATCGTCGGACCCACCGGTGCGGGCAAATCGAGCCTGCTCGGACTCGTGAGCCGTTTCTACGACGTCCAGGGCGGCCGCGTCACCGTGGACGGCGTGGACGTGCGCCGCTACGACCCGCGCGCGCTGCGACGCCGGATCGCCGTCGTGCTTCAGGACGTCTTCCTGTTCCGCGGCACGGTCCTCGACAACATCCGCCTGTTCGACCCGTCCATCCCGAGGGAACGGGTCGAGGCTGCGGTGGCGGCGATCCGCGCCGAGGTGTTGCTCGCGCGGTTGCCGGGCGGCCTGGACGCCCGGGTCGAGGAGCGCGGCGCCAACCTCTCGGTCGGCCAGCGACAGCTCATCGCGTTCGCCCGCGCGCTGGTCCGCGATCCGGCGGTCCTCGTGCTCGACGAGGCGACCTCGTCGATCGACACCGAGACCGAACACTGGATCCAGGAGGCCCTCGCAACGCTGCGAGCGGGTCGCACGACCCTCGTCGTGGCGCACCGCCTCAGCACGGTGCGGGCGGCGGACCAGATCCTGGTGATGGACCGCGGGCGGATCGTCGAGCGGGGACGGCATGAGGCGCTGCTCGCCGCCAGCGGCCTCTACCGGACCCTGTACGAACTGCAGGTACGGGCGTAACGGTCCGAAACCGAGGAATTCGATTGCCTTCCCGGTGCCGACGGCGTTCTCATGGGCACGCGGCGCACAGACGCCCCGGGGGCGCTGCGGGAGGATCCCCATGTTCGGCCGCTCGCGCACCCGTCTCGTCCACGCCGCCGTGGACGACGCCCGCCCGTCCTCGCTCTCCCTGCGCTTCGCCCGCTCGATGGCGCTCGCCGTGTTCGTCGCCGGGCCGTGGGCCCTCGCCGGCGGCGGCGAGGGCGGAGACGACCCCCGCCCGCCGGTGCTCGACGCCGCCCAGGACGCCTGGAAGCGGGATCACGTGCGGACGGTCGCCGCGGGTCTGGCGGCGCGCGAACGGCCCGAACTCGACGACGCGCGCCGCGCCGCGCGCTCCGCCGCCGTGGCGGCCCTCCGCGCCTACGCGGAGCGCGGCGTGTTCGCGCAGGATCCCTACTGGCCCGGCATGGGCGTCTCGCATCTGATCGACCCGTACGGCACGCGGTGCGCGCTCGCGCATCTCATCGATGTCAGCGGCTCACGCGAGCTGCTGCTGCGTCTCGCCGGCGCGAGCAACCATGCGTTCGTGCCCGAGTTGGTGGAGGACGCGGGGTTTCGCGCGTGGCTCGATGCGAACGGGCTCACCGCGGACGACGCGGCGTGGATCCAGGCACCCGGTTTCGTCGATCCGACGAACGGTGACTCGTCGCCGGGAGACGGCTCGGGTCGCGATGTGTCGCTGCCGACCGCGCTGACCGGCGGAGGCGACGCGCGTCGAAGCGGTTCGGTCGGGTCGGGAACGATCGACTGGAAGACGTGGTGGGAGGTCCACGGCGAACGCTGGCTCGACCTGCGGGCCCGCTATCACGCCGCGCTCGAACTCACCGGCGGCGACGAAGCGCGTGGCATGCGTCCGACGCCGCACGACGTGGAGACGCTGGTGATCCCGTTCCTGCGCGGCCTCGTCGAGCGCGAGCAGGGTGACCTGCGTGCGACGGCGCTGATGGCGTGGGCACGCGTCGCGCGCGGCGACGAGGGCGCGGCCGTCGTCGACGCGGTCCTGGAGTACGTTCGCCGCGAGCGCGGTCCATGGCGCGAGGTGATGGTGCTCGCGCTGGGTGTCCCTCGCCACCGGTCCGCCCTGGAGCCGCTGCTCGGCCTGGCGGCCGATGCGCCCACCGGTCGCCGCATCCTCGGCCGGGCGAGCGTGCCCGACTCGCTGCGTTCGATCGCGGCGATCGCGCTCGGCCAGCTCGGCGACCCGGCCGCGGTCGAGCCGCTGGCCGCGGTCCTCGACAAGGCGGACTCGACGGATCTGCGGTGCGCGTGTTGGCTCGGGCTCGCCGGTTCCGTTCGTAATGAGGCGGGGGAGGCACGCGGACTCGTCGTCCACCGCGCGCTCGAACGGCTTCGTGCCAAGGGATTGTCCGACGCCGAAGCGTCGGTGTTGCCCGCAGCCCTCGCGATCGCCGGGGACCCGCTCGCCGGGCTGGAGTTGCAGCGAGTTATCGCGGAGTTCCGTGCACCGCGCGGCGCGCGCGGCGCGCGCGCGCTCGCGCTCGCCCGCCTGATGCCTCGCCTCGATCCCCGCCTCGCCGACGCCCTGATCGCGACGGCGACGCGCGACCCGTTGCCCGGCGCTCGCTCGTTCGCGATCGTCGCGCTCGCCGAACTCGCGTCCCGCTCCGCCGAAGCCCCCCAGGAGGATCGCGCGGCGACCGACGAGGCGGAGGCGAAGGCGATGCGCTTCCTGCGCGGCGCCTTGGCCGGGCTGTACTCGACGGGACCGGACGAGCCCTGGGTCGCCCTGGCGGCGGGCCGGTTCGCGGGAACGCACCCCCTCCATCGCGCGGTCCTCGTCAACGAGCTTCGCAAGCGTGCCGCCGACGACACGGAGAAGGGGCGGCAGGGTGCCGCGCTGATCGGACTCGCGATCGCCGACGACGCCGGCTCGGCTCCACTCGTCACGAGGACGTTCGACGGCGCGCAGGACACGGTGCTGCGCGGGTGGGCCGCTCTCGGCCTCGGCGCCCTGGCCCGAGACGAGGCCCGAGTGCGACTCACCGACCTCTTGCGCGAGCATCCGAGCGACGACGTGCGGCGTCGTGCGGCACAGGGCCTCGGCCTGGCCGCGGATCCACGCGCCGTGCCGCGCCTGGTCGAGGAACTCGGCCGCGCGAAGTCCCGACCGGTGCAGGCCGCGCTCGCGCAGGCGATCGGCGAGATCGGCGACCGGCGTGCCCTCGTCGGTCTGATCACGCTGGCCGGCACGAAGGACACGAGTGTGGATGTCCGTCACCGCGCGGTGAGTGCGATCGCCCTCATCGCCCAGCCAAAGGATCGCTCCTGGGTGCGAACGTTCCAGGAGGTGATCGATCCGACGTTCGCGACGCCGAGCGTCGCCTTCCTGTTCGACCTGTACTGACCCGCCGCGCGCCCTTGCCGTCAACGCACGAACGAGACATCCACGACGGCCGTCTCGCCGACGACGACATCGACCCAAAGGCTCTCGTGACCGCCGCCACCCGACTCGACATCGAGCCGGTAGCGACCGGCGCGTAGGCCGCCGACCAGCCCGTTCGGTCCGAGGCGCCCTGTCGTGCCCTTCTGCCGAATGCCCATCCGGCTGTAGCTGCGCTCGCGCCACCATCCTTCGACCGGACGGCCCTCTTCGTCCTCGAGGATCCCCACGACGTCGAGGACCTCTCCGCCATCGACGAGCGAGGCGCGGACGTGGATCGCGCCGAGCGGCTCGACGCGCAGCACGAGCGGCTCTCCCCCGTCGTCCACGATCTCGGCCTCTCCCGAGGCGTCGGAGATCAGATCGCCGGACGCATGGATGCGCACACGACCGACGGGAACGTCGCGAAACGTCCAGACGCGACGGGCCGCATCGCGATGCGCAAGCGGGGTGTGGGGATAGGGGAGGCCGACCCGTTCGAGGCGCAACGCCACCAGGTCGGTCGAGACGCGGCGGTCGCCGTCGGTAACGAGAATCACCTCGAGATCACCGCGCGCGACCGTGCGCAGGTCCACCGGTGCGGGGAGGTTCGACGCCGCGCGCGGCGTGCCGCCGTCCGGAGTGGGAGGCGATTCGGGCGCACGACCAGCGAGCGCCGCCCCCGGCGTCCGGGCGTCGCCCTCGGCCGGGACGGCCCCGGGGTCGATGGCGGGGTCCACCGGATCCGGCTCGGACCGCAGCGCGAGGAAGGCCAGCAACCCGCCGACGGCGAGCAGGACGAGAACGGTCGCGGCAGAACGCACGGCGATGTCGTAGCAGAAAGCGGGCCATCCGGTGGCGTCGGCACGTGGCGCGGGTAGGCTCCGCGCGCCGAGGGGCGGCGGCCGCCCGGGCCGGCTCTGGGAGGCGCGATGTCAACCTACGAGGCTCCCGACTTCTTCGGGATCGACGATCTGCTCTCCGAGGACGAGCGCATGGTCCGTGACACCGTGCGGGCCTGGGTGGGTGAGCGCTTCCTGCCGCGGGTCGAGAAGGCCTACCGGGAGGGCAGTTTCCCGCGAGACCTGATTCCGGAACTCGCCGCGCTCGGCGTGCTCGGGGGCAACCTCGATTACGCCGACTTCCCCCGCCTCGGCGCAACGGCGTACGGCCTCGTGATGCAGGAACTCGAGCGCGGCGACAGCGGCCTGCGCTCGTTCGTCAGCGTGCAGGGCGCGCTCGTGATGTACCCGATCTGGCGGTACGGAACCGACGAGCAGAAGGCTCGCTGGCTCCCGGCGATGCACGCGGGACGCGCGATCGGCTGCTTCGGTCTGACCGAACCGAACCACGGCAGCGACCCGGGCGGCATGGAGACCCGCGCGGTGCGCCAGGGCGACGGCTTCGTGCTGAACGGCGCGAAGATGTGGATCACGAACGGTTCGATCGCCGACGTCGCCGTCGTCTGGGCCAAGCTCGACGACGAAATCCGCGGATTCGTCGTGCCGACCGACACGCCCGGCTTCAGCGCGCCGGAACAGCGAGGCAAGCACAGTCTGCGCGCCAGCGTCACGAGCGAACTGGTCCTGCAGGACGTGCGGCTTCCGGCCGGGGCGATCCTGCCCGGCGCGAAAGGTCTCGGCGGGCCGCTCTCGTGCCTGAACCAGGCACGATACGGCATCGCGTGGGGCGTCGTCGGCGCGGCGATGGCGTGTTTCGACGAGGTGCGGCGGTACGGCGCCACGCGCACGCAGTTCGGACGGCCGCTGGCCTCGTTCCAGCTCTATCAGGCGAAGCTCGCCGAGATGCTCACCGAGATCACCAAGGCCCAGTTGATGAACCTGCGCCTCGGCCGATTGAAGGAGGCCGACAAGGTCTCCCCCGAACAGGTCAGCATGGCGAAGCGCAACGCGTGCTTCCACGCCCTGGACATCGCGCGCACCGCACGCGACATGCTCGGCGCGAACGGCGTCGCCGACGAGTACCAGACCATGCGCCACATGTGCAACCTCGAGAGCGTGAAGACGTACGAGGGAACCCACGACATCCACACGCTCATCCTCGGCCGCGCGATCACCGGGATCAGCGCGTTCGCGTAGCGGATCGGCAGCGAGCCTCGCATCGCGGCGCTCGGTCCGAGCGTCTTGCCTGGACTCGGGCGACCCCATGTATCGTGCAGGCATGTGGGTCGCCCCCTTGCTCCGACTCGAATCCCTTCTCGCCGGGGGACTGAACGAGGACGCCGCCCTCGAAGGGCTCGAGGGCTCCGAGGCGCGTCTCCTGCTGGTGCTCGAACCGGGAACCGGCATCTCGATGCAGGAGCTGGCGCGGCGTCTCGGACGCGACCCGACCACCGTCACCCGCGCGGCCGATCGGGCGGAGCGGCACGGGCTGATCGAGCGCCGTCCGGGAAGCCGCGACCGTCGCCAGCGCATGACCCTCTTGAGCGAAACCGGACTGCGGCGCCGCTTGGCGCTCGTCGAACGCCGCGAGAGGCGCGCGCGCTCTCTCGTCGACGCGGTCCTCGGGGAGACCGGCCTCGGCGAGGGTCAGATCGCGTGGTTCCTGGCCGCGCTCGTCGCGGGCCTCGAGCGAACGGCCGAGCCGCCGGACGGCCTTGTCCGCGGTGGCCTCGACCCCACCTCCTCGCTGGAGTAGAACCGGCCGCTCCCGCCGCCGTTGACGAAGACGGGCCGCGCCCCCTCCCGCGGAGTGCTCCATGAGTTCGCGCCTGACGTTGTCCGTCGCCTCCGCGACGTTTCTCGCCGCGCTCGGCGCGCTCTGGCTCCTGCGGTCGGTGCGCGACGAGGTCGCCGAGCAGGGTCGCCGGATCGCGAAACTGGAGTCTTCGGCGAAGTACCCGAGCCGGGTACCGGACCCGGCATTGCGATCGACCGATGGCGAGGCCGACGACGGCACGGTCGAACCGCGCCCGGCTGCCGGCAAGACCACGCTCGACCAGGTCGGTACGGCGATCGGCGAGATCGACGACGCGATCTACGAACTCTCGACCCAGACCTACCAGGAGTTCTACGACATCAAGCGCGCGCTCAACCTGCTGCGAGGCCAGATCACCCGCCTCCAGAACCAGGTTGCCGCGGGCGGCGCCGGGCTTCCGTCGGCCCTGCCGCCGCGCGGCTCGCCCCTGGGCCAAGAGGACATCGTGCGGCTTGCCAAGGCCGCGGCGGAAAAGGGTGTCAAGGTCGAGGACGGCGTCGTGACGGTGCGCGGCTTCCTGAACATCGCGCCGAACCAGAAGATGCCGATCGAGTACTTCGTGACCCGCTATCCCGAGGCCGGTCACGAGACGATGGTCCACGTCCTCGGTGAGAAGACGCTCGACGAGATCGAGGAGCGCCCGCACGAGGCGGCTGCCGGCGTGGGTCTCGCCCTGTACCAAGGCCTGCTCGCCGCCGGCTTCCGCGAGGGCGAGTCGTTCCGTCCGGATCCCGAGAGCCCGCGGGAATCGCCGACCTGGCTACTTCCCGACGGCGACATCGTCTACCTCTACGTTCGCTACGAATGGGAGGGAGAGACGCGCGTCGTTCCGGCGACCTCCTGGATCCTCGACCCGGAAACGGGAACGCACCTCCCCCTCGACGCGTTCCGCTTCACCGGCTCCCTGCGTACGGAGGATCCCAACAGCGGCGAGGAGACGGTCGCGGCGGAACTCGGGGGCCTGCTCGTTTCGGTCTGGCCGAATCGCCACGCCCTGGTCGAGGTCGCGCTCCTCAGTGCCGTTCGCAACAACTACGCGTACAATGCCGACGCGATGCCGCAGGTCGCGGGACGGAAGGATCCGCTCTATCTGGATCTGATCTTCTCCAAGAAGCCGCTCGCGCCGACCGATCCGAAGTCGGCGGGCGATGCCCCCGCGGATGCACCCCCGAGCGGCGAGCGATAGGCCGCCTTCCCCGCGTCTTCACGCGGGCCTCGGCACGAATCCCCTCTCACGGCGCGAACCTACCGACGTAGGGGAGGCGGACCGCCACGCGGTCGGCCGGCCATGCGCTCACCCCCTACCCCAAGGACTCCCACCATGCCGTTCACCCGACCCCCTCCCGTCGTTCCCCCATCGAATTCGCGCTCCTGGGCGGCGGCGTCCGCGGGCCTCGCGGCGCGCGTCAACCGTCGCACCGCGATCGAGTCGGCCCTCCACGCGGCCGGTCCCTGGATCGTCGTCGGCGGCGTGCTCTGCATCGCCGCGCGTGCCCTCGGTGCCGAAACGGCGGTCCTCGCGTCGTTTGCCGCGGCCGGATTCAGCGTCGGCGCCCTGCGCGGTGCGCTGCGCGCCCGCCGTACTCCGCAGGTTTCGCCCGGCGATGCCGCGTGGGCGATGGATCGCCTGGCGCGCCTCGGCGAGTGCGGCCTGGCCGCCGCCACGCTTCCGACCGGCAGCGTGCCCGAGCCGCTGATGGCTCCTCCCCAGCCCGGCCTCCGCCCCCCGGGCGGCCTGACCCTCGCGATCGCCGGGGCGCTGCTCGTCGCGCTCGCGTTCCTCGCCCCCGACTCGGTGTCGGTCGGCGAGATGTCGGACGACCCGACCCCGTCTTTGGGTGCCGGGTCCGGTGCCGGCGGCGAGGGCGGATCCCCGGCCGCGGCGCGCGGCGATCGAGACTCGTCCGCCCCGACGGACGCGGCCGCCGTCGAGCCCTCCGACCCGGCCGCGGCGCACGAGGACCCGGCTCTGTCGCGCGTCCGCAAGGCGTTGAACCTGGCTCCCGGCGCGCCGTTGGATCCCCATGGCCTCCTCGAGCGCCTCGACGACCCCGCCACGCGCGCACGGCTAGCCGCGGCGCTCGCGGAACACCCGGTAGGCACCCTGCTCCGGGACGGCGAGAATGGCGCCGACTCCGCCGTCACGGCGTTGCTCGACCAGCAGCGTCGTGAGGCGGACCAGATGGAGCGGGTCCGACGGCAGGCCGTCGAACAGCGTCTCGGCGCGGGCACGGAGCCGGTCCCACCGAATCGCCTCTCGCTCGTCGTGCGCTACCTTCAGCGGCTTCCGCACTGACCCGACCCGGCGCCGCCGGGTCCGGTCGAGGAGCCTCCCGTGCCTCAATCGCCGCCCCGCCCGCCCACCCCGCGACCTCGCGTCGGGGTTTGGCTGATCGGCGCGTGCGGCGCGGTGGCGACGCTGACGGTCGTCGGCGCCCGCGCGATCGCGCGTGGGCTCAAGCGCCCGGTGGGACTTCTCACCGAGACGCCGCTCTTCCAGGGCCTCGGTCTCGTCGAACTCGGGGACTTCGTGTTCGGCGGCCATGAGATCCGCGACACGGATCTGCATTGCGCGGCGCGCGAGTTCGCGGAGCGCTCCGGCGTCCTCGACTCGGCGCTTCTGACGGTGCTCGCGGAGGATCTCGCCGCGATCGACCGGGAACTGCGACCGGGCCACCTCGTCAACCCGAGCCACGCGGTCATGGACCTGGCGCCGGCCGGGACGGCGCCCGTGCCGCGCTCGCCCCAGTCGATTGTCGAAGCGATCACGCACGACATCACGTCGTTCCGCGATCGCCATGACCTCTCAACGGTCGTCGTCGTCAACGTGTCCAGCACCGAGCCCCCGCATCGACTGCCGATCGAGTACGGCGACCTCGACGCGTTCCGATTGATGCTGCGCGAACCGCAACCGCGGGAAGGCCTGACCGCGGGCGTCCTCTACGCCTACGCCGCGCTCGAAGCGGGCTTCCCGTTCGTGAACTTCACGCCGTCCCCCGGCAGCACGCTGCCCGCACTGCGGCGCCTGGCCGACGAACGCGGCGTTCCGCACATGGGAAGCGACGGGAAGACCGGTGAGACGCTCGTGAAGACCGCGCTCGCGCCGCTCTTCGCGGGCCGCGCGTTGAAGGTCCTCTCGTGGGAGGGCTACAACATGCTCGGCAATCGCGACGGGTTCGTGCTGAACGACCCCGAGGCGAAGGAGAGCAAGACCCGCTCCAAGGACCTCGCGCTGCGTCGGATCCTCGGCGACGAAGCGACCCATGCGAAGGTGACGATCGACTACGTGCCCAGCCTCGACGACTGGAAGGTGGCGTGGGACTACATCCACTTCGAGGGGTTCCTCGGGGCGCGGATGTCGATGCAGTTCACCTGGCAGGGCAACGACTCGGCGCTCGCCGCGCCGCTCGTGCTCGACCTCGCGCGGCTCGCCGCGTTCGCACGTGAGCAGGGCGAGAGCGGCCTCATGACGCACGCGGCGGCCTACTTCAAGAGCCCGGCCGACGTCGAGGAGCAGGTGTTCGTACGACAGTTGCAGTTGCTCGAAGCGTACGCGAATCGGCATCGCGAACGGCTGCGCAAGCGGGCCGGGAACTGACGGTCGTCGCATGGCGTACGGGCCGGCTTGGTTTCCGGCGGGCGGACTGACCGTCTTCGTCATCGTCGGGGCGGTGCTTCTCGCCGATGCGCTCAAACCGTGGCCGCGTCGCGCATGGCTGCTCGCGATCGGGCTCGCGCTGGGTTTCATCGCGTTCGAGGGCGTGCGGTTCGATCACGGCTACGGCCGCGAACTGGCCGCGGGCGCGGTGATCGTCGCACCGCTGCTCGTGATCTTCGGCGGCGCCGCGTGGGCGGCGCGACGCCTGTACGGCTGGCCCAACCTCGGCGACGGCCTGCCTCGCGCCGCATGGCTCGGGCTGTTCATCGTCGTCGGGTTCATGCTCGGCACGCGCCGCCACGAGGCGGACATCGAGGCGACCGAACGACTCGCCGACGCCGTCGCGTTCGAACCGGCCCGCGCCGCGGGTCTTCTGCCATCGACGCGGCTCGGCCTGCTCGCGCCGCCGGCGCTGCGCCGGGGACGCGACGCCGGCGGCGAACTCGTCGTCGCCTTCCCGCTCTCCGGTCGCGACGACGGTGCGTGGCGCTATCGGCGCGCGTCGAGCGGCGCGTGGGCGACGTCCGAAGGACGACCGCCGGGGGTGCTCTTCGACG
>CAZPGF010000101.1:0-10577 GCA_964586025.1 uncultured Planctomycetales bacterium
GCCGGTCCCGGGAGCGAATCCCTCGCCCGACCCGGAGCCCGGGGTCGGCGAAGGGACGGGCCAAGCGCCCTGCTCGGGATCGGGCAGGCGCCCGCCGCCGACGATCGGAACGCCCCCTTCGACGTCGTCGGCTTGATCGGCATGGCCGAGCTGACGCAGCACGTTCGCCAGCCGCCGGCGCACCTGCATGTCGTAGCTGGGCGGCAGGTCGGGGAAGCGCAGCAGCACGTTGCGGTACCGCGACGCGGCGAGTTCGAGGTTTCTCGGACCGGCGCTGCGGACGTAGTTGTCGCCCGCCATCACGTCGCGCACGACCGTCTCGCTCATGCGATGTCCCGTCGGGCGCCACGAGATCACCTCGAACGCCGGACGCCCGCGGATCCGTGCGCGGATGCGCAGCGTCAGCTCCAGCCGAGTGAACGGGCGCGAGGCGAGCAGTTCGCCGACCTGCGGATGGGTCCGCGAGACGTAGAAGAACGGATGGTCACGTTCGAACGGCCCCTGGTCCCAGACGGCGGCGCCATCCGGCCACGCGGAGAAGTTGGCCCACGACTTGCCATTGAAGATCGTGCGCATCGGGTCGTAGATCGAGTCGCGGGCGTGGAACAGCACGACGGCGGTCAGCGCGCGCCCCTCGAAGTCGCGAGGCGACGCGATCACGTCATCGAGGCGCACCGACTGCCCCTCGTCGAGCTCACCCCACCACCCGTCGCCGTCGGCGTGAGCCATGGATGTCGTGCCGACGAGTGCGATCGCCGCCGCGAGGATCGCGAGGGTCGGCAACGCGCACCGGAGGGAACGGAACCTTCGCGGCATGGGCACTCCCTCGTCGCGCGAGGCGCGGCGAAACGCGAGCGCGCTACGCGGGATCCGCGCCGCCATCCGCGCCGTCGTTCGAGCCCTCGCCCGCGGACGCCTTGGCATGGGCACGAATCGCCCGTTCGAGTCCGCGCGTCGCGGCAGCCTCGATCGGGTAGGTGCCGTCGAGAATCGCTTGGCGCATCGCATCGAGTCGCTCGGGACCGATCGGAATGAGCCGGCCGTCGCGCCGAACGATCCGCACGCGCGCGAGCGCGTCGGCCGGGGCGGGATCCGGGCGGGCAGTGGGCTTCACGCGGCCATCCTACGTCAGGAAGCGGACAGGCGCCGCGGCACCGCCCGGACCGGCGGGTCCGAACCGCGCGGACGCGCCGTTCCGATTCAGGATCGACCGTTCGCCGGTTCGCCTTGATCGGGGGGCGGGTCGGCGTCGAGGGGTGACGGCGGGGCCGGCCGCAGCACTTCGTAGGCCGTCGAGCCCACCTCCACGCGACGTGTCACGGCGAATCCCTCCCGACGCCACGGCCCGGCGCGCGTCGGCCGTTTGACCACGAGCACCCCGTCCGGCGCGAGGACGCGCGCGATCGCCGCCAGGCCCTCATCGAGCGCCGGGTCCCGCTCCCAGTCGTCGTAGGGCGGATCGAGGAACACCAGATCGAACGGCCCGCCGCGCGCCGCCCGGCGCCAGTTCGCACGAACGACGCGCGCACGCGGCTCCCCCGGCTCGACCCGAGCCGCCGCGACATCGGCGACGCCCACCTCTCGCAGCCAGGCTTCGAGGGCCGCCGCGGCGCGGGGATCCCTCTCGACGAGCGTCACCTCGTCGGCGCCGCGCGAGAGCGCCTCCAGCCCGAACCCCCCCACGCCGGCGCAGAGATCGAGCACGCGTGCGCCATCGAGGACCGGCGCGAGCACGCCGAACAGGCTCGTCTTGAGGCGTGCCGGGAGGGGGCGCGCGCCCCGCGGCACCGGCAACGCCCTCCCCTTGAATCGACCGGCTTGGATCCGCAACGACCCGCTCCTTCGCCGGGGCGCGAGGCGCGGCGCCCGTATGCTCCCCATCATGATCCGTCTCGGCGTGAACATCGACCACGTGGCGACCCTGCGCCAGGCGCGCCGCAGTCGCTTCCCCGACCTGCTGGCCGCCGCGCACGCGGCCGACCTCGGCGGGGCCGACTCGATCACCGTCCACCTGCGCGAGGACCGGCGGCATGTGCAGGACGACGATGTCGCCCTGCTCGTGCGGTCCGGACCGCTGCCCGTGAACCTCGAGATGGCGGCGACCGACGAGATGGTCGCGTTCGCCCGTCGCACGAAACCGCACAGCGTGTGTCTCGTGCCGGAGCGCCGCGAAGAACTGACGACCGAGGGCGGACTGGACGTCCGCGCCCACGCCGACGCGCTCTCGCGCACGGTCGAGGCGTTGCGGGGCGACGGCATCGCGGTCTCGCTGTTCGTCGATCCCGACGCATCGACCCTGCTCGCCGTCGGGGAGGTCGGCGCGGACGCGGTCGAGTTGCACACCGGACGCTACGCCGGATCGCGCTCGTCGGCCGAGACGCTGCGCGCCTACCTCGCGCTGCGCGACGCCGCGCGCACCGCGAGGGAACTCGGGTTCCACGTACACGCGGGACACGGCCTCGACACGCGCAACGTGAAGCGCATCGCCGCGCTGCCCGAGGTCGAAGAGATGAACATCGGGTTCGCGCTGGTCGCACGCGCGGTCTTCGTCGGTCTGACGACGGCGGTGCGCGAGATGCGGGACGCCATCGACCGTGGACGCGACACCGCGGAACGCGAACGCGGAGCGAGCGCATGAAGCCCTCCGTTCCCGCGCTCCGCGGCGTAGGTACCGCGCTCGTGACGCCGTTTGTCGGCGCGAAGGTCGATACCGCATCGCTGCAGCGGCTCGTGCGCGCGCAGCTCGATGCGGGCGTTGACTTCCTCGTCCCGTGCGGAACGACGGGCGAGAGCCCCACCCTCGACGACGCCGAGCGGATCACGGTGATTCGCACCGTCGTCGAGACGGTCGAGGGCCGCGTGCCGGTCGTCGCCGGAACCGGCACGAACGACACGCATCACTCCGTCGCGATGACGAAGGCGGCCCGCGACGCGGGGGCCGACGCGTGCCTCGCCGTCGCGCCCTACTACAACCGCCCGACCCAGGAAGGCATCTACCGCCACGTTCGCGCGATGGTCGAGGACGGCGGCCTGTCGGCGGTGCTCTACCACATCCCGAGTCGCTGCGGCGTCGGCATCGAGATCGCGACGATCCAGCGCCTCGTCGCCGCCGGCGGCATCGCCGGACTGAAAGAGACGGAGACGGTGAATCGCGTCACGGCGATCCGCAATGCGTGCGACGTGCCGATCCTTTGCGGGGACGACGGCCTCACGCTGCCGATGATCGCGCTCGGCGCGGTCGGCGTGATCTCCGTCGCGAGCAACGTCGTCCCGAGCGAGATCGCCCGGCTCGTCGAGGAGGCCGAGCGCGGCGAGCGTGCCGCCGCGCTCGAGCGCCAGGCTCGCCTCGCGCCGCTCGTGCACGCCCTGTTCGTCGAGCCGAACCCGATCCCCGTGAAGGCCGCGCTGCAGTTGGCCGACGCGATTCCGTCCGACGCCGTCCGTCTGCCCCTGGTGGCCGCGTCGGCGACCACCCGCCGCCTCGTGTCCGAGGCCCTCTCCGGCCTCGATCGACTCGCGTAGGGGCCGCCCCCTCGTGGGTGTCGGAGGGGCGGGGACCATGGACCGTATGTGCGAGCGGATTCCCCTACCGCGCGTCGAGGGCCCTCAGCGGTTCGAACGGCGCGCGATCCTCGCCGCCGTCGGCGGCGTGATGTTCGGTGCCTGCACGGCGCCGCGCGCGGGGAGTCTGCTTCGCCGATGCGCCCCGCCGATCGCACCCACGCACCTGGGTCCTCTGCCGCGGCGCGCGTACGTGCCGCCGACGCCGATCGTTCGGAAGGATCCGTTCGATGACGTGATCCCGCGCGCCGCGTGGGGCGCCCGACCGATGCGCGACAACCACGATCCGATGGCGGCCGTGACGCGCCTGACGCTGCACCACACCGATGCGCTCGACGATCTCGGCGGACTCGGAGGGCGCGACGACGGCGAGGTCATGCTCGCGATCCAACGCTTCCACCAGGAGACGCGCGGCTGGGCGGACATCGGTTATCACTTCGTGGTCGGTCGCGATGGCCGCGTCTACGAGGGACGACCGCTCGAGGTGCAGGGCGCCCATGCGGGCGGCGGCAACAACATCGAGAACGTCGGGATCAGCGCGATCGGGAACTTCGAAACGAACCTTCCCGACGCGCGCCAGCTCGACGCGATCGAACGCCTCCTCGCGGCCGCGGTGCGCCGCTGGAGCCTCCCGTCGGCCGCCTTGTTCGGCCACCGCGACCTCAAACCCACAGCCTGCCCCGGAGACGCGCTGCACGCCTGGTTCGTTGGCTGGAAGGCCGCGCGCGACGCGGTGTGACGAACGCCCGAGCGGCGCCCGTCCGCGCGCCGCGGAGACAGGCTCGGTCAGAGCGGCGTGCCGAGTTGGCACGGCACGCCGCGGCGGGTCGGACGCAGACGCGGGCTCCCGGGTCAGGCGCCCTGGGTGGACGACCCGGCACGTCGTCTGCGTGGCGCTGGGCACGACCGCCACGGTTCCCCGCGAACCGCGATTTCGGCGGCTGAGGAGACGAGAACATGACGACTGCATTGCGACCCCGCTCCTTGCTGAACGCCGTCGGCGCCCCGTTCGATCAGGTCGAGCGTGCACTGTCGGACTGGTTCGGCTGGCAGCCCGAGAAGGGCCCGGTCGGGATCACGCCCGTGATGGATGTCCACGAGGACGACGACACGTTGACCGTGGCGATGGAGTTGCCGGGGTTGACCCGCGAACAGATCGAGGTCACGCTCGAAGGCGGTGTGCTGACCGTCTCCGGCGAGAAGCAGATCGAGCGCAAGAAGGAAGGCAAGCGCTACTACACGGTCGAACGTCGCACGGGTTCGTTCCGCCGCTCGGTGAGCCTCCCGACCGACGTGAACGTCGAGAAGGCCAGCGCGCGGTTCGAGAACGGCGTGCTGACCATCACCGTCCCGAAGTCCGAGTCGGTCAAGCCGAAGCGCCTCACGGTCGGCTGATCTTCGGAACCGCATCCCGACGGCGGGCGACGCGTGGCCGCCCGCCGTCTGCATTTGCATCCAGGGACACCCGTGCATGAAGCCCGAAACGTTGACGATCAAGAGCCGTGAAGCCCTGAACGACGCGCACGAAATCGCGCGCGAGGCGGGGCATCCCGAACTCACCCCCGAGCATCTGCTCGTCGCGCTGCTCGAGCAGGCTCAGGGCGTGGTCCCGAGCGTGCTCGGTCGTCTCGGCGCCTCGGTGCAGGACCTGCAGCGCCTCGCGCGTGCGGGCCTCGGACGCCTGCCGCGCGTGGCGGGCGGCGGCGAGCCCACGCTGGGACGGCGGTTGCGGGAAGCGATCGAGGCTGCCGAGAAGTCGTCCGCGGCGGGTGGCGAGACGCACGTCTCCACGGAGCACCTGCTGCTCGGTCTGCTTGCCGAGGGCAAGGGCGCCGCATTCGACCTCCTCGTGAGTCACGGCGCCAACCCGAAGGCCGCCGCCCAGGCGATCACCGCGATCAAGGGAGGCCAGAAGGCCACGGACGCCGACCCCGAGGGCCGCTACGCCGCGTTGGACAAGTACACGATCGACCTGACGCGCCGAGCGCGCGAAGGACGCATCGATCCGGTGATCGGGCGAGACGACGAGATCCGTCGCGTCATGCAGGTGCTCTCCCGGCGCACGAAGAACAACCCCGTCCTGATCGGAGCCCCCGGCGTCGGCAAGACGGCCATCGCCGAAGGCCTCGCGCGCCGCATCGTCGCGGGCGACGTGCCCGACGCCCTGAAGGGCGCGCGCCTGCTCTCGCTCGACCTCGGCCTCCTGCTTGCCGGCACGAAGTTCCGTGGCGAGTTCGAGGAGCGCATGAAGGCGCTTCTGCAGGAGATCGAGGCGTCGCGCGGCGAGGTCGTCCTGTTCATCGACGAGTTGCACACCATCGTCGGCGCCGGCCAGGCGGAGGGCTCGGGCGATGTCGCGAACCTGCTGAAGCCCGCGCTGGCCCGCGGAGACCTGCACTGCATCGGCGCCACGACCCTCGACGAGTACCGCAAGCACATCGAGAAGGACAAGGCGCTGGAGCGGCGCTTCCAACCGGTCTACGTCGACGAGACCAGCATGGAAGAGGCCGTCGCCATCCTGCGCGGCCTGAAGGAGCGCTACGAGGTGCACCACGCGGTGCGCATCCAGGACGCCGCGCTCGTCGCCGCTGTGCGCCTCTCGACGCGCTATCTGCCCGCGCGACAACTGCCCGACAAGGCGATCGATCTGATCGACGAGGCCGCAAGCCGCCTCCGCCTGGAGATCGAGAGCGTCCCGCAGGCGCTGGACACGGTTCGCCGGCAGGCCAACCGCCTCGAGATGGAACGATTTGCCCTCGCCAAGGAGCGTGATCGCGCAAGCCGGGATCGTCTGCAGTCCCTCGATCGCGAGCTCGCCGACGTGAAGGAGGAGGAGCGCCGCCTCACCGCGCGCTGGCAGGTCGAGCGCGAGCAGCTGAACGCATTGAGCCACGTAAAGGAGGAGATCGAGGCGACGCGCGAGAAGCAGACCCTGCTCGAGCGCCAGGGGCGCCTCGAGGAAGCCGCGCGCCTGCGCTATCAGGTGCTGCCGGACCTCGAACAACGCCTCATCGCCGCCGAGGCGGCGATTCGCAACGACGCCGAACCGCGCCTCCTGCAGGAGGAGGTCAACGAGGAGGCCGTCGCCGAGGTCGTCTCGCGATGGACCGGCGTCCCCGTCAGTCGGATGCTGCAGAGCGAGACCGAGCGACTGCTGCACATGGAGGATGCGCTCGCCAAGCGGGTCGTCGGGCAGGAGCGCGCCCTCCGTGCGGTCTCCGACGCGATCCGCCGCAGCCGCACCGGACTGGCCGAGGGCTCACGCCCGATGGGATCGTTCCTCTTCGTCGGTCCGACCGGCGTCGGCAAGACCGAGCTCGCGCGAGCCCTCGCCGAGTTCCTGTTCGACGACGAGCACGCGATGGTCCGCATCGACATGAGCGAGTACGGCGAGCGCCACAGCGTCTCCCGTCTCATCGGTGCGCCCCCGGGCTACGTCGGCTACGACGAGGGTGGGCAACTCACCGAAGCGGTGCGACGTCGTCCGTACGCCGTCATCCTCCTCGACGAGGTCGAAAAGGCCCACCCGGAGGTGTTCAACACGCTGCTGCAGGTGCTCGACGACGGCCGACTCACCGATGGCCAGGGCCGCACCGTGGACTTCACCAACGCCATCCTGATCCTGACGAGCAACCTCGGCAGTCAGGCCCTGCTCGAACCGGACCTCTCCGACGAGGGCGTCGAGCGTCGCGTGACCGAGGCGCTCCGTTCGTTCTTCCGCCCGGAGTTCCTGAACCGCGTGGACGATGTCGTCGTGTTCCATCGCCTGCGCCGCGACCAGGTGCGACGGATCGTGGACATCCAGATCGACCGTCTCGTCGCGCGCTTGGCCGACCGAGGTGTCACCCTGAAGGTCGGCAGCCGCGCCCGCGACCGGATCGCCGACGAGGGGTTCGACCCGCTCTTCGGTGCTCGCCCGCTGAAGCGCCTGATCGAACGCGACGTCACCAACGCGCTTGCCAAGCGCATGCTCGAGGGCTCGCTCGGTCAGGGCGACGTCATGGAGATCGACGCGAGCGACGACGGCTTCACGTTCGAGGCGGGGCCCAAGGAACCCACCGCGACGAGCGGAGTCTGACCGCCCACCGCCCCGACGCGCCGCGTCCGCCCGCGGGTCCGACGACGATCCGATCGGCCGTGACCTCGAGCGGAACCGTCAGCGCAACTTGTCGCGAACCTCGTCGGCCGCGTCGTCGATGAAGTCACCGATCCGGTCGAACACGGTGCGACTACGACGGCGAGGTGGTGTTGGCGTGCTGGGCGCCGACGGCGGGGACTGGGGCTGCAGGAGTGCGGCGGCGGCGGCCTCCGAGATCAGTTCCTCTTCGGGCGTAGCCTGCAGCCGCTGTACGTCGTCGATGGGCCCGACGACGATCCCGATCGGCGTGCCCCACGGGACCTGCGACCCGGCCAGCGGCCGTTGCAGCGTGACCTTCGCGCCGGGATCGACGAGCCGGGCGCTCAGCGGCAGCCCGAGCCCGCGGATCACGTTCGTCGCCTGTTCCTTGTTCAGACCGAACAGACTCGGCATGGGGATCGTGCCCTCGCCGGCGGGCGCGCGGACGACGCGGAAGTGCACGGCGTCACCATGGGCGAGCGGCGTCCCCGCCGCGTCCTTCTGCGCGATCACCTGCCATGCCGGCAGGCCTTCGCGCTCGACGTACCACGGATGCGGAACGAGCTGTGCCGACGTGATCGCCGCGGAGGCCGCACTCACATCGAGCCCGATGAGGTTCGGCGTGGCACTCATGCCTTCGGGAACGGGCACCGGAGCCGTTCCGGCCGTCGACGGGTTCAGCGTGCCGTATGCGGGCGGGGCTCCGTCCGCGAAGCCGCCGTCGTTCGCCGCCGGCGCACTGGGCGGCTCCGACGCGGGTGCCGCCGTGGGGCGCGCCGTGCCGCCGGCGATCTTCAGGTAGACGTCGGCACCGGACGTGGACTCCTCGCCGGCGACGGGCATCTGCAGCAACACGACCCCTTGCGGCGCGGCCGGATCGTCGATGCGCAGCACCTCGACGCGCAGACCGACACGCGCGAGTGCGCGCAGGGCCTCGTGCTCGTTCTTGCCCATGACATCCGGAACGCGGATCCGCATCCCGAGGGGCACCTCGCTCGCCGGCAGTGGCTCGGGAGTCGGCGCCGATGTCGGCGGAGTGGTCCTCGGCGCCACCACCGGCGGCGGGGGCGAGGAGGCGGGCGCGGACGTCGGGGCCGGACCGGGCGAGGGGAGCGGCGCGGGAACCGGGGCCGGATTGGGGCCGGGCCGAGGATTGGGCGGCCCTTCAACCGGTGCGGTGGTGGCTTCGGGAGTCCCGGGATCGCCAGGCAGGACACGCGGTCCCGGCGGGACGCCGACGACGACGTAGACCGAGGAGCGGAACGGCGTCTGTTCTCCCGCATTCGGCCGGGTCGCCAGCACCCGCCCCGCGCGCGCCGCCGGAACCTCGACCGAGGTCACCCGAACGTCGTACGCCTGTCCGAGCGCGGCGAGCGCATCCTCGGGCGCCAGGCCGACGACATTCGGCATGGTCGTCGACACGCGGGTCTGCACGCCGACACGAACCGTCACCGTGGCCCCGGCGACGAGGCGCTGGCCGGCGGGCGGATCCTGTTCGGCGACCTGGCCCGCCGCCGGCCCGGCGACCTCGATCACCCGGACACCGAACCCGCCGCGACGCAGGACGTCGGCGGCTTCCTCGACCGGTTTGCCGGTCACGGCCGGAACCGCGCGATCCTCGGCGCCAACGGCCTCCTGGGCCGAGAGGCCCGAGCCGAGAGCGGCGACGAGCAGGGCGACGGACACGAAGCGCGGCGATGCGAGGGGGAACATACGCAGCCTCCGAAACTCCACGATCCTGAAGGGACATTCTGTCCTACCCGAAGAGGGAGGGCCCGAACCGCCGTGGCGCCGGCGCCGTGACGAAGACGGGACAGGCCCCTTGACGGCGGCCGCATCGCCCGGCTACTCCTGCCTGCGGGTCGGGTCCGCGGGCACGCGCCGGAAATCCGTCGTCGCGGTGTGACCGCCGACACCTCCCGCGCGTGGACGCCGGTGCCCCTAGTTCGAGGCGGGGGCCGGAGACCCCCGTGCCCTCTCCCGCGCCTCACCTCCACCCTGGCTCCACCGCCTCGGCGCTCGCCTCCGCTCTTGGCCTCGAACCCACCGATCTCCTGGCCGATCCGCGCGCGATCGAGTCGATCTCTGCAGCGGGCTCCCGATCGCTGCCACTCGCGATGCGACCGGACGAGCGCGCACGACTTGCACGCGACTTCGCCGCCGCGCGCGAAGGCTGCCCGCTCGCGTTCCGGCGCATCGCCGACACCATGGCGCCGCGCATGCAGGGCACGGTTCGCCGCGTGCTGCGCAGCGACCCATCGTCGCGCCGCGACGTCGTCCAGGAGACGCTCTTCTCGGCGTGGCAGCGGCTCGATCGCTTCCGAAACGTGGACCACTTCGTTCGATGGCTGCACGTCGTCGCGCGCAACCAGGCCATCTCGGTGTTGCGCAAGTCGCGCTCGGGACGACGCCTGCTCGGCTGCACACACGACGACGGCGAACTCGCCATCGACGCGCAGCCGCGCCGACACGTTGACGTCGCGATGCTGGCCGCGCGGGAGTCCCCCGCGCCGTACTCGCCATCGGCGGTGGCGCGTCTCGCGGCGGGCGACGATCTCCTGCTCGCGCTGTCTCGCTGCATCGATCGTCTGCCCGAGCATCAGCGCGCGGTCGTCCGCCTGCACCACCTCGAGGGGCTCGACCCGACGCAGGTCGCCGAGGCACTCGGGGTCGCGCACGGCACCGTGAAGATGCGGCTCTGGCGCGCTCGACGCCGCCTCGCGGCAGCGCTCCCGCTGGAGGTCGCGCGCATGGGGCCCGCCGCCGCACGCGATCTCACGGTGTTCCACGAGGCGTTCGCCTCGCGCGCTCGAACGGAAGGAGGTCCGTCTGATGCGACTTCACCGACCTGACTCGCGATGTCTGATCCGCGCCCTGCGCCGACGATCCTCGCCGAACC
>CAZPGF010000102.1:0-8097 GCA_964586025.1 uncultured Planctomycetales bacterium
CCGGCTCGTGCGGCTGTGGTTCACCGGGACGCTGTTCTGGGTGGTCGTCGCGCCGGTCTTCGGGCTGATCGCGTCGATGAAGCTCGACGACCCGACGTTCATGGCGAACGTCGAGTGGTGGCAATTCGCGCGTCTGCGGATTGCCCACGTCAACGGCATCGTGTTCGGCCTGTTCACGACCGCCGTGTTCGGCTTCCTCTGCTACGCGCTGCCCAAACTCTGCGGGCGACCGCTGGCACTGCCGCGCCTCGCCTACTGGGGCATGGCGCTCTTCCAGGGGTTCGTCATCATCGGCGAGGCATGCCTGCTCGCCGGCTGGATCCAGCCGATCGAGGCGGGGGAGTACCCGCGGGCGATCGACCTGTCCCTGATCGTCTCCTTCCTGTTCGTCACGATCCCGTTCTTCGTGACGATCGCGAAGCGTCGCCACGAGCGGCTGTACGCGTCGATCTGGTACTGGGTCGCGGGAATTCTCTGGACCGCGATCAACCTGCTCCTCGGCACGCTGGTGCTGCCGCACACGCCGGGCGTCACGAGCGCGGCGATGCACGGCTTCTACATCCACAACGTCGTCGGCCTGTGGATCACGCCGATGGGGCTGGGTGTCGCCTACTACATGTTGCCGGTCACCGCGCGAAAGCCGCTGTTCAGCCACAAGCTCTCGCTGATCGGATTCTGGGCCCTGGCGTTCTTCTACCCCCTGAACGGCGTCCACCACTACATCTACAGCCCGATCGCGGACTGGGCGCAGACGATCGCGATTTCGTGTTCGATCATGCTGCTCGTGCCCGTGTTCGCCTTCACGGTGAACATGTGGGGGACGATGCGCGGATCGTGGCGGCAGTACGGCGGCGAGAACTACGTCCTGAAGCTGACCATCCTGGCCGCGCTCTGGTACCTCATCACCTGCCTGCAGGGCGGCACCGAGGCGTTCCGCGGCATCCAGAAGGCGACTCACTTCGGCGACTACAACGTCGGGCACGCGCACAGCGCGGTCTACGGTGCCTTCGCGACGTGGATGATGGCCGCGACGTACTTCTGCATCACGCGGGTCACCGGTCGTGCGCTGTGGAGTACGCGTCTCGCATGGTGGCACTACTGGTGCCAGATCGTCGGCTTCGGCATCATGTTCGGGGTGCTGACGATCAGCGGCTTCGTGCAAGGCCGCATGCTGCAGTTCGGCGACGCGGCGTTCATCGAGACCGTCGAAGCGATCAAGCCGTTCTGGGTCGCCCGCACGCTCGGCGGGACGATCATGGACGTCGGCCTGGCGCTGTTCTTCTACAACGTCGTGATGACGCTGCGCCTCGGCCGGCGCGTCGCTCCCGACAGCCATGAGGATGTGACCCACGAACGACCCGCGGCGCGCCGCGAGGTCGTGGCGTCGGCGGTCTGAAATCGAGCGGGAAGGAGGGCACCCCGATGACGGTCAAGGTCTACGAGCGGTGGGGCAGCGTGGCGCTGCTCGGCGGCGTCGTCTGCTATGTCTTCGCACTGATGCTGATCGTGCTCGCGCCGGCCTGGCTGACCGACGCCGAGGAGCCCTACGTCACCGATGTCGTCACCGGCGAGCGGGTCCGGGTCGCCGAGTACACGGAGGCACAGAAGGCCGGTCGCGAGGTCTACATCAAGCAGGTTTGCTGGCACTGCCACAGCCAGTTCGTCCGCCCCGTCAACGACGAGAACCTCCGATACGGGCCGGTCAGCCAGGCCGGCGAATCGACGATCGATCGACCGCACCTGTTCGGCACGCGCCGGATCGGTCCCGATCTCACGCGCGAAGGCGGACTGCGGACGGATGCGTGGCACGACGCGCACTTCTACGATCCGCGTTTCACGGTCCCGATGTCGGTGATGCCGTCGTTCCCGTGGCTCTACCGTCCCTACGGCAAGGCGGAGACGGTCCGTTCGCTGATCGCGCGGTTCGACATCGACGGAGACGGGCTCGTCACGCCGGAGCAGGACGTGAAGGTGCTCCAGGCGATGCCCTGGTGGGCCGCGAACAAGGACACCTACGACGAGGAACTCCTGGCGCTCCAGTCGCCGGACATCGACGTGGGCGGCGTGCTCGCGCCGGACGAGAAGCAGGGGGAGTCGGTCGAGGCGTTGCGTGCTTACGTCGATCGCTACACGGAGCGTGACGTCCGCGACCTGGTCGTGAGCGACTACGACGCACGTCCGCGCCGCACGAAGGACGCCGAAAACCTGATCGCGTACCTCCAGAGCAAGGGCACAGCCGTCGGCGCCTGGCGCAAGCCGATTTCCACGGACACGCCGATCCGCACGACGGCTCCGCCCAAGTGGGGGATCGAGGCCATCTCGTTCGGTTCGTTCCAGGTGTTCGACGACGAGGGCAAGCCGGTCCTCGACGCCTCGGGCCGCCCTGTTCGTGAGCCGCGCGAGGCGGCGCCCGTGTACGACGGCGAGATGCCGTTGCGCGCACGCGAAGCCCGCGTGTACGGACTGGCCGCCGAGATGATGTCCCCCGCCGAACGGGAGGAGGTGCGCTTCCTCGAGGAGGAGTACGCCGTGCGGATGGCGGCCTGGCGAACCGCCAATCCCGCGTGGAACGACCGACTCGCTCGCGGCAAGGAACTCTACGAGCGCAACTGCACGGGCTGCCACGGCGAGACCGGGCGAGGCAACGGCGACGCCGCGCAGTTCATGGACGTGCGTCCGCGCGACTTCACGACGGCGCAGTTCCGCTACCGCAGCACGCAGGCCGGCAATCTCCCGCTCGATGGCGACCTGTATCGATCGATCTACCAGGGGTTGCCCGGCACGACGATGCCCGCGTGGCGCGAGATGCCGGAGGAGCACATCTGGCTGCTGGTGGACTACATCAAGCACTTCCAGGAGACCGATCGCGGCCTCGCCAAGCCCTTCAACGACGAGAGCCTGCGGCTCGCGACGCCGCCGATCCCGCCGATGCCCGTCGAGCGCGCGGACGAACTCTTCCTGCGCGGCAGGGCGATCTACGTCGCCATGAAGTGCAACAACTGCCACGGCTCGACCGGCCGGGGCGACGGTCCGGGATGGAACACCACGCCGAAGTCGAACGGCGGGCTGGTCCGTCCGCGGGACTTCGCCAAGCGCCACGACAAGGACCAGCCGGAGCTTCGTCTCCGCGGCGGAGCAACGCCGCGCGACATCTACCGGACGGTCTTCACCGGGTTGGACGGAACCGGCATGCCGTCCACGCAGAACGACTTCAACGACGGCCTGAAGAAGGCCGACGAACTCGACCGCCTGATCGCGGCGGGCGCCGCCGACGCGGAGATCGCGGCGGCGCGCGACGCAGCACGCGTCCAGATGTTCAGCAACCTCGGCGAGGAACTGCCGGGTGTCGTGGTCGGCGAGAAGGACGGTCGTCCGACCGAGTTCGTCGATCGCCTGAACCGGACGGTCATCTTCGGCCAGCGTGGCACCTTCGGCGACGACTGGGCGCTGATCTGGTACGTCTACCGACTCCTGCACGGTCCCGACGCGACGTGGCCGGTGAGCTACTCCGAGGAGGAGTGAGCGTCCCCGGCTCGTGAGAGAGGAGCCCGGTTGCTGGTGCTTCTCCTCGTCGGGCTCGCCGGCTCGTGGCACTGCGTCGGCATGTGCGGCGGGTTCGTACTCGCCCTCGATCGGCCGGGCACGATCCCGTGGCGTCGGCTGGCCTGGCAGGGACTCTTCCACGTCGGCAAGGCCGGGACGTACGTTCTCCTCGGTGCGTTGCTCGGAACCGTCGGCGCGGTCTGGCTCCACGCCTCGTGGTTCGCGGCGGCGCGCGCACTCCTGTCCGCCCTCGCCGGCGCGTTGATGGTCCTCGCCGGTCTCCAGATCGGCGGCTGGCTGAAGGAACTCCCCGTCGGTGGCCTGTTCGGCCCGGGTTCGCTCTACGACCGTGCCGTGAAGGCGGTCATCAACCTGCGCGGACCGACCGCGCCGGTCGCGCTCGGGATGCTGACCGGATTCCTCCCCTGTCCGCTCGTGTACGCGTTCTTGATGAAGGCACTGGAGACCGGCGGCACGCTCCCGGCGATCGGCGTGATGACGACCCTCGCGCTCGCCACCGTGCCGGCGCTCGCGCTGGTCGTCGTTCTCGGTGCAACGTTCGGACCGCGCCTGCGCGCGCGCGCCATCCGGGTGGCGGGCGTCGTGGTCGTCGTGATGGGCCTCGTGACGATCGTGCGGGGGGTGTTCCCGGATCTCCTGCACGGCCCTGGTGGGCACGGCGACCACGGCGCCTCCACGCCCTCCGAACACGTCCATCCGAGCCGTCCCGACCCGCGATGACGAAGGCCGCGGCCCCGTGCGACCACTGCGGACTGCCGCTCGGCGCGGGGCGCATCGACCGGCGCGTGCGCGGCGATCTCCATGCGTTCTGCTGCCTCGGTTGTTCGATCGCCTGGCGTTTCGCGGGTCCGACGCACCGGGGCGGGGGAGGCGTCACGGCCTCGCACCTCGCGCGGATCGGCTTGGGTTTCGTGTTCTCGATGGCGGTGATGCTCCTGCAGTGGGTGCAGTACCTCGATCCGAACGCCGCCGCCGACCCGGACTTTGCGCGGGTCAGTCCATGGTTGCAGGGCCTCCTCTGCACGCCCGTGCTGCTCGGCCTCGGGGTGCCGATCCTCTTCGCTGCGGCGGCGGGACTCTCGCGCGCGCGGGTCGGCGCGGACCTGTTGGTCGGCATCGCGCTCGTGGCGGGCTACGTCGCCTCGTGGTGGACCGTGTTTCGGGGCGAGCTCGAACCGCTCTGGTTCGACACGGTCGCGTCGCTCGCGACGCTGATGACGGTCGGACGCTGGATGGAGGCCTCCGCCAAACGTCGGGCGACCCGTTCGCTCGCCGCGTTCCTCTCCGCGTCGGAGCGCCCGGCGCGCCGCGTCGCGGCGCCCGACGCGCCGCCTGAAGACGACGAACGCGTCGCCGCGTCGGATCTCTCGGCGGGGGACCTCGTACGCGTGCTCCCGGGGGAGCGTGTCCCGGCGGACGGGCGCGTCGTCGCCGGTCGGGCGTTCCTCGACGAGGCCGCCCTGACCGGCGAGCCGCTGCCTCGGTCGGTCGGCCCGACCGACACCGTTCGCGCTCCGACGGTGCCCCAGGACGGCGCGCTGATCGTCGCCGTCGAAGCGGTCGGGGACGACACCCTGCTCGGTCGCATCGCCGCGGTGCTGGCGGCCGCACGCGCGCATCGCGCGCCGCTCGAACGACTGGCGGACCGCATCTCCGCGGTGTTCATCCCGGCGGTGCTGTTGATCGCCGGCGGGGTCCTGGCGTCCGACCTCCACGCCGGACGCGGCGTCGAGGCGGCGGTGCTGCTCGCGCTCGGCGTGCTGGTCGTGAGTTGCCCCTGCGCGCTCGGCATCGCCACCCCTCTCGCCGTGACGGCGACCCTCGGCGCGCTCGCCGATCGCGGCGTGCTCGTGCGGACCGGCGAAGCGCTCGGGGCGCTCCCCCGCGTGCGGCGCGTCGTGTTCGACAAGACCGGCACGCTGACCCGCGGAACGCCCCAGGTGCAGCGCGTCGTACCGGTCGAAGGCGAACGCGAAGAGCGCGTGCTCGCGCTGGCCGCAGCGGCCGAGAGCGGCAGCGAGCATCCGCTCGCCCGAGGCATCCGAAGGGCCGCGCCAACGGCGCCGAGTGCGTCATCGTCGCTCGTCGTCCCGGGACGCGGGGTCGAGGCCACCGTGCCCGAGGGGCGCGCGCCGGGCGGCTCCGTGCGGGTGCGGGTCGGTGCGCCGTCGTGGATCGGCGGCGACGCCCCCGCGCGCGAGGTCCCCGGCGCCGTCGTCGTGGAGGTGGACGGGCGCCCGGTCGGGACGATCGTGCTCGGCGAGGATCCCCGGCCCGAGGCGGCCGCCGCGCTGCGCGAACTGGCCGCGGCAGGGGTCCAGGTCGAGATCGCCAGCGGCGACGGGGACGCGGCGGTCTCCTCGTTCGCCGCGCGCCTCCAGGTCCCCGGTCTCCTCGCCCGTGGCGGGCTCCTGCCCGACGAGAAGGTCACGTCCGTCGCCTCGGGGGCCCATCCCGTCGCGTTCGTCGGCGACGGGCTGAACGACGCACCCGCCCTCGCCGCGGCCGACCTCGGGATCGCGCTCGGATCCGGCACCGATCTGGCGCGGGAGGCGGCGGACGTGAGCCTTCTCGGCAGCGATCTCCGCCGCATCCCCTCCCTCCTCGGAGCAGCCCGCACGACGCGTCGGGCGGTCGCGTGGAATCTGTTCCAGGCGTTCGCCTACAACGCCGTGGCGCTGGCCGTGGCCGTGTTCGTCGGTTTGCCGCCGCTGCTCGCGGCGCTCGCGATGATCGCGAGCAGCCTGTCGGTGATCGGATCGACCGCCCTGCTCCGTCTGCGCCTGGACGCCCTGCTCGGCGGGTCCGGCCGCCGGGACGCGCCGCGGCCGTCGGAGGCGTCCATGGGCGACCGGACGTAGACTGTCGCCATGCTCCCCGTCGTCGCCATGACCGTCCTCTGGTGGATCTTCGCGGTCTGCCTCGTGATGGGATTCACCGCGTGGCTGATCTTCACGTGGAGCATCAAGACCGGTCAATTCGACGATGTGGAACAGACCGCGCGCGACCTGCTCGAGCAGGATCGGCAACAGTCCGTTCCGGCGTCCGAACTTCGAACTCGGGAGCGATCCGCACCATGAGCGACGAGTCCGTCTACCACCCCGATTCCGGCCTGACGGAGGGTGTCGCGCCCGTGCCGCGCTGGGTGCTCCTGGTGTTCGGGCTGCTGAGCCTCACATTCGTGCTCTACCTCGGCCGCTACCTCGTCGGCGCCCAGCCGTCGTCGGCACAGATGCGCACGAGCGAACCGGCCGCAGCCCCCGCCGCGGACGACGCCGCGCCCGAAGGCGAGTGAGCCCCGCGTGATCCCGGCCGACGTCGTCGCATCGACGACGTGCGCGCGACGCGTTCCGCCGGATGCCACGCGCGTGCTGCTGCGCCTGCCCTCGTGGCTCGGGGACATCGTGATGGCGCGACCGGCGATCGCCGCGATCGCGGCGTCGCGACCGAGGGCGACGTTCGTCGCGCAGGCCCCCGCGCCGTTTCTTCCTCTCGCCGCGCGCTTCCCCGGCGTGTCCTCGACGCTTTCCACCGGCCGCGATCGCACGCCCCGCGACCTCGCTGCGAGCCGTCGCCGCCTTCGCGAGGAGCACTTCGACGCGGCGGTGGTGTTCCCGCGCGGCCACCGCGCCGCGCTCGCGCCCTTCCTCGCCGGCATTCCGGTGCGCGTCGGGTTCGCCGCGCGCGGAAAGGGGCCACTGTTGACCCACGGCGTCCGCGGCTGGGGCCCCTTGCGCCGCACCCATCGAAGCCGGTTCTTCGCGGCCCTCGCGACGGCGTTCGACGCCGACCTCGCGCCCCCGCTCGCCCCGTTGCCCGTGCTCGCACCGGAACGCGACGCCGCGCGCCGACTCCTGCTCGCGCTCGGCCGGCGGACGACGCGCCCTCTCGTCGCGCTCGAGGCCGGAGCGTCCTACGGCCCGGCGAAGTGCTGGCCCGTCGAGCGTTTCGCCGAACTCGCCGAGCGCCTCGGGCGAGACGGCATCGACGTCGTCGCGGTCGGTACGATCGCCGCCGCACCGATCGAGGCCGCGATCGCGTCGCGCGCCCCGGATCTCCTCCGCGCGGTGGGCCGCACCTCGGATCTCGGTGTGTTGATCGGGCTGCTCGCCGAAGCGGACGGGCTCGTCACGAATGACACCGGCCCGATGCATCTCGCCGCGGCGGTGGGAACGCCGGTCGTCGCGCTCTTCGGCGCGACCGATCCGAACGTCAGCGCACCCCTCGGACCCGGTCCGTGCACCCTGATCCAGCGGGTCGAACCGTGCAGTCCCTGTTTCCTGCGCGAGTGTCCGATCCCCGGACATCCGTGCCTCGCGGGCATTTCGACCGCGCGGGTCCTCGCCGCGATCCGCGCCGTCGTCGGCCCTGCCTGAACGAAGTCGGCCATCGGCGTCGATTCAGGCCCGGCACTCCGTCCCCGCGCCCCCGATGGCGGTCCGATCCGTCCGGAACGCTAGGCCCAGCGCGGGCGGCGCTTGGCCGGGAGATCGGCCTCGTCGGCGACGTCGCGCGAGGCCTTCTCGATGATGC
>CAZPGF010000102.1:8107-10503 GCA_964586025.1 uncultured Planctomycetales bacterium
ATGATGCGCGAGCGCTCGGCGAGCGTGAGGGTCATCCACTGCGCGCGCTCGGCGTCCTGCAGCGTGAAGAAGCGCGCGAGCCGCGCGTACTCCAACGCCGACGGCGCGTTCGGATACGCGCGAGTGACCGGCTCGCAGAGCAGCGGCGCGCGGATCAGCGTCGGATCGACGTGGATCGGATCGAGCAGGCGGCCGCGGAAGGACTCGTCGAGCGCGTCGAGGATGTCGGACGCGATCTTCACGGTGCGGTCCACCTTCGTCGGGAGCAGCCAGACCGTGAGATCGTGGCCCATCTTGCGCTTGAGCAGCGTGAAGGTGTGCGTGAGGTCGCTGACCGCCTTGATCGAATACGACTGGGTCTCGATCGGGACGATGACCTCCTCGCTGGCGCACAGCGCATTGATCGTGACCCGCGAGAGGTTGGGGGGGCAGTCGAACAGGAGGAAGTGGTAGCGGTCGTAGAGCGGCGAAAGCTTGCGATCGAGGATGCGTTCGCGCTGCATTTCGTCCTGGATGCGCGCCTCGACATTGACCAACTTGATGTCCGCGGGGATGGCGTGGACGCCTTCGATGCCCGTCTCGAGGATCACGTCCTCGGGGCCGACGTCGTCCTCGGTCAGGAGGTCGGCGCTGGTTCGTTCGAGCGCGTCCGGGTCGAAGCCGAACGACGTCGTCAGGTTCGCCTGGGCGTCGAGGTCCACGCAGAGCACCCGACGGCCGAGGTCGGCGAGCGCGGCGGCCATCGTGAACGCCGTCGTCGTCTTGCCGACGCCACCCTTCTGGTTGACGATGCAGAGGCGCCGCATCAACCCGCGCCCACCGAGTTCGACGCAGCGCTCGGCGTGTTCGAACCCGTAGATCGGTTGCCGCGCGACGTCGCGAGAGACGTCGCCGAGCAGACCCTCCGACTCCCAGGCTTGCACCTGGCGCACGGGGACGCCGGCCAGTCCGGCGAGTTCTTCCAACAGGAAGCGCTTCGGCATCGCAGTCTCTCATCCGGGACGTTCGTCGCGATCGCGGCGGGTCCCGGAGAACCTACCCGCCGACTCCCCCGCTCCCGCGCGTGCCCGCGGGCGTCGCCTCGGGCTCGTGCCGGGGACGACGCGGACTGGGGAGCCGGTATCCTACGGCCGGTTCGCCGCCCACCTGGAGGTCCCGCTCGGTGCCGCGCTACATCCTCGACGAGAAGGACACGCGCACCGTGTACGACCTCCCGCGGGATGTCGTGCGGATCGGTCGCGCGCCCCAGAACGACATCGCCGTGCTCGACATCCGCGCGTCGCGCGAGCACTGCCTGATCGAGCGGGTCGCGGGGGACCAGTACATCGTCCGCGACCTGGGCAGCCAGAACGGCACCCGACTGAACGGTCACCTCATCGAGCGCGCCCGGCTCCGGCCCGGCGACGAACTGCGCGTCGGCAGCGCGCGGGTCTGGTTCGAGCAGGCGCCGCCCCCCGGCGAGGTTCGAGACGACGAACTCGGCCACACGACCCAGATGATCTCGCTCGACGACGAGCGCGACCGTCTCGAGAGGCTGCAGCGGGTCGTCAAGGCCCTGAACAGCGAACTGCACCTCGATCCGTTGCTGCGGATCATCATCGATCACGTCGTCGAGATCGCGGGCGCCGAGCGCGGTTTCCTCGTGCTGCGCCGCGACGGCCCGGACGGCGGCACGAACGTCCACGTCGCCCGCAACTTCGAGCAGGAGGACGTGCAGAGCCCCGAGGCGGCGTTCTCCCAGTCGATCGTCGATCGCGTCCTCTCCACCGGCGAGCCGGTGCTCACCGCGAATGCGATCGAGGACGAGCGGTTCTCGGGTGCGGTCTCGATCAGCGCGATTCGCGCTCGCAGCGTCCTTTGCCTGCCGTTCCAGGTCCGCGGGAAGACGGCCGGCGCCGTGTACGTGGACAACCGCCTCCAGGCGGGAGCGTTCGGCGACGCCGAGCGGGACATGCTCATGTCGCTCGTGGACCTCGCCGCGACCGCGATCGAGCGGGCGTCGCTGTACGAGGAGAACGAACGACGCGTCGTCGAGGTCGCCGACCTGAACCAGCGCCTCGAGCGCCGCGTCGAAGGGCAGGCGCGCGAACTGACGGTGATGGGGGACCGACTGCGGCGCGCCGGCGCGCCGCAGGGCGTCTACCCGCAGATCATCGGCGAGTCGGCCGCGATGCGCGACGTGCTGCGCCTGCTCGACAAGATCGTTCGCACCGACGAGCCGGTGCTGATCACGGGCGAGAGCGGGACCGGCAAGGAGTTGATCGCTCGCGCGATCCATGCGCACGGGCCGCGCGCGCGGCAGGCCTTCCTGTCGGAGAATTGCGCCGCGCTCACCGACACCCTGCTCGAGAGCGAGCTGTTCGGCCACGTGCGCGGCGCGTTCACCGGCGCCGACC
>CAZPGF010000103.1:0-10040 GCA_964586025.1 uncultured Planctomycetales bacterium
GGCGCAGTCGGATGCGGCCCCAGATCGCGAGGTAGTTCGAGCAGGCGCAGCGCCAGCGGCAAATCGACGTTCTCGGGCGACATGCCCTCGAGCAGGCTCACCCGGCGCACGGGCTCCTCGTCCTCGACCTCGCCGAGTTGCACGTACGGACCGAACCGCCCGACCAACAGGAACACCGGCCGGCCGGTCTGCGGGTCGGTGCCGAGGGCCTGGGGTCCGCGCGCCGCCTCCGTGAGCAGTCGCTCGGCGAGCGCGAAGTCGAGTTCGTCGGGGACGATGTCCTCGGCGACCGACGCGTTTCGTTCGCCGTCGGTCAGGAAGAGCCCGTACTTGCCGACGCGCAACTCGATCGGCCGCTCGCCCGCGTCGCCGGCGATCGGGAAGCTGCACAACTCACGCGGATCGGATTCCGCCATGCCACGCTGGACGAGGCCTTCCAGGCCGGGTCGGCCGTTACCGAACCAGAACCGTCGCAGATACTCCCGGCTCTCGACGCGCCCGAGGGAGATCTCGTCGAGGTCGTTCTCCATGTGCGCGGTGAAGTCGTAGTCGCACAGCGGGCGGAAGTGCCGGGTGAGCATCCGGATCACCGCGAACGCGGTCCACGTCGGGACGAGCGCGGTGCCCTTCTTGAACGCGTACGCGCGTTCGAGCAGGACGTCGATGATCGACGACCACGTGGACGGGCGGCCGATGCCACGTTGATCGAGCTCCTTGACCAGGCTCGCCTCCGTGTAGCGGGCCGGCGCCTGGGTCGTGTGCTCCTTCGCGTCGAGGTTGCGAAGGCCGAGGGCCTGGCCCTCCGCGAGCGGCGGCAACACCCGTTCCGCATCGTTGAGTTCGACCTGGGGATCGTCGGATCCCTCGATGTACGCGCGCATGAAGCCGGCGAAGTCGATCGTGCGCCCGGACGCGCGGAATACGCCCCGGCCGAGGGCGATCCGCGCGGTGACACGGCGCCCGCGCGCGTCCGGCATCTGCGATGCGACGGTGCGCTTGAAGATCATGTCGTAGAGAGCGGCGGCATCCCGGCCGAGGTCGGCCTCCACCTCGGCGACCGGGGAGAAGGACGATCCGGCCGGGCGGATCGCCTCGTGGGCCTCCTGCGCGTTCTTGACCTTGGTCGGCCACGCGCGCGGCGAGGGCGGCAGGAAGGCCGCGTCGTACTGCTGGCGGATGAGGTCGCGCGCCGCGCCGATCGCTTCCGAACTCAACTCGGTCGAGTCGGTACGCATGTAGGTGATCCAGCCGTTCTCGTAGAGACGCTGCGCCACCTGCATCGTGCGCTTGCTGGAGAAGCGCAGTTTCCTCCCCGCTTCCTGCTGGAGGGTGCTGGTCGTGAACGGTGGGGCGGGACGCTGCGTGAACGGCTTCTCGTCCACGCTCTCGACGCGCCCGGGCTGGTGACGGAGTTCGTCGCGGAGGCGTTCCGCTTCGTCCGCGGTGCGGATCCAGTGCACGCGCTCGGCGGGCGCGTGCGACGCCCCGGCCGAGGCGGCCTCGACGAGCGCGCCCGTCGTCGGATCGAAGTCGCGTCCGGTCGCGACGCGGCTGCCGGCGACCTCGACGAGCGTCGCATCGAATTCCTCATTGCTCGTCGCGCCGGTCGCGAAGCGGCCGAGCAGATCCCAGTAGGTCGCCTCGCGGAAGCGGATCCGCTCCTCCTCGCGCTCGACGAGCAGACGCAGCGCGACGCTCTGCACGCGACCCGCGCTCAACCCCTTGCGAATGCGTCGCCACAGGACGGGCGACACCTCGTACCCGACCAGCCGATCGAGGATTCGTCGCGCCTCCTGGGCCTTGACCAGGTCGAGGTTGATGTCGCGCGGTGACGCCAGCGCCTTCTCGATCGCACTCTTCGTGATCTCGTGGAACACGAGGCGGTGGACCGGCACCGTCGGCTTCAGGACCTCGAGCAGGTGCCACGAGATGGACTCTCCCTCGCGGTCCTCATCGGTGGCGAGCCAGACTTCGGGCGCGTCCTTGACGAGCCGCTTCAGCGTCTGGATGTGCTCGCTGCGCGGCGCGGACTCGACGTACATCGGCTCGAAGTCGTTCTCGATGTCCACGCCGAGACGCGCCCGCGGGTGGCCCTGCCACTTCTCGGGCAGGCGGCTGTTCTTGTCCGGCAGGTCGCGGATGTGGCCGATCGACGCCTGCACCTCGAAGCGGCCGCCGAGAAAGCGCGCGATCGTCTTCGCCTTGGCCGGCGACTCGACGATCACCAGCGGCTTGCCCTGGGCGGGACGGGAACGGGCGGCGGCCATGGGCGGGCGGGATCCTCCGGTCTCGGGGGCGGGCACCCTACCCGCGTCCGCTCCCGGGCGGCACGTCGGAGGCGGAGCCGCCGGAATCCGGAGGTGTCGCGGTGGCGTTACGGCCCCCCGGAAGGCGGGACGAAAGCCCTGATCGGCCGGGCCGGCGGCCGTCCGAACGGGCCTGCCGGGGAGGGTGGCGCCGGGGACGGGATGGCAGGATGCCCCGATGCATCACCTCCACCGTCCCCTCCCCCTCGCTCTGCTCGCACTCGCCCTCGGCCTCGCGGTGCCGCTCACGGCCCGCGCCGAGGACAACCCCTCCGGCGCCGCCGTCGCCGAGCCGCCCACCATCCCGGCGATGCTCGCCACCGCCACCACCGCCCGACTCGCGGCCCTGCCCCCGCCGGACGCCGCGCGCGACTTCGTCTTCGAAGGCTGGACCGAGTTCGCCGGGCTCCCGAACCTGGCTCCGATGCGCGGCGCGTATCGGCTGCGGGTCGAGGCGAACGAGGAGGAGGGACGCCGGGTCTGGCGCGTGCGCGAGTCGATGAGCGTCGACTTCACGCCGGTCGGCATGCAGGAAGCGCGCAACGAAACCGACGCCTGGCTCGACGCGCGTCTTACGCCGATCCGCGGTGCGTGGAGCGAGTCCGATCCGCAGGGCAACGTGACCAAGCAGCGGATCGACGAGGGCGCCCCCGAAGGGAGCATTCGCTACATCGCCTACGAGGGCGCGCTTGCGCAGGAGCCCGCGGATCTGGCGATTCCGAAGCCCGGCAGCGTGGTCTCGGGCATCTCGTCGTTCCTGCTGTTCCTCCACCTCACGCTGCCGGAGAGCGGCGCGTCCGAGGGTGCGGCGTGGTCGATCACCGATCCCGGAGAGGAACAACGCTTCGAGTCGTTCACCTGGAAGGTGGACCCGAAGGGCGAGTTCGAGGGCAAGCCGGCGATCGCCGTCACCTCGAAGCGCCGCAAGGCGAACCTCGAGGCCTGGTTCGACCCGACGTCGAAGCGGCTGCTGCTGGCTCGCATGAAGCCGGACGGGGAGGCGGTGTCGATCACGATCCGCCCCGGCACCGCGCCGGAGACCCCGGAGCCCGCGCCCGCCCCCGCCGAAGAGGACGGGTCGGCCAAGGGGCGCTCGACCCCGCAGAGCGCCGCGATCGACGCCATGATCGGCTTCGGCGCCAAGGACGCGGACCTGATCGACAGCGTGACCCACTGGCCGTCGGCCTACGCTGCGCTCGAGGGTCAGACCGAGATGTCGATGGACGAATTCCGCAAGGCCGTCCTGCACGAGGCCGCGAACGCGGAGTTCGACTCCGATCCCTCGATGGTGCGCGTCGGCATCGCGATGATGAAGGACCAGTTCGTCGTCGCGATGGAGGGCGAGGATCGCGCGACGGTCACGTACCCGAGCGCGTTCAGCCTCGCGCCCGGGCGTTACGGACGAATCGACGGTCGCTGGTACCTGATCTCGATGCCGGCGCCGCGATGACCCGCCGCCTGCACGTTGCCCTCGCCGTCCTTCTCGCACTCGGCGCGGCCGCCGTCGCCGACGAGCCGGCGGACGCGCCGATCGAGTGGACCGGCACGGTTCGCTACCTCGGCAAGCCCGTCGGCACCTTGCGCCTCGAGTCCGAAGCGCTGCCGGCCGACGCGTCGGACCCGGCGCGTTGGCTCGTCCGTGAGACGCTGCAGCCGACGGCGGCGGGCATGGACGAGCAGCGGGGCGAGGCGTACCTCGACGCGGACTTCCACGCGATTCGCGGCAGCTACCGGCGCTCGAACCCCCGCGGCTTCCTCGAGGCGCGCTGGCATCTGCGGCCAGACGGCCGCGTCCTGCTCGAGCACGAGACCGCCGAGTTCGAGAACCGCATCGAGCCCGAGGGCCGCGGCCCCATGCTCGCGACCGCGGTCGGACTCGTGCATTGGCTCAAGAAGCACGGCGACGCGGCGCACGGACGCTCGATCGCCGACTTCGAGCCGGATCCGGGCCCCGGCGATCCGTACGTGGCGACGCTGCACGTCGAGTCGCACGGCGCGGTGCGTTGGCGACGGGGCGAGGAGGTCGAGCAACTCGCCACCTTCAGCGTCACGCGGGGCCAGCGCACGCTGCGCTTCGCGTTCGACGCGACGGGTCGCCTGCGCACGTTCGAGATCGTCGGGCTCGGCCTGGACGTCGCCGACGGCGACGGCCCGGCCTACGTCCTCGACGATCCCGACGGACTGACCCGTTCGATGCGCGATCGAGCAGCCGAGGCGGCGCGCACCGCGCGACGGCGGCTCGACGCGCCGTCTCGGCCGTACCGATTCGACGGAGACCTCGTCCTCGACGGTGCGGCGATCGGTCGCGTCCGCATCGAGGCGACGCCGGCGAGCGAGGGCGGCGAGCCCGCCTGGGACGTGCTCGAGACGACGGAGCGCCGCGGCGGCGACGCGATCGTCCGTTCCGAGTCGTCGTATCGGCTCGCGCAGGATCTGACGGTGCTTCGCGGCGAGCAGCGCGTGGCGACGCCGACCGGTGGGTGGCAGATGCGGTTCGAGCGGGTCGGCGATCGCATGCGCCTCCACTGGGGCTCCGGCGAAAGCCGCACGACGACCGAGGGCCTCGTCGGCCCCGATGCGACGATGGGCACCCTCGCCGTGTTGCTGCTCGCCCGCGACGCGGCCCCGCGTGACGCGGCGATCCACTGGGTCCTGCCGTCGTTCGATCCGCGGTTCGTGCGCGCGCCGAACGCGGGCAGCGGGTCGGTGCCGACGGGCGACACCGACCTGACCGTGGACGTGGGTGCGCCGGCGGACGGCGCGCGCGACGTTCGCGTGCGCTCGCGGCTCGGGTTCGAGACCGTCTACCACGTCAGCACGACCGACGGCGTGGTTCGAGGCGCGACGGGCGTGGTGCCTCGTTCGGGGTGGGCTCCGGCTGGCGAAGGCGGTCCCGCGCCCGACTGGTTCGACGCGATCGAGGGCACGCCCCGCAACGCGTGGCAGGCATTCATCAAGTTCGGGCGCGGCTACCACCTGCCGCGCCGCGACCTGCTCGAGGTCGCGGTCGATTGGGCGGCGCTCCACGCCCACGAGATCGCCGAAGGGCATTGGCCGCCGAACACGTCGCTCGACACCGTTCGGGAGGCGTGGATCGAGGAGTTCGTCAGCCAGTCGAAGCACCGCTCGACCGGCGACTGCGACGACCTGCTGATGCAGATCTTTCTCACCATGTCGGTGACCCGCGAGGGCGATGGTTCGATCACGTTCGCGGCGACGCCGCTCTACGGCGGACATCGCTACCGCATCGCCGACGGGGGCAGGGACGGCTGGCGCATCGTGAAGATCGACTGATCCGGCAAGGGACGGCGACTCACCGAGGCGGCGACGGACGGGGCGGACCGCGCGGCTCGCGGGCCGCGCGGGTGCGTTCGCGCTCGCGCTTGCGCAGAAGGATTCGCGCGCGAAGGGGCGTGACCGAACGGCGGATGCGATCCGCCTCGATCCCGCTCGCCGCGGCGTAGGCCGCGAGCGCGCGCTCGGCGAGGCCGAGCGACTCCAACCCCGTCAGGAATCGCGCGAGATCCCGTGCACGCATCGCGTCCCACCGCGTCCGCGACGGGGGTGCGAAGCGGGCGTGGGGATGGCCGATCGGCGCGAATCGCGCGCCGTCCTCCCATGCGAGGACGTTCTTCGGCCAGGCATCGCCATGCCGGAACCCCGTCGCATGCCATGCCGCGAGCGCACGCGACGCGTCCTCGACCCGATCCGGTCGAGCGGAGAGGAGATCGGGCACACCGCGCGCCCCGTCGTCGAACGGTCGCGCGAGCAGCGAGGCGATCACGCGTCCGGCGCGTCGTCGCTCGGCCGCGGCGACGATCCGAAGCGCCGGAACCCCCCGCTCGATCGCGCGCGCGGCGGCATCCCGCTCCGCTCGTTCCCGGCTGGGGCGGCCCCAGGTCTTCCATCGCCGCGACGGCAGCGTGTGCCGCCACTTCACGAACCACGGGCCGCCCGCGGTGTCGATCCGCGCCGCGACCGACTGCCGATCGCCGGAGAGTTCCCGCCCGCCTCGTGCGCGGTCGATCCACGCGACGAGATCGAGCGGGGCGATCGCCTCGACCGCCGCGCGATCCGCCGCATCGACCCACCACCGTTCCCTCACGCGGCGCCGTCCTCGATGCCGAACACCACCACCGCAACCAACGAGAACCACGGCGCGAGGTGAAGGGGTTTGCCGAGCGGAACGAGCCCCGCCGCGCGTGCTTCGGCGAGGAACGCCTCGGGCGTGAGGGGATGGCGGCGTCGCTCGACGCCGCGACGGGACTGCCGGCGCGCCTTCGCCGTCGTGTCGTCACTGAACGAGCAGAGCACGCATCGCGCGGCGACACGGCGCAGTTCCGAGAGCACCGCGCCTCGTTCCGCCGCGGTCGCGAGATGGTGCACGAGCCGATGGCAGACGACCGTGTCGAACGCGCCGTCCGCGAACGGCAGGCTGGATGCGGACGCGACGACGAGGTCGACGCGGCCCGCCTCGATGGCGGGAGCGAGCGCGTCGCGGGCCTCGTCGATCATCGCGGGGCTCATGTCGGCCCCGGTCACGTGCTCGGCGAACCCGAGCAGGGTCGGCACGAGGCGGCCCGCGCCGACCGGGCAGTCGAGCACGCGACCGCGCGTCCCGGCGCGCTCGAGCGCGGCGCGGACGATCGCCTGCTCGCGACGGTTCGACCATCGACGGGCGAGCGAGCGCTCGTACTTGTGGCGGTAGGCGAGCGCACCCGCCGGGCTCCGGTAGCGCGTCTCCAAGTTCGGATCCACGTGTCGGTTCGCCCCGTCAGTCCGGGTTCTTGGCGTCCGCGGCGGACGCGGCGGCGAGCGCGGCGGACGCCGCCTCGTCGCGACCGAGGGCGCGTTCGATCGCGGCGAGCACGCTGTAGGCGTAGCGATCCGGCAGTTCGTGTCCGTCCTTCGCCGCGGCCTCGCGCAGGGAGACCGCCTCCGTCGCCACGGCGCGCGCCGCCTGGAAGCGGGCGGCGGCCTGATCCGCCCTGTTCGCGAACGGCGCCGAGAGGCCCGCAAGGTACTCGCGGACCGCCTCGGCGGTGCGCAGCCTCGCCCGAACGATGCGCTCGTCCTCGCCCCCCGCGGCGGGCGACTCCGTCGCACGCTTCACCCAGTAGTTCGCAAGGCCTTCCAGCTCCCGCGGATCCTCGTTGGCGCTGCGCCACGATCCGGCGACGAACAGCGTCCGGACCAGTTCGAGCCACTCCTCTCGCGAGAGGTCCTTGTCCTTCCAACTGACGCCCTTTTGGGCGACCTGCCGCGAACGCTTCGCCCACTGCGCGGCCTCGGACGCATTGCCACGCGCGCCGTGCGCCTCGGCGATGAGCCGTGCGCCGCGCGCCTGCGCGACCCAGGACCGCTTCAACACCTCTTCGTTGTCCATCTGGGTGATCTCGGAGAGATCGCTCCAATACGGGGCGAGGCGGCCCTCGAGTCGTTCGAGCGTGGCACGGCGCAGCACGAGTTCCGCGTAGCGCGGTCCGTCGCCGCGCAGGTAGGTGTTCGCGAACTCGAAACTGTCGCGCGCGGGCTTGAGGAACTCTTTCCCCTCGTCCCGGCGTCCGGCGACGGCGAGCCAGCGCGCGCTCTCCATCTGCGCCTCACCGAGCAACAGATGGGAGAAACCGACCTCGAGGCGCACCGCATCGACGCTCGTCGCCGAGCCGCTGTAGGAGGCGAGGCGGGCGGCGAGCGACGTGCGGGCCTCCTCGAGCAGCGCGAGCGCCCGCGCGAGGTCACCCCGTCGCGCCGAGGCATCGGCATCGGCGATCCACGCCCCGGCGAGGCCGCGCAGGGCTCCGACGTGCGTTTCGCGTGCAACGTCCGCCGTGTCGAGGACCCGCGTGAACAGCAAACGCGCGTCGTCGTATCGACGGGCCGAGAACGCCGCGCTGGCGGCGTCGCAACACGCCTCGGGGGAGAGGCCCGCGTAGGGATCCTTCGGGGTGCTCGGCGCCTCCGTCTCCGGCTTGGCGGGCTCCGCCGCCGGTTCCGGGGCGGGCTCGGGCATGGGCCCCGGACCGGGCTCGGCAGTGGGTTCGGGGATGGACTCCGGCGCGGGCTCGGGGGCCGGCATGGGTTCCGGAGCCGGTTCCGGCATCGGCTCCGGCTGCACCGGATCCGGCTTCACGGGTTCGGGTCGAGGGGGTTCGGGCTGAACCGGGTCCGGCTGCCGCGGTTCCGGACGAACGACCGGCTCGGGGGCCGCCTCGGGCTCGCTACCGCGCGCCGACGGAAGCGGCGCATGCGGGTCCGTCGCGGCGACGCGACGCGGCGCCGGATCGACCGGGTCGTCGCGGTCCAGCGTTGCGACGTAGGCCGCCCCACCGCCGACCAGCACCAGGCCGAGGGCGACCGCCGCCCAGGGGAGCCTGCGCCTCGCCGAAGCCGACTCCTCGCGACGGGGAGGGGTGGCTCCGGGGCGCGCCCGGGCGGCCGCTTCCTGGCGCGCGAGTTCCTTCCGCGCGTGCTCGACCGTCGTCACACGCGAGGTGTCCGACGGAGGCCCCTTGCCCGCGAGCGCCTGCGAGAACGCCGTGACGGACGCGAACCGGGCATCGCGATCCCTCTCGAGCGCGGTCGAGATCGCCGCGCGGGTCGAGGCGGAGACGCGCAAGTCGGGATCGAGCGGCGGCACCGGATCGCGCAGGAGCTTGGCGGCGACCACGATGCCGCTGTCACCGGGATAGGGATGGTGCCCTTCGAGCATCTCGTGGAGCAGGAGCCCCGTGGCGAACACGTCGCTGCGCTTGTCGATGTCGCGCTCACCCTGGAGTTGCTCCGGCGACATGTACGCGAGCGTGCCGACGATCGTGCCGGTCATCGATCGATGGGCGTTCGCGCTGCCCGCGGCGGAAGTCAGCTTGCTCAACCCGAAGTCGAGGATCCGCACGTGGTCCGATCCGTCCGCGGTGCGCTCGACGAGCAGGTTGGACGGCTTCAGGTCGCGGTGGACGATCCCGGCCGCGTGCGCGGCCTCGAGTCCCGCGAGAACCTGCTGGATCACCGACAGGGCGCGCGCCTCGGAGAACCGCCCTTCGCGCAGGACGAGGTCCCCCAACGTCTCCCCGCGGACGAAGTCCATCACCAGGAACAATCGTCCCCCGTGCTCCCCGACGTGCCGGAGTTGGACGACGTTCGGATGGCTGAAGCGGATCAGCGCGCGCGCTTCGTCGAGGAAGCGGGAACGCGCCTCTTCGCTCTCGCACAACTCCGGCTTGAGGACCTTGACCGCGAACTGCTGGCCGAGGAGTTCGTGCTCCGCCTCGTAGACCTCACCGAATGCGCCCTCGCCGAGCTTCTTGGTGAGGCGGTAGTGACCGCCGAGGACGGCGAGGCCGGGCGGGGGCTGGAAGTCGGGCATGCGGCGGAGTGTATCCGTTCAGGCCGTGCGCTCCGCGCGCAACTCAGGGGGCGACCCGAAACACCGATGACATGCCTTTCCTTCGCCTCCACCGCCGGTCCGGGTTCGCAGGCGGGGAGCGGAAGGTCGCCGTGGAGGGCGACGTGTGGTCGACCACTCTAGCCCGACACGGCGGCCTGATCGCCCCCGATCTGCGAAGCCGCATGTCCGCAAGGTCAGAGACCCCCTGAACGGAAACGGCGGAGTGTATCCGTTCAGGCCGTGCGCTCCGCGCGCAACTCAGGGGGCGACCCGAAACACCGATGACATGCCTTTCCTTCGCCTCCACCGCCGGTCCGGGTTCGCAGGCGGGGAGCGGAAGGTCGCCG
>CAZPGF010000104.1:0-9967 GCA_964586025.1 uncultured Planctomycetales bacterium
GCGATCGGCGCGGCGCCGCCTGATCGGTCGCATCGTCCGCCTCGTCGCGCTCGTCGCGGTGGTGCTGCTGCTCGCGCGAATGGTGCATTGGCACGATCGTGTCGAGACCTCCGACGGCACGCTCGAAGGACGCATCGAGCGCTGGAGCGACGACGGCGCGGAGATCGCGACCACCGACGGGCGGCGTGTCGTGTTCTCGGTCGCTCCCGACGCGTCCGGCCGCCGGCCGCGCGTCGCCCACGGTCTCGGGACGACGTTGCGGCGCCTGGGCGATCATCCGCTGCAGGTCGTCGGGATCCTCGTCGGGTTCGCGTTGCTCGTCGCGATCACCGCGTGGCGCTGGCATGCCCTCGTGGGCGCCCTGGGGCTTTCGATGCGAAGGCGCCGCGCGCTCGGTCTGACCTGGATCGGCGGCTTCTTCAACCTCGCCGTGCCGGGTTCGACCGGTGGCGACGTCGTCAAGGCGTGGTACGCCGCGCGCGATACGGGCGCCGGCGCGCGCGCGGTGCTCACCGTGTTCGTCGATCGCGTCGTCGGGATGCTCGGGCTCGTCGTCCTCGCCGCAGCGGCGATCCTCATCGCACCCTCGGACGGCGGGCGGGACGCGGCACGACGCATCGTGATCATCGCCTCCTCGCTCGCGCTCGTCGGCGGTGCACTCCTGGCGTGGCGGCCGCTGCGCCGCCGGCTCGGGTTGTCCCGGTTGATCGCGTCGTTGCCGTTCCAGCACGTGATCGGCGAACTGAAGGCCGGACTCGGTCTGTACCGCCGTAAACCACTCGTCCTCGCGGGGGCCCTCGGCGTCTCGATCCTGAACCACGCTGGTGCCGCGCTCGCGGTCGCCGCGCTCGCGTCCGTGCTCGACGTCCGGGGCGCGTCGGTCCTCGCGTGCCTCGCCGCCGTTCCGCTCGCGAACCTCGTCAGCGCACTGCCGCTCGCGCCCGGCGGGTGGGGGATCGGCGAGTGGGCGTTCGCGATGTTCCTCGCGCCGCACGGGGTCGCCGCGACCGAGGCGGTGACGCTGTCGATCGTCTACCGTTTCATGACGCTCGCGGCGAACGCCCCGGGCGGCCTTCTGTGGGCGTCGTGGCGTGCGCCGATCGATCCCGATGTGATCCGCGACGACGTCGTGCGCGTCGCCGCCGAGGAGATCCCGACCGATGACCCGTTCCGCTGATCCCACACCCGAGACGCCCGATCTGATCGTCGTCGGCACCGTCGCCTTCGACGACGTCGAGACGCCGGGAGGACGGCGTGACGGCATCCTCGGGGGCAGTGCGACGTACTTCGGGCTGGCCGCGTCACGCTTCGCGCGCGTCGGTGTCGTCGGTGTCGTCGGCGAGGACTTCCCGTCCGACTACCGCGCGGTGCTCGATCGTCACGCCCTGGACCTCTCGGGGCTGGAGACGGCGCGCGGCGGCCGGACGTTCCACTGGTCGGGCCGTTACGAGGGCGCCATGAACGAGGCGCAGACCCTCGCGACGGACCTCAACGTCCTCGCGACGTTCGCGCCGCAGCTCCCGGCATCGTTTCGCGGCGCACCGTACGTGTTCCTGGCGAACACCGACCCGCGGATCCAGGCCTCCGTCCTCGAGCAACTCGACGATCCGCGCCTCGTCGTGATGGACACGATGAATCTCTGGATCGAGATCGCGCGCGAGCCGCTGGAAGCCGTGCTGAAGCGGGTGGACGGGGTTATCCTGAACGATCAGGAGGCGCGTGCGCTGTCCGGTCGCACGAACCTGATCGCCGCCGGACGTCACGTCCTCGAACACGGTCCGCGACGCTTCGTCATCGTGAAGAAGGGAGAGCACGGCAGCTTCCTGTTCACGCGGGAACGCCTGCTCGCACTGCCGTCCTGGCCACTCGAACACGTCGTCGACCCCACCGGGGCGGGGGACAGCTTCGCCGGTGGCGTGATGGGACATCTCGCGGGGACGGACGCCGCCGTGACCGGGGCGTTGAGTTCGCGGGCCGTCGCCGAGGCCATGTTGCGCGGGACCGTCGTTGCGAGTTACACCGTCGGCGGGTTCGGCGTCGAGAGCCTCGATCCCCTGCTGGCGCAGCAGATCGAGGCGCGGGTCGACGAGTTCCGGGCGTTCCTCGCGTTCTAGGAGCCTCGCCGACGCTCGGCGCGTGCGGAGGTCGCACCCGTCGAGGCATCGCAGGCCGATCGCGGGCCCGGGGGGGCACCGCCGGTCAGAGCAGCGACGGGATGCCCAACGCCAGGCCGGTGTCTCGCTCGAGGGCGGCGCGCAGATCGGGTTGGGCGCGCAGGAGTTCGAGGCTCTTCTCGCGGCCCTGCCCGAGGCGGGTCTCACCGAGCGACAGCCACGCGCCGCTCTTCGAGACGACACCGCCGTTGATCCCGAGATCGAGCAGATCGGCGAGGGTGTCGATGCCCTGCCCGAACAGGATGTCGAACTCCGCAACCCGGAACGGGGGAGCGATCTTGTTCTTGACGACCTTCGCCCGCGTGCGATTGCCGACGAAGACATCGCCCGGGCCCTTGATCGAGCCGATGCGGCGCATGTCGATGCGGACGCTCGCGTAGAACTTCAGCGCGTTGCCGCCCGTGGTCGTCTCGGGGCTGCCGAACATCACGCCGATCTTCATCCGGATCTGGTTCGTGAAGATCATCGCAGCGTTCGAGGTGCGAATCGCGCCGCCGAGCTTGCGCAGCGCCTGGCTCATCAGGCGCGCCTGCAGGCCGACGTGGCTGTCGCCCATCTCGCCTTCGATCTCGGCCTTGGGCACGAGCGCGGCGACGCTGTCGATGACGACGACGTCGACCGCATTGCTGCGGATCAGCGTTTCGGCGATGTCGAGAGCCTGCTCGCCGGTGTCGGGCTGGGAGACGAGCAACGTATCGAGGTCCACGCCGAGTTTGCGCGCGTACGCCGCATCGAAGGCGTGCTCGGCGTCGATGAAGGCGCAGACGCCGCCCTGGCGCTGCGCGTTCGCGATGATGTGGCTGCAGAGCGTCGTTTTGCCGCTCGACTCCGGTCCGTAGATCTCGGTGATGCGGCCGCGCGGGATCCCGTAGCCGCCCAGCGCGAGATCGAGGCTGATCGAACTCGTCGAGATGCCGTCGATCGCCTCGGTGCGATCCTGCCCGAGCGTCATGATCGAGCCCTTGCCGAACGACTTCTCGATCTGGCCGAGGGCCTGATCGAGCGCCTGCTTGCGGGCCTTCTCGGCGCTCGCGTCGAGTGCCTTGCGGCGCGGCGGGGTGGGGTTCGCGGCGTTCGATGCCTGGCGAGAAGCGCTGGGAGCAGTGGCTGCGACGGGAGCAGCAGCGGCGACGGGCGTCGCGATCGCGCTCCTGCGGTCGCCCGCGTCCCTCTTTTCGATCGGCTTTTCGGCCGACCTTTCGGCCGACCTTTCGGCCGACTTCGCGGCCGACTTCGCGGCCGACTTCTCGGTCGTCTTCTCGCCCAGGTCCTTCTTCACCACCATGTCGGCCTCCGTCTCGCTTCGCTGCGCCGCGTCGCGCCGCCCGTCCGTCGTGTCGCCGCCAGCGTCCATCGGAAGGGCCCACGCGCGGCCCGCTGCCGCGGTTACGCCCGTCCGATCCGCCACCGACCCCCTCGGGCGATCAGGCGTCGTCCGGGTCCTCGTCCGAGGCGTGCCACGCCCCCGACTCGGCCCCGGTCGCGAACCGGATCACCGTTAGGTCTTTGTAACTGTAGTCGCGTTCCGCGGGATCGGAAGAAATAAGGCGCAGGTCCGACAGGGTCGCGACCGCCCCGCCGTCGGCCGGCCCGCCGGCCTCGATCGCCGCGACCGTCGCCGGGGACGGGCGGCCCCGCGCCCGAGCGAGCGTCACATGGGGCTGCCAGCGGCGGCGCTCCCGCGGGAAACCCAACTCCTCCAGCGCGACGCCGAGCCGCGCGTGCAGCGCGACGAGCGCGCCGCCGGGCAGCACCTCCTCGATCGGGGCGTGGACGATCCGTGCGCGGGCGGGATCGGGGAAGGCGCCGAGCCCGGTGCTGCGAATCGTGATCGGTTCCACGTGGCGGGCCGCCTCGCGCAGGACCGCCGCGATCCGATGGACGTCCTCCAGGCGCGTGTCGCCGAGGAAGGCGAGCGTCAGGTGGAGGTGCTCGACCGCCGGGACGACCAGGGCCGGATCCCGGGCGCCGAGCGCGGCGGCGCGGGCGTGCAGCCGTCGGGCGAACGGACGCGGCAGCGAGCAGGCGACGAACGTGCGCATGAGGCGACTCATCCGCGATCCTCCCGGGCGTGCGGCGCACCGAGGCGCCGACGCACCGCGCCGCGACCCCTGGGACGCGCGGCATGTGCTACCGTCGCCGGTTTCCCCTTCGGATTCCCTCTCGGAGACGCCCGATGTCCGGCTCGGTCCGCACCGCCGACGATCTGCGCACCGCGTGGATGGATTTCTTCGAAGCGCGTGGTCACGTGCGCCGGCCGAGCGCGAGCCTCGTGCCCGAGAACGATCCGACGCTGTTGTTCACCGGCGCGGGCATGAACCAGTTCAAGGACATGTTCCTCGGCAAGGGCGACCTGCCGTTCCGGCGCGCGGCGACCGTGCAGAAGTGCTTCCGCCAAGGCGACCTCGACAACGTCGGCCGCACCCCGCGGCATCTGACGTTCTTCGAGATGCTCGGCCACTTCTCCTTCGGCGACTACTTCAAGCGCGAGGCGATCGCGTGGGCGTGGGAATTCCTGCGTGACGTCGTGGGACTGCCAACCGATCGGCTCTACGTGTCCGTGTACCGCGAGGACGAGGACGCGTACGCGGCGTGGCAGGCCCAGGGCCTCTCGCGCGACCGCATCGCGCGCTTCGACGCCAAGGAGAACTTCTGGCCCGCCGACGCGCCGGACGCGGGGCCCGACGGCCCCTGCGGCCCCTGCACCGAGATCTTCTTCGACTACGGAGAGGCCGCCGCGAAGGGGGACGGCAGCGCCGCCTCGTACGACTCGGGTCGCTACGTCGAGATCTGGAACTCGGTCTTCACCCAGTACGACCGACGCGGTCCGGAACGCCTCGATCCGCTGCCCCAGCGCAACATCGACTGTGGTGCCGGCCTCGAACGGGTGCTCGCGGCGCTCGAACGACAGCAGTCGCCGTTCGGAACGAGTCTCTTCCGTCCGATCGTCGAGGCGGTCGCCGACCTCTCGAACGTGCGCTACGCGTTCGATCCGTCCGGGGCGCTGCCGCCGGGCGAGGACGCGCGACGCATCCGGCGCATCGCCGAGCACGCGCGTGCGTCCTGCTTCCTCGTCGCCGCGGGCGTGAAGCCCGGCAACGAGGGCCGCGGCTACGTGCTGCGCCGCGTGCTGCGTCGCGCGATCCGCGACGGGATCCAACTCGGCCTGGACGAGCCGTTCCTGCACGACCTGGTCGACCCGGTGATCGCCGTGATGGGCGGCGCGTATCCCGAGCTCGTCGAGGGCCGGCAGGCGCTCCGCGCGACGCTGCGCGGTGAGGACGAGCGCTTCCGCGAGACGTATCGCGCAGGCGTGCGCTACCTCGACGAGGAGGTCGCCCTGCTCGGCGGCGCAAAGACCCTCTCCGGCGCGGCGGCGTTCCGTCTCCACGACACCTACGGCTTCCCGCTGGATCTCGCCGAGGTGATGCTCGCCGAGCGCGGCATCGGCATCGACCGCGCCGGTTTCGACGCCGAGATGGAGGCGCAGCGCGAGCGGGCGCGCGCCGGATCGAAGATCCGCGGCGACATCTTCGCCGGCGGTCCGCTGTCCGACCTGAAGGCGCGTCGCGTCGCGCCGACGACGTTCACCGGTTACGCGCAGCCCGGAACGCGCGACGAGGGCACCGTGGTCGCCGTGATCGGCGAGGACGGGCACCTCATCGAAGGTGCAAAGGCCGGAGACGCGGTGACCCTCGTCCTCGACCGAACGCCGTTCTATGCGGAGAGCGGAGGCCAGGTGGGCGACCGCGGCCGCCTCATCGGCAATGGCTTCGTCGTCGACGTGGCCGACACGCGCAAGAGCGAAGGGTTCCACCTGCACGAAGGGCGTGTCGCGTCCGGCACCGTGGCCCCCGGAGCGAAGGTGGTGGCGGAGGTCGATGGGGACGCGCGCGCGGCGACCCGGCGCAACCACACCGCGACCCATCTCCTGCACGAAGCGCTGCGTCGCGTGCTCGGCGAGCACGTCCGCCAGGAAGGATCGCTCGTCGCGCCCGACCGCCTGCGTTTCGATTTCCGCCACGAGGGCGCGCTGCGCCCCGAGGAGATCGAACGCATCGAGACCCTCGTCGACGAGTGGATCCTCGCCAACGACCCCGTGGACACCGACGTGATGGACCTCGATGCCGCGAAGGCATCGGGGGCGATGGCGCTGTTCGGCGAGAAGTACGACAGCCAGGTTCGGGTCGTCGGGGTTCGCAGCGGCAGCCGCGAACTCTGCGGCGGGACGCACTGTTCGCGGACCGGCGACATCGGGGCGATGCGCATCGTCCTCGAGACGAGCATCGCCGCCGGCATCCGGCGCATCGAGGCGGTGACCGGACACGGGGCCGCGACCGTGGCGCGGGAACACCAGCGCACGCTCCGCGACGTGAGCCAACTCCTGAAGGCTCGACCCGAGCAACTCGTCGAGCGCGTGCAGGCCCTCCAGGACGAGGTGCGCGCGCTACGCAAGGCCATCGAAAAGGGGCAACGCGATGCTGGCGCCGAGGCGGCTCGCCGGCTGATCGACGACGCGCCGGTGGTCGGCGGCCTGAAGGTCCAGATGACCTCGCTTCCCGGTCTCGACGCCAAGGCCCTGAAGACGGTTTGGAGCACGCTCGAGGCAGGGGGCGTCGATGTCGGCGTCCTGATCGGCGAGCAGGGCGGCGGTGCGCCCGTCCTCGTCGCGGTGGGGGGCAACGCGCTCGCCGCGGGGCTCGACGCACGCATCCTCCTGAACGCGACGACGAACGTCCTCGGCGGAGGCGGCGGCGGCAAGCCCGCCATGGCGCAGGGACAGGGAAAGGACCGCTCCCGCATCGCCGAGGCGCTCGCCGCCGCGTCCGACACGGTTCGCGCGGTCCTCGCCGGATCGGAACGTCCCGCCTAGCGTTCGCGGCATGGACATGCTCGGCATCGTGGGATTGATTGCGATCGGCTTCGTGGCGGGCACGCTCGGCAGCGTGCTGGGGCTCGGCGGCGGCTTCTTGGTCGTGCCCGCGCTGATCCTGCTTCGCGGGCTCGGCGAGCGGACCGCGACCGGAACGTCCATCGCGGTGATCGTCCCGGCGATGCTCGTGGCGCTGTGGTCGCGTGGCAGTCAGGGCCACGTCGATTTCGGGCTGGCGGCCTGGCTGGCCGCCGGCGCGGTCGTCGGGTCGCTGCTCGGGAGCCACCTCTCCGGCCAGATCGACGGTCTGGTGCTCCGGCGAATGTTCGCCGGCGTGCTCGTGCTGCTCGCGGCGATCCTCCTCCTCAAGAAGTAGGGGGAAGCAGGGGGCGCGCCGGTCTTGACCGCCGGCACTTGGGCGCCTACCTTCCTCGGCCCGGGCCGCCCGAGCGCGGCCGCGGACGAACCCAGGCTCCCGCCGAGCCGCCGTGGCCCCACGGCCCCGGACTGGCGGGACAGGAGACGCGGCGATGGCCGTTCCCACGAGAAAGGTCGGCAAGCGTCGCAAGCGCATGCGCGCCTCCCACCATGGACTTGCGCTGCGCCAGTTGCGGCCCTGTGCCCGCTGCAACCGGCCCGGTCCGTCGCACCGCGTCTGCGAGAACTGCGGCCACTACGGCGGCCGCGAGGTCTTCGACAAGGAAGCGGTCTAGCCCGCCGTGATTCGCATCGCCCTCGATGCGATGGGCGGAGATCGCGCGCCCGAGGCGCCCGTGGCCGGCGCGTTGCTTGCGCTCGCCGACCACGAGGACATCTCGGTCGTTCTCGTCGGTGACCCGGCGCGCATCACGGCCGTGCTCGACTCGGCCGGGCCCACGAACGACCGACTCGCCGCACGCGTCCGCATCCACGACGCGCCCGAGGTCGTCGGGATGGACGAGGACCCGGTCCGCGCCATCCGGCGCAGCCCCCGCGTCAGCGCGCGCGCCTGCGTCGACCTGCTCCGCGGCGGCGAAGTCGACGGGGTCGTCAACATGGGCTCGACCGGCGCCGCGGTCGCCGCGGCGACGCTGTACGGGCGGCGCCTGGACGGCGTGAAGCGCTTCGGGATCGCCGCGCCGTTTCCGCGTCCGGACGGCGTCACCGTCCTGGTGGACGGGGGCGCGAACCCCGATGCGACCGCCGACGAGCTCTACCAGTACGCGGTGATGGGACGTCACTACGTGCGCGCCGCGTTCGGCATCGCGACGCCGCGGGTCGGCATCCTGTCGATTGGCGAAGAAGAGCACAAGGGCAACCGACTCGTCGCCGAGACGTGGGCGCGATTCCGCGCACGCCCGCTCGAACCGTTCGTCGGCAACGTCGAGTCGCGTGAACTGTTCGTCTCCCGCGCCGACGTCGTCGTCTGCGACGGCTTCGCGGGGAACGTGGCGCTGAAGGCGGCCGAGGGCATGGCCGAGTTTGCGCTCGGCTGGCTCGCGCCGGAGATGGCCCGGCACGGCATCGCCGTCGCCAAGGACCTTCTGCGCGGACTCGCGCGGCGGATCGACTACAGCCAGTACGGCGGCGCGCCGCTGCTCGGCGTGGACGGCGGCTACGTGATTGGACACGGGCGCAGCGGCCCGGAGGCGTTCCGGAACGGCCTGAACCTCGTCCGCACCTGGGTCAAGGGCGATGTCGGCCCGCGCATCGTCGAGGAGTTGCGCGACGCGGCCGAAGGGCGCGCGACGACCGCGGAGCGCGCGTCATGACCCCGTCCATCGCGCTCGCCTTCCCGGGCCAGGGAGCCCAGCACGTCGGCATGGGGGCGGACGTCGCCGCCGCGCATCCGGCGGCGAAACGCGTGTTCGATCTCGCCGGCGAGGTGCTCGGCCTGGACCTGCTCTCCGTGTGCCGCGACGGCCCCGCCGAGGAACTCGTCCGCACCGACCTGCAGCAACCCGCGATCCTCGCGGTCGGCGCCGCCGTCACCGAGGCGCTGCGTGCGAGCGGCGCGCACCGCGACGAGGAACTCGCCTGCGCGTTCGGGCTCTCGCTCGGCGAGTTCACCGCGTTGTGGGCCGCCGGCTCCCTCGACCTCGCCGACGCGCTCCGCTTGGTCCGCGAGCGCGGACTCGGCATGCAGGAGGCGAGCGAGGCCGTGCCGAGCGGGATGCTCGCGCTGCGTGCCGAGGTGTCAGCGGCCGAGGCCCTCTGCGCCGCCGCACGCGCGGCGACCCACGGGACGCTCGTCGTCGCGAACCTGAACGCGCCCGGTCAGGTGGTGCTCTCCGGCGACCTCGCCTCGATCGAGGCGGCCGAACGGCTCGGACCCGCACACGGCATTCGCCGCCCGACCCGCCTCCCCGTCGCGGGTGCGTTCCACAGCCCGCTGATGCGGCCCGGTGCCGAGCGCCTGGCCCGTGCGCTCGAGGACGTCGTGGTGCGCGCTCCGCGCATTCCGGTCGTGAGCAACGTGACCGCCGCCGCGACCAGCGATCCGGCGACGATCCGGCGCAACCTGATCGATCAGGTCACGAGCCCCGTGCGTTTCGTCGAGTGTGTCGAGACGGCGGTTCGGGCCGGCGTGCGCCGCTTCGTCGAGCCCGCCCCGGGTCGGGTGCTCGGCGGGCTGATCCGGCGGATCGCACCCGACGTGGTCATCGTGGGCGCGGCCGACGCCGAGGGCGTGGCCGCGGCGGGAGCCATCGCATGAGCGCACCGTTCGACGGCGTTTCCGTCCTCGTCACCGGAGGCACGCGCGGCATCGGACGCGCGCTCGTCGGCGCGTTCGTCCGGGCCGGCGCGAAAGTCACGCTGACCGGCACGAACGCCGCCGCTGCCGAGGAGGCCATCGCGGCAACCGGCGCGCCCGACCGCGTTCGGGCGGCGCTCGGCGACGTCCGGGAACGGCTCGCGACAGCGCGCCGCCATGCGCCGG
>CAZPGF010000105.1:0-9802 GCA_964586025.1 uncultured Planctomycetales bacterium
ATGCGGTGGTGGCTCATGAGGGAGCCGTGCATCTCGTTCTTGAAGACGTCGTGGAGCTGCCCCTGCCGGTCGCGCACCTCGAGCTTCTTGCGCTTGATCACAAGCCGGCAATCCACCTCCGTGTCCGTGAGCCGGTAGTTGGTCTCGGCGACCCACTCCCGATCCGTTCTCAAGTTCCGGTACCCGCGCTGCTTCGCGATCCGCTTCTTGCGACGCGGACGCGTCTTCCGCGTGGTCCCCGTCTTCGACGCCCTCTCCTTTTGAAGATGGCTGTCAAACGGCACCCAGGCCGTCCTGGGCAGGGATTCCACGAGGACCGCCAGGTTCGGACTCTGCTCCTTCACCAACGCGAAGCAAGCCCCATGCTCATCCGCCATCGTCACGAGGTCACGCCGGCAGAACTTGCTGTCGCCGCGCAGGTACACCCGATCGAAGTGCGTACCCACGAGCGGAAGCACCGTCTCGATCTCCCGCTCGATCCCCTCGGCACTCGACACATTGCCCGAGCGGTTGATCAGGCGCAGGCACTCCCCGGTCTCCGCCAGGGTCACCAGCAGCGGATGGTAGCCGTACTTGCGGTTGTAGGTGAAGTCCGCTCCCTGCTTGCACTCGCCGTACACGGGCTTGATCGTGGAGTCCATGTCGATCGTGGCCTGGCGACGCTTCGCCTTCGGAAGGCAGCTCCAGGCTCGAACCCGTACTTCGTCCAGGGCCGCCTGCAGATCCTCCACGTGCCGCGCCCGGAAGCGTCGAAGGAAGTCCCCGGCCGTCGAGGGGTCGGGGAGCCGTACCGCGCCCAACAGCCGCTTCACGCCCTCCGCGTCCTGCAGACTCTGGAGATCCTGCAGGCACGAGCCGCCCACGAAGAGGTTGTAGGCCTGCGCGAGGAGGTGGTCGGACTCGTAGTAGGGCATGTGGAGCTTGAGGACCTCCACGCGCTCGTCGATCGCCTCGGCCACGCCCAGAGCCGTCGCCAGGCGATGAGCCAACTCGAGCCCGCCGTAGGCCGTGGTGTCGGCCCGCTGGTCCACTTCGAGGCGGGCCGGGCGACGTCCGACGACAGGCCCCGATCGATCCGGCCAGGCGCGGTCCTGGGCGAAATGCCGAGCCGGTTCACCGCCTCTTGAAGCTTGCTTCCCCCGCCTCGTACCGCTAGGATTCGTGCTCACCTGAAAGTCCCCATGGGGCGTCGCTGCTTGACGTCATAATCCAGAAGCTACGACCTCATGGGGCTTTCTTTACGCACTTTCTCCGCGGTGATGCACAGGCGTCCTCGCTTGTTCTGGGCCTAGGTGCTCATGGGATATCCAGGATGAGTAGGACTCGTCGAGATCCTGGGCAGGGAACGCCAGTCGCTCGCAAGGGCTGGCCACGTGGGCCCCAGATGACCAGGGTCCCAGGCCAGTTGCGCGGACGTCAGCGCGAGGCGTATGCTCTCGGAGTGGCACGATCGCCCGAGACCCCGCTCCTGCGCGCATTCCGCCGGCTCTGCGATGTGCTGAGCACGAAGGACCTGGCGCGGAGCTGGTATGAGCGATACCTCGCGATCCTGGGTGAGCGCGCGGTCGTGGACACGTGCAACGACGGATCGCTGACCTGGGTCCATCGACGTGCCGCGGGGGCCGATGAGGTGTTGCCGCAGGCGTCCGTCCGATGGACGAAGGTGCAGGTGGCTGACCGGCTCATGGAGGGCGTCGAGATCGCCGATGGGCGCCAGCGTCTGACGCTCCTTTACGACGACACCGGGAAGATTGGCGACCGGTCGATGGACGATCGCTTCCCGGGACGACTCGGAGGACTCTCGCGCGCGATCGCCGAAGCTGAGGATGGATTCACGTCGAGCGTCGCCTTCGTTGCGGGCCTGGGCGACGAACAGCACGGCCCGGGCCGGGTCCACTACCCGGTGCACTCCCCTCGAGGCGTGGGCGGGGCCTGGCGGACCGGGCTCATGGCGTGTCGCCGCGCGCTCTTCGACGGGCGGGTGGGGCCGGAGGCGCGCTTCGTCGTGGCCGATGGACTTGCCGGCACCGCCGTCGGCGCCGGGGCCACGCGTGAGGAAGCACTCGCAGCCTACGCTGCCGAGGTCGCCCGCTCCGTTCCCGAGCCCAAGCACGAGATCCAGACGGCCACGGACGACTACGACGACGATGGCAACCTGATTCAGCGCGGCGAGATCCCGCCGGAGTTTCGCGAGCCCGGACCTCCACCCGATGCATTCACGGTCCTGGGGCAGCCCGGGGAACAGGAGTGCGAGGCGTGGCGGGAACAGCCCGAGCCGGGGACGCCCACGCCGCCACCGACGCCCGAGATCGATCCGATCACCGGTCGCATTGACTTCGGGACCATCGTGATACGCGGGCCCAAATCCGATGCCCCGCCGCTTCCCCGTCGTCCCGAGTGCCTGCCGCACGTCCTGATCCCGCTCGATGCCTCCCCTGTCGATCCCCCGCCGCGAGGCCGGTGGTTGCGACTGCTGGGCGAACTCGGCGTCACGCGCCACGTTGCCCGCATCGAGGAGCGCGACGGGTTCATGTTGGTCGGCGCGGATCTGCTCGGGCTGATCGATCTCGCGACGCTGCGCGCGGACCTGGATCGGATCGACGAGAGGGACCCGCTCTACATGGGAGCGCCGGAGACCCAGCGCTACATGCGCTTCCGCGCGCGGCAGTTCCGCTGGGCCCCTGCGACGAACACCCGGCCCGAGGGGATGGTGTCGGCGGGCGGCTCGTGCGGCCCTCGCTTCGAGGCCGGCGGCCTCGACGGCGATCAGTTGCAGGCGATGATCTTTCGGTTCAGAAAGGTGCTCCGGCCGAAGGACTGACGCGCGGGGCGGGACGCGGAGGATTGCCGGAACCGGTGGGGTTGCGGGCGGCGACCGGGTCTCCGAGCGCTCGGAGGTTTCGCGCCCGACGCGGAAATGCGAGGGGGGCGTTACCCGCTGTGCCCCTCAAACGTAGTATGTAGAGAGCCGTACAAAAGCCTAATCATAGGGAGCCTCGCGATGCTCGTCAGCCTCGTGCACCGTGCCTCGCTCGTACGTGAGTTGTCCCCGTCGTTCGTGGGAACGCCGGTCGCGCCCGACCCCGCTCCGCCCGAAACGATCCGACTCGTCCTGCGCCACGGCTTGTCGGCGTTCGACATGGACCTCGCGATGTGTCGCACCAACCGACTCGGCGAAGTCGATCACCGAACCAAGGCCTTCTATCTGGCCGAGATGGCCGATCGCGGCTCGGCGCAGGCGCTCGGCTTCCCTACGCTCGCGTCCTACGCCGAACAGCGCTTCGGTATCGATGCGCGCCGCACCAGCGAGTACGTCCGCGTCGGCCGCGCCTTGGAGACCCTTCCGCAGATCGACCAGGCGCTACGCGAAGGCGAACTCGGCTGGAGCAAGGTCGTCCTCCTGACGCACGTCGCCGCGCCGACGTGTGAGGACGCCTGGCTCGACAAGGCGCGCCGGTCGTCCTGGCGCGAACTGCGTCGCGCCGTCCAACTCGGTCGCCCCGGCCGGCCGCCCCGCGACCCGCACGACACGAAGGGACTTCCCGAGACGACGTTTCACGTGCGCGCGCGACTCGGGTCCCTGGCGTACGCCAAGTGGGAAGCGGCGCGAGCGCGGTTGAGCGAGGAACGCGGCGAGTCGTACGACGACGGCGCGATGCTCCATGCGCTGCTCGATCTGTTCCTGTCGTCCGAAGAGGACGGCACCATCCCCGGCCGCAAGCGCGTCGCGGCCTCGCTCTACCGCGTGATCCTGCGCGAACGTTGCGATTCCGGCGTGCGCGCCGACGAACCAGGCACCATCTTCGTCGATACGCCGGACGGTCCCGTTCCCCTCCCCGAGACAGCTCCCGGTCTCGGCGAGGCGCTCTGCTGCGACGCGGGCGATGCGGGGGCTCACGCCCAGCAGCCCGATTCGAAGACGCCGGATCGGATGCGTCGTGAGGTGCTGCTTCGCGACGGAGGTCGCTGCCGCAGCTGCGGGCGACGAGGCGAGTTGAACGTTCATCACATCGTCTGGCGAAGCCACGGCGGCCCGACGACGCCGTCCAATCTCACGACCGCGTGCCTCTCGTGCCACAGCCTGATCCACGCCGGATTCCTGCGTCCCACGACCAACGACGCGCAGACGGTCTGCTTCGTTCCGACCGCGGCGGGACGTCTCGCCGAGGCCAAGATGGCCGCGCGAGATACCTTGCGCGTGGATGTCGCCAGCGCCATCGGCGAGGCTGCGTCGCCACGACCGTTGCGTCTCCGGGACCTCCCCGCGCGAATCGATCGCGCGTGGTGGACCCGTCACGCCGTCGCGCTGCGCCCGGCCGGCTGTGGCCGCGTCGAACTCGCCCCCGACGTCGTCCCGAGTGAGGCGAGCGAGACCGCCGACGACACATCCCGCCGCGAACCGGATCGACACGCGTTTGCCGGGCTCCGCGGCCTCGATTCCGTCGTGGAGCGACTCGAGGACGAGGCGTGCGAAGCCGAGGCAACCAACGAACCGTTTCCGCACACGTTGCTCGTCGGCCCGGCCGGAACCGGCAAGTCCTTGCTCGCCGAGCGGATCGCGTGTCGTCTGGGCGTCCGTTCCGTCCGAGCGCTCGGTTCGCTGGCGGGGGACGTCGCCTCGCTCCCGGGTCTCTTGGCCGGCCTCTGCGACGGCGACATCCTGTTCCTCGACGAGGCGCACGCCGTCCCCAAGCCGGTTCTGGAGGCGCTCTATGTCGCCATGACCGAACGGCGGCTGCCGCTGGTCGTGGCGCAAGGCGCAGAGACGCGCATGATCGAACTCGAGATCGCGCCGTTCACGCTGATCGCGGCGACGACCGAGGAGGCGGACCTGCCGCGCCCGTTCCTTGCACGTTGTGCGATCCAGGAGCGCCTCGGGCTGTACGAACCCGAGGTGATCGCCGCGATCGTCGCGGACGTCGCGCACGAGCGCGGCGTCGAGATCGAATCCGACGCCGCCCGCCTCCTCGCGAAGGCTGCGCACGGCATCCCGCGCGAAGCGCGTCGCCTGACGCGCCGGGTCCTCGTTCGCGCGGCCCGCTGCGGCGAGCGCTCGCCATTCAGTCCGGAGAGCGTCGGCGACGGTCTCCGAGCGCTCGGATACGACGAGGACGGCCTCGATCCGGACCAGCAGCGTTACCTCGGCTTGCTCGAACGCGCCCGACGGCCGCTTCCGCTACGGCGCATCGCCTCGCTCCTGGCGTTGCCCGTCGCGACCGTCCTCGACCGCATCGAACCCTGGCTCGTTGCCCACGGCCGTGTCGCCGTCGGCCCCGCCGGTCGGCTGCGGTGCTGACTCCGCGCCCTGTCAACGCTCGTTGGCGAGGTCGGTGGGGGAGGCGATCGGCATGCGCCAGCCGACGCCGAAGGCGACGGGGGTGACCTTGAGGCCGGGGGCCATCTGGCGGCGCTTGTACTCGTTCTTCTCGATCATCACGAGAAGGCGATGCACGAGGTCGGGGTCTTCGCCGGACGCGACCAGGCGCGCCTCGCTCCAGCCTTCCTCGATGCGGCGCGCGAGGATGCGGTCGAGGAGGGGATACGGCGGCAGCGAGTCGGAGTCCTTCTGGTCGGGCCGCAGTTCGGCCGAGGGCGGGCGGTCGATCGTGCGCTTGGGCATGATGCCGCGCTCGAGATAGATCGCCGCGAGGTCGTAGACGCGCGTCTTGAAGACATCCGACAGCAGGGCGAGCCCGCCGTTCATGTCTCCGTAGAGCGTGCAGTAGCCGACCGCGATCTCGCTCTTGTTGCCCGTCGTGAGCAGCAGATGCCCGAACTTGTTGCTCAACGCCATCAGGGTCGCGCCGCGAATGCGGGCCTGGAGGTTCTCCTCGGTCACGTCGAAGGGGCGATCGCCGAACGTCGGCGCGAGCGCCCGGCGATACGCGGCGAACACGTCGTCGATCGGGATCTCGATGAAGCGGATGCCGAGGGCCGCGGCGAGGTCGCGCGCGTCGGTGCGGCTGATCTCGGCCGTGAACGGACCGGGCATCCCGACCGCCAGCACGTGATCGGATCCGAGCGCGTCCACCGCCAGCGCCGCCGTCACTGCGCTGTCCACGCCGCCGGAGAGTCCCAGGAGCACGTCGTGGAAGCCGGTCTTCGACGCGTAGTCGCGAAGCCCCATCACCAACGCGCGACGCAGTTCCTCGGGCGAGGCGAACTCGGCCGTCTCGTCTACGACCGGCGGCAGGTGTTCCACATCCACGACGCGGAAGTCCTCTTCGAAGGCCTTCAGGCGGACGCGCGTCGCGCCCATCGGATCGAACACGCGGCTGCGGCCGTCGAAGAGGACATCGTCGTTGCCGCCGACCTGTTGCACCGCGACGAGGGGACGGTTGGCCCGCCGGGCCTCCTCGGCGAAGAGCGCGCGGCGATGCGCGTCCTTTCCGCCGTGGTACGGCGACGCCGAGATCGCGATCAGGATGTCGGCGCTGGCCGCGACCGTCTCGGCGACGGGGTCTTCGGCGTAGAGGCGCCGACCCTGGACGAGGTCGCCGCCCCAGACGTCCTCGCAGACGAGGAGGCCGAGGCGCCGCCCGCGCCACGTCACGACGGTGGGTCCGTCGCCCGGTGCGAAGTAGCGGCGTTCGTCGAACACGTCGTAGGTGGGAAGGAGTCGCTTGGCGTAGAGCGCGCGCACCACGCCGTCGGCCAGGAACGCGGCGGCGTTCACCAGCGGCTGCCCGAACGGTCGTTCGTCCCGCGCGACCGTGCCGACGATCGCGGCGAGGCCGTCCGGCAGGTGACGCGCGAGTTCGGTGGTCGCCTCCTCGACCGCGCCGACGAAGCCCGAGCGCAGCAGGAGGTCGCGAGGCGGATAGCCGGCGAGGGCCATCTCCGGCACGACGAGCAGGTCCGCGCCGTCCGTGGCCGCACGGCGCGCGGCGTCGAGCGCACGCGCGGCGTTGCCGCGCACGTCCCCGGCCGTCGTGTTGATCTGCGCGAGGGCGATGCGCACGCGCGGGAACTCCCGCTCCCGACGCACCGCGAAGGACGGCCGCCCGGAAGGCTTGGGGGGAGCCTAACCAGGGCCTCCGGCGGACGGAACCGGGGGTCTTGACGGGTTCGGGCCGGGCGGTATAGGTACGGCCCCCCCGGGCGGCTCTGCCCGTCCCGTCACCGAGGAACTCTCATGCGACCCGACGAGAACGCCTTGTCCGAGGATCTGCTCTCCGCGCTGCTCGCCTCCCCCCGAGGCGACGACCTCCTCGTTTGCGCCGGCGCCTTCGCGGCGGGCGATGAGGACTTCGACGAAGACTTCGAAGACGACGAAGAGTACGACGACGACGATGACGACGAAGACGACGACGAGGATGAGGACGAGGAAGAAGAGGAAGAGGACGACGACGAGGAAGACGAGGACGAAGAAGACGACGAGGACGAGGACGAAGACGAGGAAGACGAGGAAGAGGACGACGACGAGGACGAGGACGACGACGAAGACTGGGACGACGAGGACGAGGACGAAGACGAGGACGACGAGGACGACGACGACTGGGAAGACGACGACTGGGAGGAGTAGCCCTCCGGTCCACCGCCTCGCCGTCGCGGCGTGAGCCTACGTTTCAGCGGGGGTCGTCGTGATGGACGAGGCTCACGAGCTTCTCGCCGTACCGGCGGATTCGATCGGCCCCGAGGTCGGAGCAGGCCCCGAGGCCCTCGACGGTCGTCGGGCGAACGTCCAGCAGCCACTCGATCGCCGGGTTCGGTAGCACCGCCAGGGTCGAGACCTTGCGCCGTTCGGCCTCGTGCTTGCGCCAGGTCCGGATGCGCTCGTCGATGTCGCGGCGGCGCTTGGCGGCGAGACGGGCCGCGTCGTCGAGTCGGGGCTTCTCGTCGGGCGGGGGCGCCTCCCCGCGCGCGTATCGCTCGAGGCCCTCGGCGAGCGCCGTGCGAATCGCACTGCCGTGGCGACGCGCGTCGGCCGGCGGCACCGATCGCAGCGCGTCGGATCCGTCGGGGCGTGCCGGGGGGTGCTCGGCGAGCGCGATCATCACCGCCGGCGCGAGCACGCGGAACGGTGCGAGGTCGCGCGCCTTCGCCACCCCGTCCCGCCAGCGCCAGAGCGCTTCGAGGACAGCGCGTCCGCGTGCGTCGAGGCGGTGGTAGCCCTTCGTGCGGCGCCACCCTTCCGGATCGTCCGCGAGGGGCTTCCCGCGCCGCGAGGCGAGGCGTTGCATCTCGATCGCCATCGCCTCCTCGAGTTCGGCCTCGGCGATCCGCGCGCGGTAGATCTCCCGAAGCGACGGCAGCCAGATCGTGTCGCGCTGGAGGTAGGCGAGTTGGTCGTTGGTCAACGGCCGCCGCGCCCAGTCCGCGCGCTGGTGGCGCTTGTCGAGCACCGCGCCGAAGTGGTCCTCGACGAGGGCCGCCAGGCCCAGCCGCTCCTCGCCGAGCAGGGTCGCCGCGATCATCGTGTCGAACAGGCGATGGAAGCGCCAGTCGTGGTCGCGCGTCAGCACCGTCACGTCGTAGTCGCCGCCGTGGACGACGACCTCGAGGTCGGTGCGATCGAACGCGTTGCGCAGCGGCGTCAGGTCGTCGAAGGCGAGCGCATCGACGATCGCGTCGGACCCGCCGACCGTGATCTGCACGGTGCAGGTGCGTTCGCGATAGGCGTGCATCGAGTTCGCCTCGGTGTCGAGCGCGACGAGGTCGGCGCCGGCGATCGCGTCGGCGAGCCGGTCGAGAGCGGCGGGCGTGTCGATCCAGAGGGCGGGAGCGCGACGAACGGGCGGCTCGGAGGCGTGGGGCGGAAGCATCGCCACACCCTACGCCCTCCGGAGCCCGCCGCGGGTAGAGTCCGCGACCCAGTGTCCACCCAATTCGGAGGCCCGATGGTCACGCGCCCCCCCTTCGCGAACGAGCCCTTCACGAACTTCGCCGACCCCGCGAACGCGAACGCGTTCCGCGCGGCCCTCGCCCGCGTCGAGGCCGAACTGGGCCGGGCCCGCCCGCTCGTCATCGGCGGCGAGCGGGTCGAGACCAAGGCCCGGGTCACGTCCACGAACCCGGCCCGTCCCGACGAGGTGATCGGTACGTTCGCCGACGCGGGCGTCGCGGAGGCGGACCGTGCGATCGCCGCCGCGTCGCACGCGTTCCCCGCATGGGCGGCGACGACGTTCGAGCATCGTGCGAACCTCCTCTTCGAGATGGCCGCGCGCGTGCGGCGCGACAAGCACCTCTACTCCGCGTGGATGGTGAAGGAGGTCGGCAAGAACTGGGCCGAGGCCGACGGGGACACCGCCGAGGCGATCGACTTCCTGGAGTACTACGCGCGGCTCGCGCTTCGCGCGGGCGAGGGCCTGCCGGTCCACGACACGGTCGATCGCAACACCTGCGTCTACCTCCCCCTCGGCGTCGGCGCGGTGATCGCACCGTGGAACTTCCCTTTCGCGATCCTCTGCGGCATGACCGCAAGCGCCGTCGTGGCGGGGAACACCGTGGTGATGAAGCCGGCCGAGGACGCCTCCGCGGTCGCGTGGCAGTTGATGCGGCTCATCGAGGACGTCGGGATCCCGCCCGGCGTGGTCAACCTCCTGACCGGCCGCGGCGAGGTCTGCGGCGCGCGTCTGGTCGAGCATCCCGACACGCGGTTCATCAGCTTCACCGGCAGCAAGGCGGTCGGGCTGTGGATCGCCGAGCAGGCGACGAAGCGCGTCCCCGGCCAGCGCTGGATCAAGCGCGTGGTCGCGGAGATGGGCGGCAAGGACGCGATGGTCATCGACGACGTGCGCGACCTCGACGTCGCGGCCGACGAGACGATCGCGGCCGCGTTCGGCTACCAGGGTCAGAAGTG
>CAZPGF010000106.1:0-9676 GCA_964586025.1 uncultured Planctomycetales bacterium
CCCGAGGGCGGCGCCAAGGCCGTAGAGGCGTGCGAATCCGGCCGCCTCCTCACCGCTCCAGCCCTTGGCGCCCTCGCCGTAGACGGCGACCTCGGGCGCAAAGAGGGAGTTCGGGCTTCGAACGCCGACGACATCGCCGCGTCCGCGCACGAGACGAACACGCACGTCGCCGGTGACGTGGGCGTTGGCGCTGTCGAGGAACGCCTCGAGGTCGCGCATCACCGGGTCGTAGTACAGACCTTCGTGGAGGAGGTTGGCGTAGAACGTGCCGAGCGTCTGCCGCCAGTACGCCTGCCAGCGGGTCTGGACGAGCTTCTCGAGTTCGCGGTGGGCGACGACGAGCAGGAGGGGCCCAGGCGCCTCGAAGGCGAGACGCCCCTTCACGCCGAGGATCGTGTCACCGACATGGATGCCGCGACCGATGCCGTGCGGTCCGGCGCGATCGTTCAGACGGCGCAAGAGGTCCACGCTCGTGAGGCGCTCGCCGTCGAGGGAGACCGGCAGGCCCTTCTCGAAGCCGATCACGATCTCCTCGGCCGGGCGGGTCGTCTCGTCGGGGTTCGCGGTGATCGCGTAGACCGACTCGGGCGGCATCGCCCAGGGGTCGTGCGTCTCGCGCCCGCCGATCGTCGTGCCGAACAGGCCGACGTTGACCGAGTAGTCGACCGTGCGCGCGTCGATCACGACGCCGCGCTCGGCGAGCCAGGACGACTCCTCCGCGCGCGACCAGTTCATGTCGCGGATCGGCGCGTGGATCGCGAGTTCGGGGGCGAGGGCGCGGATCGCCACGTCGAAGCGGATCTGGTCGTTGCCGGCCCGCGTCGAGCCGTGCGCGATGCCCACGGCACCCACCTCGCGGGCGACGCGCACCACGGCCTCGGCCTGAGCGGTTCGCTCGGCGCCGACCGAGACGGGGTAGACGCCGCCGCGCAGGCCGTTCGCCTTGATGAGGTAGGCGACGAAGCGGTCGAACACGTCCACACGGGCGTCGACCGTGCGGTGGTCGGTGACGCCGAGGGACGCCGCGCGCGCGCCGATCGCATCGAGCTCGCCGTCGGCGAACCCGCCGGTATCGACGGTTACGGTGACGATTTCCGCGCCCGTCCGCTCGCGCAGCCAGAGGACGCAGAAGGTCGTGTCGAGCCCTCCGGAGAAGGCCAAGACGATCTTCGACATCGGGACTCCAGCGGCTCGCCGGGTTCGGCGAGTCAAGCGCCGCATCGTACGGGCGGCGAGGGATCGCCTCGTCTTTCTGCGGGCCGACCTCGGACCGCCGCCGCGGGGTTCGGTCGCGTGTCCGTCCGAGGCCGTGACGCCGGGTCGGCGTGGCCCACCCCGCCTCGCCCATCCGCTTTCCGTCGCGACGCCGTCCGGGCTTCGGACGCGACGGAGAAGCGTTCCCTCGGTGGGTCGGACCGCCATCGAGCGCGCGGGCGGATGCGGAAGGATCGGAACGGAGGCTCGCGGTGCTAGACCCAGTGGCGACGACGGAACCACGACACCATGACCGCCGCGAGTGCGGCCATGCCCGCGAGGACCGCCCAGATGGCGAACGGACTGTCGCTGCCGGGGATCCCGGGAAGGTTCATGCCGAAGATCCCGGCCACCAGCGAGAGCGGCATCATGATCGTCGCGATCACGGTCAGCACGCGCATCGTCTCGCCCAGGCGGTTGTTGACGAGCGAGAGGTGGGTGTCGCGCAACGCGAGCATGCCCTCGCGCGCGGCCTCGGCGATCTCGACGACGCGGGTCATGTGGTCGGAGACGTCGCGCAGGTAGGGACGGACCTGCGACGTCAGGACCGGATGCTCGTGACGAGCGAGTGCGAGGAGCATGTCGCGCTGGCGGCGCAGGCTGCGCGTGAGCCGCACGAGTTCCTGGCGTTGCGTGAGCAACTCCTTCAGGAAGCTGCCGTCGTCGCGTGCGTCGAGCACGCGCTCGAGCGCGCTCGACCGATCCAGATGCGCGTCGGCGAGCCCCTCGAAGCCGAGCGTCGCGCGGTCGAGGACCGCGTGGACGAGGTCGCTCGGTTGGAGGGGGCGCTCCCGAGGACGGCCGCGTTCGTGTTGGAGCATGTGCTGAAGGGGCGCGAGCGGCTTGCGCAGGAGCGTGATGACCCAGCGCTCGGCGAACACGATGCCGATCTTGCGGAAGCCGGTCCCGGTCGTCGCGAGCGGAGTCTGGGTGACGAGCCCGACGTGGGTGTCGCCTTCGAACAGGCGGGGCGGCTGACCCTCTCGGAGCGCGGCGGTCACCGTGACCTCATGGAGCCCGTACCGCGTCGCGATCGCCGCGCGCTCCGCGTCGTCCGGCTCGACGACCTCGACCCAGTGCGGTCGGTCCGCGGCGCGGGCGTCGGCCAATCCCGGCATCCCGGGCGCGTGGGGCTCGTCGAGGAACCAGGTGCGAATCACCGCCGGATGGTCCCCGGGCGGGGGGACGTCCCTCGACGGCGGTCAGGCCGAGGGAGGCGAGTGGTACGGGCGTAGGGACTCGAACCCCAAACCTCCTGATCCGTAGTCAGGTGCTCTATCCAATTGAGCTACGCCCGCACGCGAACCCGCTAAGGGGTCGGGACCGTACCCGGGACCGCGCCGAACGCAAGTCGCTGACGTCGACGCGGTTGGACGCGGGCGGTCGGGGAACTTGGGTTGCCGCGTCGGCGGGTTGGCGTAGGCTCTCCTTCGCCCTGCGAAAAGCCTTTCGCGGGGGGAGGTGGCGGGCTCCGACGGGGGCATGGCGGATTTCTGCGGTCGGCGCTCCGGTCGGGGGGTCGGCGTGCCGACCAGAGAATGTGCACTTCGTTCGAGCCTGACCGATCCCCCGCGGGGAAGGTCCGGCGGGAGGGATTCCATGCGCAGTTTCCGAGCCCTCATGTTCCTCGGAGCGATCGCGGCCGCTGCGGCGGTCGTTGCCCAAGAGCCCGCCAGCGCGTTCACGCACGGACGCGGTGCGTTCGCGATGCCGAAGAGCCGTGCGCACGCGCGCCAGGTCGCTCGTCGCGCCTACTACCGGCCGGTCGCGCGAACCTCGTGGGTGCGCGTGGATGCCGCCCCCCGCGTCGTCGCGCGGGCGACGACCCCGGTCGTGTCGTCCTGCCCGAACGGGCGTTGCGGCCTTCGCGCGCGCGCGGTCGGCGGCCTCCACGAGGTCGTCCACGACGGCGGATGTGCGGACGGTTCGTGCAACGCGACGTTCGGGAACGCCGCCGCGCCGGTCGTCGCCGTTGCGCCGACGATCGAGTACGACAGCGCCGGCCGTCCGTGGATCCGCCGGATCCGCCCGACGTCGGTGACCGTCGAGACGTCGGCGTCGTCGCCGGCCCCGGCCGCCGCATCGACCCTCGGGGGTGCGGTGCGGGTGCTGCGCGAGCCGCGCCACGACGTTGCGGCGCCCGCGCCCCGTGTCCTGCCCGCTGACTGGTCGGCTCCGACCGGCACGTGCACGACCTGCCGCAATCGCGCGCGCTGACCTCGGCGCCGACGCCCTCTTGAAACCCGCGTGAGACCCGCGGCGTCTCGGCGCCGCGGGGAGAACCGCGGATCAGTCGTCGATCGGTAGCGGATCGCGTTCGTAGCCGGCGGCAGCGTGGAGGGTCGGCGCTTCGGCGGGCCCCGCTCCGCGCATCGGTGCCCCGGCCGCGACCGCGCGCCCGTGTTCGAACCACGCGGCCAGATCCCTTCGCAGGCGCGGTTCGTCGAGGCCCCAGGTCCGCCCCGCGTATCCGGCGAGCTTCTCCTCGGCGGTCGAAAGGAGCTTCGCGAACCCGCTCGCGTGGAAGCCCCGCGCCCAGTGCACGAACGCGGCGGCGATCTGGATCAGGCCCTGGATCCAGAGCCGCTCGGCGCCCTCGGCCTCATGCCAGAGGTCTTCCCAGTCCTCGTGGGCGTCGTAGTAGGCGCCGGCATTGAACAGTTCGACGCCGCGGTCGAAGCGGCCGCGGTCGGCGGGAGAGGACGGATCGAGAGGCGGCAATCGGCCCTTCCGAAGGGTGGGTGCGCAGCGTATCGGCAACGCGCGCCCTCACCCACCCCGGCGCGCGTCGGCGGATGCGCTCCCCGCGGCCGCCGATCGCCGACGCCGGCCGTCCGCACACCGCCTTCGGTGCGCACCCGAACCGGGCTGGACGAACCCCCCGCGCCGCCGGACGTTGGTCCATCGAGGGCCCGGTTCGGGTCGTCGGAGTCGGTCCATGCCCGCCTATCGCCGTTGGACGGTCTGTTCCCTTCTTTCGCTCGTGCTCGGCGTGGGAGGTTGCGGCGATCGCGGCGAAACGCCCCAGGGCAACGCGAGGCCGTCCGAGACCTCGGGCCAGCCGAGTCCGCCGGAGGCCCCGGCCGGTGACGCGGCTTCGCTCGAACCCCCCCGAGCCCTCGACGAGGCCGCGATCGCTCGCGCGATGGAGCGGGGTCGCGCGTACCTCGTCTCGCGCCAGGACGCATCGGGCGCGTTCGGCGAGCAGGCCGCCGGGGGCGTGGACGCGGGCTACACCGCGATGGCCGTGATGGGACTCGCCGGGAGTCTGCCCCGCAACGAGGTCCGCTCGTACGAGCCGATCCGCAACGCGACGGCGTGGCTCGTCCGGCAGCAGAAGGAGAACGGATCGATCTGGGACAAGCCGGTGTATGCGAACTACCACACCAGCACCGCTATCGGCGCGCTCGCCGCGACCAAGTTCGCCGAGCATGCGGCGGTCCAGGCGAAGGCGCGCGCCTACCTGCTCTCGACCCAGATCACCGGGGACGAGAGCGATCCGTCGTACGGCGGCTTCCCGTACAAGCAGGAGGTGACCGGTTCGCCCGCCGACCTCTCGAACCTGCAGATGGCCGCGCAAGCCCTGCACGACGACGGTGGCGTGGAGCGCGACAACCCGGTCTGGGCGCGCATGCAGCACTACCTGCGTCGTGTGCAGAACTCCAGCGAGACGAACGATTGGACGGCGCAGGTCGAGGTCGGCGGCGAGATGCGCGAGGTCGTCCCCGGCGACGATGGCGGCGCCTTCTACAACCCGGGCGCGGTCGCGCAGGACTTCAAGGCGGACCTCGTCCAGCGCAGCGACGGTCGGTACGAGCCGCGCAGTTACGGGTCGATGTCCTACGCCCTCTTGAAGTGCCTGCTGTTCGCTGGCGTGCCGGCGAACGATCCGCGGATCGAGCGCGTCGTTCAGTGGATCGGCCGTCACTGGACCGTGGAGCGCAACCCGGGCTTCGAAGCGGCGTCCGATCCGGAGAAGGCGGGTCGCAACGGATGGTTCTATTACCTCTACACCGCCGCCCGCGCCCTCTCCGAGTACGAGGCCGCCAAGGGTGAGGCGTTCGTCGTCCGCGACGCCGAGGGACGTGCGCACGACTGGCGTGCGGAGATCGCGGCGCTCCTGCTCCGCATCCAGGCCGAGGACGGCTCGTGGCGGAACGAACTCTCCGAACGCTGGGACGAGGGCAGCAAGGTGCTCGCCACGTCCTACGCGCTCCAGACGCTCGCGTACGTGACGAAGCGCTTGCCGTGACCCGGCGCGCCGGCGCGTTCTCGACGTTCGATGTCGCGTCGGCCCTCGGCCCGACGTTCGTCGCACTCGTCGCATGGCTCGCCGGCTCGGTCGGTCCGTCGGGGCGATTCGCCGCCCTCGCGGCGGGGTTGCTCGTCGCGTCGGCACTCGCCGCGTGGGGGGTCGCCCTGGTCACGCGTCCCGGCGTCGGGCGCCGCGTCGTCGCGATCGTCGTCGGTGTCGCCGTGCTCGTGGCCGTCACCACCGCCCTGGGGGCGGCGAATCCGTTCGCAGCGATCGGGATGACCCTCGCGGTCGTGTTCGCGGCGGGCGCGTTCGCCGCGCTGTCGCGGGCGTGCGGCCTGCCCTCCGCCGCGGCGGGAGCGGTCGGCTGCGGCCTCGTCGTCGTGGCGTCCACCGGTCTGTTCTGGGCCGATGCGTTCGCGGAGCGATTCGACGCGGACGTGCGCGGTCTCGTTCGGCGCGAGGTCGTGGCCGCGGATCCGTCGCTCGCGATCGCGTACGGCCTGGCCGGTCACGACCGCCTGCACGAGAGCGGCGTCTACGGGCGCGTGCCGCTCGCCGCCTCCACGATCGAACTCCCGACGACCGGCGGCGTCGCGGGTCGCTTCGCGCTCGCGGGTGTCGCGGCCATCGCGATCGCCGCGGTCCTCGCTCGTCGGCGTGCCGAGGGTCGTTCCCCCGGAGAGGCCGGATGAGCGACGGCCCGCACGTTCTCGTGATCGGTGCCGGCGGGCTCGGCTGCGCGGCGGGGTGGGCGCTCGCGGTCGAGGGCGTGGGGCGCATCACGTTCATCGACTCGGATCGCGTGGAGCGCTCCAACCTTCCGCGGCAGGTCCTGTTCGAGGACGAAGACATCGGGCGACCGAAGGCGCTCGCGGCGGCGGCTCGACTCGCATCGACCTATCGCGTCGTGACGGAGGGCGTCCACGATCGATTCGACGAGCGACGCCTCGACTCGCTCGGCGCGCGCGTCGACGTGTGGATCGACGCGACCGACGGAGCATGGGTGAAGGATTGGGTGGCGCGCGCGGCCGTCTCGATGCGCAAGCCGTTGGCGCACGCTGCGGCGCTCGGCGCCGAGGGGCGCCTGCTCGCGGTGCCCGCCGGGGGACGTCCCTGCCTCGCCTGCCTGTTCGGGCGCATCGAGGACGAGGGAGGTCGCTGCGCCGATCTCGGCGTCTACAACGGCGCGGTCGGCACGACCGGAGCGCTCGCCGCGCGTCTCGCGCTCCACCTCGCGGCCGATCGGGTCGAACGGTCCCGCTACGACGTGCTCGACTTCGCCAGTGGGCGCGCTCTCTCCCTCGGCGCGGCGCCCGACCCGCACTGCCCGGTCTGCGCGACCGGCCGGGCCCCCCTCGACCTCGGGCCGCTCGATGTCGGGCCGCCCTGTCGCGTTCCGAGCGACGAGGACCGGGCGGCGGATGTCGAGGCGTGGTTCGACGAGACGCTGCCGGCGCTGCGTCTCGAGACGACGCGCTGTCCGCTGAACCTCCTGCGCGTCCGCGACGCGCTCGGCGCCCTCGCACCGGGCCGGCGGTTGCTGGTGCGTCTCGGTGAGGAGGGCGCACAGACGGTTCCCGACGGCGTGCGCGCGGCGGGCCATCGCGTCCTCGCGCGGCGTGCGCGCGGCGCCGGTCTGGACCTCGTCGTCGAAGCCGGCGAGGGGGGCCGGTCCTCCGGGCCGGCGATCGATCTCGAGCGATACGCCCGACAGGTCGTGCTCGACGACCTGGGGGTCGTCGGTCAGCGGCGCCTGCTCGACGCGACCGTCGTGGTGCACGGCGGAGGTGTCGAAGCTCGTGTGGCGGCACGCTACCTCGCCGCGGCCGGCGTCACGGTGGCGCGCTGCGCCGGAAGCGACGTCGCCTGCGTCGAGTTCCCCGACCGCCGTCGGTTCGGTGCGTCCGCCGACGGGGGCGTGCGCGAACTTTCGGCCGGCGCTTTCGCCGCGCCCGCGTCCGGCGCGCTCGCCGTCGCGCGCGGCGCGCTGCTCGCCGACGAGGTCGAGCGAAGGATCCTCCACCCGCATCGCGCCCGCCGCGGCAGTCTCGATCTGCACGACCTCGGTCAGGGCATCGCGAAGCGGGAGAACATGTCCGCGTAGAACGCGAGCAGCCGCGCGGCGATCAACGCGCCGATGGCGAGCAGGCCGATCGTCGGCACCATCGCCTCGATCCGGGTTCGCCACGACGTCGCGTCCTCGCCGAGGCGTGCGGCGCCGTGGCGACAGGCCGCCGAGAGGTTCCCGGCGCCTTCAGCCGTCACGAGTTCGGCGCGAATGGACTCCGGCGTCGCATGCCACGCCGACGACAGCAGGCGTCCGCGTCGCACGGCGTCGGCGCCGATGACGAGATCCGCCGCGACGCGACCGCCTGCGCCCGCGTCGGCGGCGAGTTGCGAGGCGCGATCCAGGCGGATTCCCGCGTCGTGCGCGTCGGCGAGCGCGAGCAGCGCCCGCACGTCCGCGTCGAGCACGCGCCCCGCGTTCCACCATCGCCGACGCACGCTCCGTCGGGGCGTGCCGGTGCCCGCACCCGGCGAGAGCAGATGACGTGCGCCCGCGTGGAGTCCCCACGCGAGCGCGAGAACGGCGACGGACCACCGCAGACCGGCGATGGGGCGTCCGGCAACCCAGTCGGGAACGGCCATGAGGAGCGCGCCGACGTGCGCGAGCACGAGGGGGTAGGCGAGCGCACGAGCCGCCGAACTCCGGGTGCGCGCGAGCAACTCGTGTCGCGTGGCGAGCCGTTCGAGCACGTCGCCGAGTTGGCCGCTCGCGTCGCCCGCCTCGATCAACGCGCGGTCGAGGGGGGCCGGGTCGGGCACCAGCACCTCGTGGAGCGGCGAGCCTCGGCGAATCCGATCGGCCGCGGACGGGCCGAGGACGTCGCCGACCGCGGTCGTCCATGCGACGCCCGCGCGGTGGAGCGCGGCGAGTCGGCGGTATCGGCTGGCGGCATCTCGATCCATCAGCGGTGACTGTACGGGGGAGGCTCGCCGCCCCGTGCGCGGGTAGGATGCGCGGCGCCGATCCGACGTCCTTCCGCGAGGGTGCCCATGTCCCAGGTCGTTCAGTGCCCCACGTGCAGCAAGCGATTCCGCCTGCCGCCGAATCCTCCGGCCACGTTCACCTGTCGCGAGTGCAGCACGGTGATGGACCTCTCCGACTTCGGTGGTCGGTCCGCGCCGGCCGCGCCGTCGGCGCCGGTGCGTCGCGGCGCCGCCGCGCCGAGTCGTTCCGCTGCGCCGAGTCGTTCCGCCGCGCCGAGTCGCTCCGCACCGCCGTCGCGGGGCGCGGGCGCCCCTCGCGGAGGCGGTGCGTCGCGTGGTCGGTCGCGGGCTCCCGAGGTGGAGGACGACGGCGCGGGTCGGCGCGGTGGCTATCCGACGCGCAAGCGCAATAACGCGCCGTTGATCCTGAGTGCGGTCGGGGTCGTCGTGATGGCGGTGATCGTGGTCGTCGCGATGTCGTCGAAGGGCGGCGACGACGAACCGAACAAGGACACGTCCGCATCGACGGACGACCGCGCCGGGACGAGCGCCCCGGTCGCGATGGGCTCGTCGCAGGGCACGACCCCGCCGGCTGCCAGCCGACCCGCCGCCTCGTCGGCGTCCCCGGCCTCGCCGGGGTCGCCCGCCGCGCCCGCCGGGTCGCCGGACACCACCGCGCCGGCGCCGGCGCCCGAGCCGCCCAAGCGTCGTCCGACGAGCGTCTCCGACGTCACGCTGAAGGACTTCCCGTGGCCGGAAGAGGTCGATGTGGCGATTCGCGAACAGGCCGAAACCCATCTCGAGGGCATCCGCCGCGGCGGTCGCGACCAGCGCGAGGCCGAGAAGTGGTTCCAGGCGCAGGGGCGACCCGTCGCCGGGCGGTTGATCGCCGAGTTCAAGCGCCTCCACGATCAATCGAACGGTTGGGAGGACGTGCCGTCGAACATCGAGTACAAGTCGATCACGGCGACGATCGACACCACGCTGCGCTTGATCGACGGCGTGCTCGATCGCACGTTCGACATGAAGGGCGACACGCTCCGCCACACGAGCACGCAGCGTCAGATCATGCTCGTCACGCGCCGATGGACGTACTGGTGGGAAAAGGAGCTCTGGAAGACGAACCCCCTGCCGCCGTGGGACCCCTTCGCCGACGGGCAGGAATTCTTCACC
>CAZPGF010000107.1:0-9664 GCA_964586025.1 uncultured Planctomycetales bacterium
GCCGAGGTCGTAGAGGTGGATGTCACCGATGCGATGCGCTTCGGCGACGGCGGTCGGAAGGCGTCGATCGAGCAGGTGGCGCGCGAACAGCGCCTCGCCCGCCGCCTCCGCCAACGCGGCCGGCTGCGGTGCGCGCCGCGCGGTCATGCCGCGGTCGAGCCAATCGTCCACCTCCTCGGCGGGCAACGTGCCGCCGAGGGACGCGATCTCCGCGTCGCCGAGCCCCCGATCGAAGAGTTCCGCGCGGACGAGCGCGTCGAAGGTCGCGCGCGAGATCCGCGCGCGGCCCGATCGGACGATGCGCTCCTCGATCGCTCGGGCGACCGCCTCGGCCTCGGTGCGGGCGAGACCCAGCGAGTCGCCGAGTGCCTCGGCCAGGCCAGCTTTGTCGAGACGCGTGAGTTCGGTCGCGTCTCCGGGGCGGCCGGGCCGTGGATCTCCCCCGAGCAGGGGGTGCGGGCCGACCGGCGCGTCGGCGGCACCGCGAACCGCCCGCCCCTTGCGTGCGGCCCGGCCACGCCCGGCCCGCACCTCGCTCCGGCGCTCCCGATAGAGGATGAAGGTCTTGGCGGTGCGGGCGTGCCCGGCCTCGATCAGGACCTTCTCGACGGCGTCCTGGACGTCCTCGATCGTCGGGATTCCGCGGACGCGCGACGCGACCCGCGCCTCGACCACCCCGGCGAGTTGCTCCGACAGGAATCGGTCCTCGCCTCCGACCGCCTGCGCGGCGCGAAAGATGGCGTCGGCGATCTTCCCGCGCTCGAAGGGGACGAGCCGGCCGTCGCGTTTGCGGATCTGGCGCAGCGGCGTCATGCGCTAATCCTCCCCGCTCGCGTCGGAACCGCCTCGCCCCGCGCGGCCGGCCGCTCCCCGACCCCGACCCACGCCTTTCGACGCGCCCTTGCCCGCCTTGCCCGCGCCCTTCGACGGGGTGGCGCGTCCGCGGCGGGACTTCCCCGCCGCGGACTCGACCTTGCCCTTCGCGCCCCGGCTTCGTGTCGGATGGCGCCGATCGAGCATCCCCTCGAGTTCGCGCAGGAACTCGGTGACGTCCTCGAACTCACGATAGACGGAGGCGAACCGGACGTAGGCGACCTGATCGACCCTGCGCAACTCCTCCATCACGAGTTCACCGAGGTACGTGCTGGGAACCTCGCTCTCGAACTCCTCCAGGACGCGGTTCTCGATCCGCGTCGTGATGTCTTCCAGCACCGAGATCGGGATCGGCCGCTTCTCGCAGGCCTTGATCAGCCCGAACAGGATCTTGCGTCGATCGAACGGTTCGCGGTGCTGATCCTTCTTCACGACGCGAAGCGGGCTCTCCTCGATCCGCTCGTACGTCGTGAATCGCCGCGCGCACGAGGTGCACTCGCGGCGCCGCCGGATCGCGTAGCCGTCGTTGCTCGCGCGGCTGTCGATCACCTTGTCGTCGTCGGTCTTGCAGAACGGGCAGCGCATGGCGTGACGCCCCTCCCAACCGACCCAGGGAACCAGCGACCTCCGAGCGCACGACCCGCCCTCCGGCCCCGCGCACTCGACGACCTCGCCACCCGATCCGGTCGGGAAACGGTGCCTCGGGCCGCACCGCCCCCATCCGTGGTGGCCTCCGGAGCATACCTCCACCATATCTGGTTGCAACGTCGGGGAATCGGTCCGCTGCCGCGCGTGGGCGGATTCGACGCGGAACGAATCGGGCGGGGCCCCATAATGCACGCCCTCCCGCCCGGCCGACCGGGCGTCGCAGGAGCCGCCCCTCCGTGTCCATCGCGATTCTCGCCGACATCCACGCGAACATCGAGGCCCTGGATCGGGTGCTCGAGCACGCCGCGTCGCGTGGCGCCAGGCGGATCGTCTGCCTCGGCGACATCATCGGATACGGCCCGAATCCTCGCGAGTGCCTGCAGCGGCTCTTCGTCTCCGAGGTCGCCATCATGGGCAACCACGAAGAGGCGGTCATGTTCTACGGCGAGGACTTCAATCCGAAGGCGCGCGCGTCGCTCGAGTGGACGAAGGACCAACTCAACTCGCCCGAGTTCGACCGGACGGAGAACTACGATCTCTGGAATTTCCTCGGCACGATGCAGCAGATCGTCGAGGACGGCGACGTGATGTACACGCACGGCAGCCCGCGCGTGCCGACGCGCGAGTACGTCGTCCCGGCGGACATCAAGAACCGCGAGAAGATCCAGGGGATCTTCGACCTCGTCAAGCGGGTGTGCTTCATCGGGCACAGCCACATCCCGCATGTCTACACCAGCGATTTCAAGCACGCCTCGCCCGATGCGCTGAAGGGCGCCATCGACCTCGAGAAACTCGGCGATCGCAAGGTGTTGATCAACACGGGCAGCGTCGGACAACCCCGAGACGGCGATCCGCGAGCGAGTTACTGCACCTTCGACGGGCGGATCGTCCGCTTCCACCGGGTCGAGTACGACGTCCAGTCCACCGTGGACAAGATCTACGCGATCGAGCGGATCCCGAACTTCCTCGCGGATCGCCTGCTCGTAGGACGCTGATCGCCCGCGGCCGCAACCGCGCGCGGGGGTCGGGCGCGCGAGGTTCCGCGGGCGGGGGGAACGCTACACTTCCGGGCCCTTCAAGAGGAGCGAATCGCGCGCGATGGAACGTCGGATGCTGCTCGCCGTGGTCCTGTCCTTCGCAGCCGTGACGCTGTGGACGATGCTGTTCTCGGCTCCGCGCAAGGCAACACCGCCGAAGCCGAACGGAGGCGAGGAGTCGGCGGCGGCCGCTCCCGAGGATGCTCCGGCCGGCGCCCCCCCGCCCGTCGCGCCGAACGGAGAACCCGCGGCGCCCGCCGGCGACGATGCGGCGCCCGACGCCGAGGAGCCCCAGGCGAGCGCGGCGGCCGCCACCATCCGGCGCGAGACGCCGGAGATGGTCGTCACGTTCACGACGCTCGGCGGCGCGGTCGAGAGCATCTCGCTGAAGTCCGCGATCGAACCCGGCGCCGGCAAGCCGATCGACCTGATCGTGCCGGCCGATCCGACGATGCTCTACGGGCAGAGCGACCCGACCGTCACCGCGCCGCGCGACCGCCCCTACACGCCGGACCGCCGCAACGAGCCGGCGGGTCCGCAACGGACGCTCCATTGGACGCGCGACGAGGCGGCCGAACGAGCGACCCCCGAGGACGACGTGGTATTCACCTTCGAGGGCGCCGACGGCGTGCTCTGGCGCAAGCGCTGGATCCTGCCGGCGGAGGCGGGGCGCTACGACCTGGGCCTGAATCTCTCCGCCAAGCGCCTGCGCGGGAGCGGCCCGGACAAGGTCGAGGTCGGCGTGCTGGTGGCGTCGGGCCTCCTGCGCGAGACGTTCGAAGGCGCGTTCGGAACGCCCGGCACGTTCGTCGTGATGCGCCAGGCGGCCTCGGATGCCGCGAGCGGTGACGAACTCGTCTGGGCGGTGAACCCCATCGACACCGGTCTGGGAGGACTCCCCGACCACGTGCGCCTGTTTGGCGTCCGCTCGAACTACTTCCTCGCGGCGTGCTACGCGGACTCCGCGGCCGGTCGGACGAGCCCGATCGCCCGGATCTGGGGAACCGGCGAGGAGGCCGCGCGCCGGCCGGCCATGGAGGCCAACCTCCTCGCGTGGTTCCGCTCCGAACGCGGTCGCGACGCGGCGACGGACGAACTGCTCAAGCGCCGCATCCGCGACGGCGCGGCGCAGATGCACCACGCCTGGGCCGTGATCCAGGTGCCCGTTGCCGCCGCGACCGATTCGAGCGTCACCGCCGCGACGTTGACGCTGTACACAGGCCCCCTCGATCGCGCGACGCTCGCGCACGACGCCTACGCAGCGCTGCGCCCGGCGCTCACCTACCCGGGCGCCCCGGACCTCATCACACGCTTCCTGCTGTGGATCTACGACCAGTGGCGCAAGTTGCTCGGCAGCGCCGGTCTCGCGGTGATCTTCATGACGTTGACCGTGCGCGGCGGCCTGATGCCCATCTCGATCCGCAACCAGTTGTCGATGCGCCGGTACGGCCGCAAGGTGCAGAAGGTCAAGCCGAAGCTGCTCCAGCTGCAGCAGAAGTTCGCGAACAATCCGCGCAAGCTGCGCGAGGAGCAGATGAAGCTCTATCGCGAGAACGGCATCGGTTTCCCCGGCGGCTGCCTGATGATGCTGATCCAGATCCCGATCTTCTTCGCGCTGTTCTCCGGCCTGCGGACGGAGTACACGCTCTGGGGCGAGCCGTTCCTCTGGATCAAGGATCTCGCCGGGCCGGATCGCCTGATCCCGTTCGGGACCACGCTGTTCGATCTCGGGCTGTTCCGGCTGGATGCCTTGAACATCCTGCCGATCCTGATGGTGGTCGTGTCGATCCTCCACTACCGCAGCATGCCGAAGCCCGCCGACGAGCAGCAGGCGCAGCAGATGCGGATGATGAAGTGGCTGCCGATCTTCTTCGCATTCCTGCTGTACAACTACACGGCGGCGCTGGCCCTCTACATGGTCTTCAGCGCGGTGATCGGCCTCGTCGAGGCGAAGATCGTCCGCGTGCGCGACGAGGCCGACCTCGCCGCGACCGCCGCCGCGGCGACCGCGTAGGCGAAGCCACCGAAGCCGCGACGCCGGGAGTCGAAGGAGTCCCCTCGCGTCGTTCCCGGCGGCCCCCGCCCGAGTCCCACCGACTCGACGGACCGGTGACCGGGACGGCCCCCGCTGCGTGGAGTCGGGCGCATGACCACCGCGCCCTCCTCGGCTTCCCTCCCCGTTCCTCCGCCCCCCGTTCGGGCGTCTCGGCCTGCGGACTCGGATCCCGGGCTTCGCCTCGAAGGGCGAGGCGTCGAAGCGCTCAGCAATCCCGAACTGCTGAGTCTTCTGCTGGGCAACGCCGGCCTGCGCCGCGCTCCTCGCCTCGCGCACGATCTGATCGAGTCCTACGGATCACTGCGCGGTCTCGCGCGGGCGTCCGCCCGAGAGTTGATCGTCTGCCACGGCCTCGGACGGACCACCGCTCGTCGCGTCGTCGCGGCCCTGGGCCTGGGCAAGCGGGTCGCGTCGGAGCCGCTCGTGCGCGGCGCGCGCCTCGCCAGCAGCCAGCAGATCTTCGAGGCGATGCACGTCGTGCTGCGCGACGTCCAGAAGGAGCGATTCCTGACGGTCCTCGTGGACGGCAAGAACCGCGTCCTCGCCGAGGTGACCGTGTCGGAGGGGATCCTTACGGCGAGTCTCGTCCACCCGTGCGAGGTCTTCGCGCCGGCGATCCGCGCCGCCGCCGCGGGGATGGTGCTCGTCCACAACCATCCGTCCGGCGATCCCGAACCAAGTCCCGAGGACCATGAAGTGACGCGCCGTCTGGTCGCCGTCGGCGATCTCGTCGGCATCCGCGTGCTCGACCACGTCGTGATCGGCGACGGACGCTACGTCTCATTCCTCGAACGCGGCTGGATGCCGACCTAAGAACCCATGGGGATAGGCCCTTGGAGCCGGAGCACGTCCGGCGGCCCGGATCGCCTCGCCGGGATGCAACTACCCGGTCGACTCGCCGGGACCTACTCGTTCGGCGCGCGGTCCGAGACCTTCAGGGGATGGTCGTCCGGACCGAACGTCTTCGACGACCACTCGGTGACGCGGTTGCTCCGCTGGCGCGTGCCGCTGCTCGCGACGAGCATGGCGTACGAACCGATCAGGGCGGTCAGCAACAGCGCGATCACCATCAGCGCCGGCGTGCGGGCCTCCTCGTAGGTCGCGGCGGGCGCCGGCCGACGCTGGGTCTGCGCCGCGCCGCGCGCGGCCGAGCGCCGTCCGCTGGCGGCGATGTCCTCGACCTCGTCCTCCTCGGAGAGATCCGCGTCCTCGGTGAAGTCGATCGGCTCCGTGCTCATGCCCACGTCGCCCTGATCGATGAACGTGTCCTGGCTGGAGATCTCCGCGGTCCGCATGCCACCGGTCGCGGTGAGGTCGGGTTCGGCGAGGAGATCGTCGCCGAGCGTGTCGCCGACGCCCGCGCCGACGTTCACGGTCGGCTGGCTGTCGTCGTCCTCGAGGCTGATCTCCGTGAGCGACGACTCCGACGATCCGCCGCCACGACCGCCCCGACCGGCAAGCCCGTCGATCTCGCTGCGCTTGAACTTCATCTGGCCCGCATCGCGGAACGCGCGAATCTCGCCCTCGGAAACGAGACGCTTGAGGCGGTTCTCGTCGATGTTCAGCTGCCGAAGCACTTCGTCGAAGCTGTAGAACTCGCCGCTCTTGGACTTCGCCACGGGAAACCTCCCGGCAGCCGAGCCGACCCGCGCGTTCCCCATGGGAACCGTCGTCGGGCCGACGGGCGCCTGACTGTGTGCGTCTACGGTACGACCGAGCTCGGGGCCCTGCCTACGGGAACTCGTGCCCGGCGCCCCTCCCAAGGCGACGCGGGCTCCCGCGTCGAGAAGCATCGCAGAAACGGTCGTCCGGAGCAAGGTCCGTGTCCCGGCCCCCGAGCGGATTTCGCGGAGCGCTCCCGATCCCGACCGCCTCCCCCCGCGGCCGCCGCGCCTCGGCCACCTGCGGCCCGGCCGGGTGAATCGGGCGGGCTGGTCGGGCGGAGTGGTTCGGGCGGGCCGGGTCGCGCGGCGGTGGGCCGGGCCGGACGGGCAGGGCCAGCCCCTACTTAGCGTTCGTGGCCTTCCCCATCGCCTTCTCGAACGCCGCCCGGAGTTGGTTGCGAGTGTTCTCCGACAGATCGCGGTAGCCGTGGAGTTGGAGGTCGTAGTCGATGTGGCGCGCCGCGAGCAGGCGTAGGCCGCCGGCGTCGCCGGCTCGGAGCGGACGATCGCTCGACGAGAGCCGCCCCTTGTACTGATAGACGAGGACGCGGTTGGCGACCGTGTCGAAGTAGTAGACGGCGCTCTCCCCGCCGCCGATCGACGCGGACAGGGCGATCGCGCGATTGTTGGAGTCGCTCGTGCCGCCCCCGGGCACGCTGACCGCGGGGATCCCGGTGCGGGACCGCGGACTGTTCGGGCTGGTAGGCGAGTTCCCGAACAGGCTGTCGATCAGGTCGGGTCCGTCGGTCGCCGACCCATCGGTGTCGCCGAACGCCGGGTCCCCCTCGTCCGCCGCCGCCTCGCGGACGAGCGAGGGCGTACCCGACTTGGAGAACCAAAGGAACGCGCCGCAGGCGAGCGTCGCCGCCCACCCCCCGGCGAGGAAACCGATCCACAACGCGGCGCGAGGCGACAGAGAACGGGACCCGGCGGCGGACATGGGAACCTCCTCCCGGACGTGACGACCCCCTACTGTACGACGGCGGAGACGCACCCGGACGGCATTCGCGCGGGCGTTCTCGCCGAGCGTCACGCCGGCGTCACGGGGTCGTCGCTCGCTCCGTCCGATGCCCGCGGCAGGCGCACGGTGAAGGTGGCTCCCTCGCCGGGCGGGCTGGACAGGTCGATCGAGCCGCCGTGGTTGGTGACGATCGAGTGCGCCACCGCGAGGCCCATGCCGCTGCCCTCGCCGACGCCCTTCGTGGTGAAGAACATGTCGAAGCAACGCGCCTGGTCCTCCGGGGGGATGCCCGGACCGGAGTCCTTGACACGCAACACGACCTGACGGTCGGCGTCGTGATCGACGGACACCTCGACCCACCGCGGCGCGTCGCGACCGTCCAGCGCATCGGCGGCGTTGAGGAGGAGGTTCAGCACGACCTGCTGCAACTCGACCGGATCGCCGAACACGATCGCTTCGCCGTGGTCGAGAAGGCGGGTGCGGACGTCGACCTTCGCCTGGACCAGTCGATGCGACGCCATCGCGATGCCCCGCTCGACGACCTCCACGACATCGGTGCGACGCGCCTGGGCGGATCTCGGCGTGAAGGCGAGAAAGCGCTTCACGATGTGCTCGATCCGATCGAGCCCCTCGTCGAGCAGGTCCAGGTACACCGCCTGCCGATCCGGCGCGAGGTCGCCCCGGGACAGGGAGCGCACCGCGTTGCGCAGCCCCCCGAGCGGGTTGTTGATCTCGTGCGCGAGACCCGCCGCGAGTTTGCCGGTGGCGGCAAGACGTTGGGCGATGGCGAGGTGCTGTTCGGTGCGTCGGATCGTTTCGAGGCCCTCGGCGATCCGATCCTGGAGATGCTCCTGGTAGGCGCGGATCTCGCGCGCCATCCGGTTGAACGCGTCGGTGGTTCGTCCGAGTTCGTCGAGACGCCCGTTGCGCACCGGCAGCGGATCGAGTCGCCGCCCCTCGGCGAGCGCATCCGCGGCGCTCGCCAATCGCTCCATCGGCCGGATCACCCAGCGCGACACCGCGAACCAGCCGAGGATGCCGAGCGCGAGGATGCCCGCCGCCAGGACGACGTAGAGGTGCTGCACGAGCGAACCGCGGCGCCGCGTCTCGGCGACGACGGCGAATCGGCGGCCGCGGGAGAGATCCGACGGCAGGATCGTCAGGTCGTCGCCGTGCAGGCGATAGGTCGCGACCCACTCCGCGCGGGGCGGCGTGAGGTGCCGCGGGGCCTCGTCGATCGCAGCGTGTTCGAACGACACGAGCCCCGAACGAGAGTCGTTGACGAGGGCGACCGCCTGACTCCGGACGCGCTCGTACAGGGCGGAGTGGCTCAGCGGGTCGAGGTCCGGTTCGGTGAGTCGGCCCGTTTCCTCGGAGAAGAAGACGCGCGCCGTCCACAGTTCGTCCATCGACTCCTCGGTGTCCTCGCGCGCCCAGCGGAACACCCACGCCTGCTGCAGCACGCCGCCGTCGAGTTCATCGAGGATGGCTCGCCCGAACTCGCGCCAGGTGCTTCGTTGGCCGCGCTCGAAGAGCGTCATCACGGCCTGGGCGGTCGCGTACTCGCGTCGGTCGGCGTCCCGAACCAGGGCCAGGGCGATCAGCAGGATCGACAGCGGCAGCCCGATCGCCGTGGCCAGGAGCTTCGTGCGCAGCGACATCGAGAGGCGGGCTCCGTACCCATCCGCGGCACCTCGTCGGTCCGGGAAAGCGGTGGTCGCCAACGGTACCGGATGAAGTCCCCCACCGTATCGTCCGGGCGTCGATGTCCGCCCCCGAGCCCCGCTCCGACGCCCGGGCCGAGTCGCTGCACGTCGCGGAGGGTGCGCGCGAGGCGACGCGAACGCGCCCCTCGTTCGCCGCCGAGTTGTTCCTCGGCCGCCTCGACCGCGATCGCGTGGTGCCGTGGCCGGAGCCCGACCCAGTCGCGCTCGCGGAGGCCGATCCGGTCATCGCTCGGATCGAGGCGGCGCTGCGAGACCACCTCGATCCGGAGCGCGTCGCGCGCGACGGCGCCATCTCCGACGAGGCGATGGCCGCCCTGCATGAGGCCGGCGCGTTCCGCCTCAAGATCCCGCGCGAGTACGGAGGCCACGGCTTCACGCAGAGCGCCTACAACCGCGCGATCGCCCGCGTCGCCACGTGGTGCTCGAGCACCGCGATCATGCTGAGCGGTCACCAGAGCATCGGCGTGCCGACCCCGGTCAAGCTCTTCGGCACGAAGGAGCAGAAGGCGCGCTACCTGCCCCGCATGGCGAACGGCGCCGTCAGCGCCTTCGCGTTGACCGAACCCGAGGCCGGGAGCGACCCGGCCCGCCTTCGAACCACCGCGACGCCAACCGCGGACGGCGATGGCTGGGTCCTCGACGGCGAGAAGCTCTGGTGCACGAACGGTCCGATCGCCGACACGATCGTCGTGATAACA
>CAZPGF010000108.1:0-9632 GCA_964586025.1 uncultured Planctomycetales bacterium
CGCGATCGGCGTGTTGCTGCTCCTGACGGGTCATGTGAACGCGGGGCGCGAGTACCGCGAGTTCGTCCTCCCCGCGATGCTGCCGATCGCGATCGCGGTGCTGCTGCTCGCCGTGCTCGTCTACCGGATGCTGGGGCGGCGCCAGGTGAAGGGCGTCTACATCTCCGGGTGGTTCATCCTCTCGGCGTTGGTGTGGATCGCGATCGTCGTCGTCATGGGCTACCAGTGGCGCTGGACCAGCGGCATGGCGGACCGGGTGATCGACGGGTACTACATCCACAACGCGGTCGGCATGTTCTTCACGCCGATGGCCGTCGGCCTGACCTACTACGCGCTGCCCAAACTGTTGAACAAGCCGATCTACTCGTACGCGCTCGGCGTGCTCGGGTTCTTCTCCCACATCGTCTTCTACACCGTCATCGGCACGCATCACTACGTCCACACCCCGCTGCCGCAGTGGCTGGAGACGACGTCGGTCGTGTTCAGCGTCGCGATGATCGTCCCGGTCTGGGCGAGCACGGGCAACTTCCTCATGACGATGCGCGGTGAACGGCTGGCGATCGCCCACAGTTACGCGCTGCCGTTCATCGTCGTCGGCGTGATCGCCTACGGGCTCGCCTCGCTGCAGGGTAGCGCGGAAGCCCTGCCGTGGGTCCAGGAGACGCTGCACCTGACGCACTACACGGTCGGGCACGCCCACTTTGCGATGTACGCGTTCGTGAGCTTCCTCGCCTGGGGGGCGGTCTACGGGCTGCTCCCTCGACTGACCGGACGCGAGCCTCCCGTCGCCCTCGTCGGTGTGCACTTCTGGCTCGCGCTGGCGGGCATCCTGATCTACGTCCTGTCGATGTGCATCGGGGGGGAGTTGCAGGGACGTGCGTGGTTGGACCGGCCGTTCATGGACAGCGTGCGTGCGATGTCGCCGTACCTCGTCTGGCGCGCGGTCGGCGGGATCCTGATGCTGGCGAGCCACATCTGTTTTGCGATCGCCCTCTGGAGAATGCGCCCCGGCGCGTTCTCGATGGCCTTCGGCGAGCAGGGAGCGTCGGGCCTCGGCCGGGAAGGGGCGTGAGGATGGTCTTCAACATCCACCAGAGCCATCGCATGATCCTGGTCCTTCCGGCGGCGATCTACGTGTTCCTCGTGATCGTCTGCGCCGTGATCCCCGCCGAGATCGAGCGCGATCGCGAGGCGACGGCCCGCCGCGCGGCGCCCCATGCGCTGGTCGAGCGCGGTCGGGAGGTCTTCCTCTCGTACAACTGCGTGACCTGCCACACGCAGCAGGTCCGCGGCGACGAGCACCTCGCGCTCGTGGTCGACGACGGCCGGATCGTGCCGGTCCTCGCCGCGGACCGCCGGTTCTCGGACCAGGTGACCGGTGCGTCCCACTACGACCACGAAGCCCCGGCCTTGCTCGGCACCCAGCGCACGGGCCCCGATCTCGTCGGCGTCGGTGCCCGGCTGCCGGGCACCGACTGGCACCACTGGCACCTACACGACCCGCGCTCCGTCTCTCCCGACAGCGTGATGCCCGCCTACCGCTTCCTCTACGTCGAGAGGCCGCCCGAGGACGCGGTCGGCTACGAGCCCGTGGCGCGGATCGAGGGCGTCGGCGACGGGCCGACCCTCTGGGCGACGCCCGACGCGGTCGCGCTCGTCGAGTACCTCCTCTCGTTGCAGGGAGCGCGGCGATGACCACCTCCCTCGCGCACATCAGCGGTCCCCTCGAGCCGGCGTCGTGGGTCGCGATCGCGGTCGGCGGACTCGCCTTCGCCTGGGCGCTCATCCGGTCCGTCCGCCTCACCCTCCATCCCGGCGAGAACGAACCGGACCACATCAAACGGCTGGCGATCGAGGACCCGGCGCGCATCGAGGTCGCCGCGGGGGCCGACGTCGGCGGAAGGCGGACGTCGTGACGGAAGCCGCGAAGGAACCGATCAAGATCTATCTCGACGATCAGGACGAGCCGTTCCAGATCGCCGAGCCGCCGCTGCGCTTCACCTTCAGCACGATCCACCTCGCCGACGGCGAGCACGTGCTCCGCGTGGAAGCGAGCAACGGCCTCGCGCCGCCGACCGTGCGGAAGATCCCGTTCCAGGTTCGCAACGGCGTCGCCGTCACGGTGTCCGGACTCGAACCCGGACAGACGATCGGTGGGCAGGTCGAACTCATCATCAATGCGTACGCGGGCAACACCGAGGTCGACTTCGAACCCCGGCAGGCGGAGACGCCCCAGCCGGTGCCGACGTGGGCGTGGGTCCTGCTGCTCGCGGTCGCCGCGTGGACCCTCTACTACGTCATCAATCCGCGGCTCGCCTCCCGGGTCGCGGCGGCGGTCGACGCGCCGCCGGCGACCGGCGGAGGCGAGCGGATCTACGTCGACACGTGCGCGCGCTGCCACGGTGAGGACGGGCGCGGTCGTCGCGACGCGCTCGATCCGTCCACCTTGCGCGTGGCCGAACTGCGCAACACGAAGGATCTCGCGGTCGCCGAGAACCCGGTCCGCCTGCTGTCGCGCGTGGTGACCGGCGTGGCCGGGACGCAGATGCCCGCCTGGGGTCCCCTGCTCAGCAACGAGGAGGTGGTCGACGTCGTGAACCACGTGCGCACCGCATGGGGCCACGACTCGTCGCAGATCCTTCTGCGGTACCGCCATCCGCCGAAGGAGATCGAGGTGCTGGAGTGCCACCTCGCCGAAGCGATGCGTCGCAAGGACGTCGACCAGTTGGCCGCCTGGGGTTGGCCGGACGGGACTCGTCCGACGCTGTTCCGCAGCGGGTTCGAGAAGGGCGGCGTGGTCGGCCGGGACGACGTCACGGCGCGCTGGGAACGCTACTTCGTCAACCTGTGCAACGGCGAGGTGACGGATTTCCAGCTGCGCGAGGTCCGCTACGACTTCGAGCCGGAGACCGTCCACCAGGAGGGCAGTTACGTCATCGCGATGGGTCGGATCTACCAGCAGTCGCGCACGGACGACGGGCATCTCGTCAGCGAGAAGGGGCGCTTCATCCGCGTCTACCAGAAGCGACGGGGGCTCTGGTCGCTCGCCCTCGACTTCGCCGACATCCCGTTCGAGATCGGCTGCCCCGCCGACGGCGTCCCGGCGGCGGACGCGCCGTCCCCGAGCCCGACCGAGGCACCCGCGGCGCCCGAACCCGGCGCGCCGGGCCCCGCGCCCGCAACCGATCTCGGCTACGCCGAGGTTCAGGCCCTTCTCGAGGGCCTCGGCAAGTCGGCGAAGTCCGCCCCGCACGGCAACTTCTGGCGCCTCGACTACGCCTCGTTCGTCGATCTCGTCTTCGAGCACGAGACGCCCGCCGGCGCCCGCAGCGTTCGCCTCCTCGTGCCTTGGCACAGCGCCGAGTCGAACCTGATCCGCGCGATGCGCGGCCAGAACCTGATCGCGTGCATCGGTTCGCAGCAGATCGAGTTGCCGGTTCGCCGGATGCCGGTCGGCGTGCCGCCGCTGTCCGACGCCGACACGGCTCGCATCGCGCAGTGGATCGACGCCGGGTGTCCGGAGGCACGCGGTCAACCGACGACGTTGCCCGATCGTTCTCCGGACGAGTTGCTATGTCCGAAGGGGGCCGCCGGGCACGGCGCAACAGCGGGACCTGCCGGACGCATCGTGCAGCCCGCCTGCGCGGGGCTCGGCGTACCGGCGGTCGATTCGGCGCCGGGTTCCCCGACGCCGCCGCCATCCGACTCGGGCTTCCCGCCTCCCGGTGGAAGCGGGTCGGGTGGCGGATCGCCGCCTCCGGGGGGCGGTGACGCGGGAGGCGGATTCCCCCCTCCGGGCGGCGGCGACGCGGGAGGCGGGTTTCCCCCCCCGGGCGGCGGTGGCGCGGGAGGCGGATTCCCCCCTCCGGGCGGCGGCGACGCGGGAGGCGGGTTTCCCCCCCCGGGCGGCGGTGGCGCGGGAGGCGGATTCCCCCCTCCGGGCGGCGGCGACGCGGGAGGCGGATTCCCTCCTCCGCGCGGTGGTGGCTTCCCCCCGCCTCGCTGACCTCGTGCGCCGCTTCTTCCGAACTTTGCGATGCGGGGCATACTCCGGCGTCGCGTCGATTCGTTGGCGTGCCCGCTTAGCTCAGTTGGTTAGAGCAGCAGATTCTTAATCTGCGGGTCCTAGGTTCGAGTCCTAGAGCGGGCACCACTTTCCGCCGTCGCAGAAAGTGCGAAGTCCAGGCGATTTCGGCCCGGATTCGATGTTCTGCGATTCCGGCTCGTCTCGCGCGTCGAAGCGTCGCCGAGGTCGAAATCGACCGCCGCGGGGGCCGATCCTGCCTCATCTACGGCAGGATGTACGGCAGGTTTCCTTGTTGCAACGGTCAATCGTGCGTTACCATCGGGCCATCTCGCCTTGATTCGGTGTCGCTTCCCCGGTTGCTGTCGATTCTTCGTGCGATGTCGCTAGAATGCCCCCGCCCGCAGCCTCTCTCTACCGCCCATTCAGCCGCTTCTCGCGGCCAAGCCGGTCAAGATATCATGTCTTGCAAAGTGTTAGGTACCACATTCCGCAGTCACCGAGGGAGGTTCTGGGCAATTACGAGTCCGCCCGGGGCGGTCTCAGGCGTAGCGCTCCTTGGGGACGCCGGCGAGCTCGATCAAGGTCTCCTGCAAGGGGGTGAGTTCAACGGGGAACGCGATGGCACGCTCCCCCTCCCTGAACTCCTGCCAGCCGACATCCTGAAAGTTCTCCAAGATCCGCGGCGTGGTGGGTGTCGTGGTGGGGCGGCCCTCGGGCAGGATGGGGAGCGCCTTGTGGTCCTGGGTCTGCATGGCCCGGCGCACCTGCCGCTCGATGAGCGCCGAGCACATGATCGCGATGAAGTACAGGTGCAGCAGGCCAGCGACGCGTCGCGGTTTCTTGAGGAAGATCGGCGCGATGGCGAACTCGGACTTGGTCAGGGAGAAGCGCTTCTCAAGGTAGGGCTGGAACTTGTAGATCTCCAGCACCTCGCGCTTCGTCGTCGTGGTCTGGTTGGTCACCAGGGGGAAGACGCCATCGACACGCGCCTCCGCGCGCAGGGCCGCCTTGTCCCGCCGCCAGCGCAAGCGCAACCTGGTGTGCCGCACCGTGCGCGTGGGATCCCCCGGCCGGGGGCGGCCGCGGCGCAGGTACTTCTGCTCCTTCTCCACGTAGGAGGTGACCTCGACGCCGAGGAAGTCGGCCACCTTGAAGCGCTCCAGGATCTTGGCCGCCCGCTCCCGAACGGCCCGGCGCGCGCGTAGCTTCCCCCGGCCCAAGCGGCCGGCGAGGAGCTGGAGTTCCAGCTCGGCCTTGCGCGGGCGGTCCTCGCGGCTCGTGGCGTCCTGGCGCACCTTCTGGGAGCTGCGGATCCACACGATCCGGTAGCCCTCCTCGGTCTGCTGCGGCCCCTGCGCCGTGCTCGCAAAGATGTCGGGCCCGTCTTCGTGGCGTCGCTGCGGCGGCTTCTCGAGGATCTTGCGCCAGCGGGCCGTCTGGGTTCCCTGGCGCAGCGCGTCGCGGAAGGACTTGTCTTCCTTGCGTGTGCGCGGCAGCACGGTCACGAAGAAGCCTCCGTAGGCCTCGACGTGCTCCAGGTTGGGGCGCGTGCACAGCTTGCTGTCGGCCACGTACACGAAGTCCTCGCGTCCCAACAGCTCGCGCAGCAGGTCGACGTTGCGGATGTGGACGGAGTCGTCCGTCCGGTTCCCGCTCCACACGTGGTGGAGCAGCGGCACGGCTCCGTCGGAGCTGATGTTGAGGCCGAAGAGCAGCTGCTTCAGGTCCGGCCGGTGGGCCTTGTTCTTGCCGTACGTGATCTTCGGCTCCGCCTGGGAAGTCGCGTACTGCCCCGTGAGGGTCACGGTGGTCGTGTCGAAGTGCACCCGGGGGCACTCGATCTCGAAGTCCTTGATCGCCCGCAGGGCCAGGCGGAAGAACACGCTCCGCGCCCTCGCCGAGGCCAGGGCGTCCAGGCTGCGTGCCAAGCGGTCGTCGTTCAGGCGGTGGAGCTGGGCGGCCGTGAGCCCCAAGGCCGAGGGCTCGATGCGCCGTGCCCACTCCGGCACGCGGTAGAGCGCGCCGCGGGAGGTGAGCACGTTGTGCACCAGCACGGAGAGCGTCTCCGCGTGGTCCATCCCGCGCAGGAGGCCGGACCCCAGCGTGCTGCGCAGGATGCCGCGCAGGTCCATGCGCTCGAGGAAGTGGGCAAGGAGGGGGTGGGGACCCAGGAGGTGGGCCTGGAGCAGGGGGCGGGGCGGGACCTTTCTTGTATCGATACGGACATTGTCATTAAATAAGACAGGTGACCAAGAACCAAATCGCGAGCCAGCTCCGCGTCCTGCGCCAGCTCGAGCGTCGGCGCCGCGCCGTCGTGCAGCGTCTCCTGGACACCTCCCCGCTGCTGCGCGGGACCCTGAGCCGGATCCTGCAGCGCTGCGGCAAGCCCACCTGCCACTGCGCGAAGAAGCCGGCCCATCCCGTTTGGCGCCTGGCCAGCAGCCGGGAGGGGCACCAGCGCTGCCAACTCGTTCGCCAAGACGACGTCGCGTGGGCGCAGGAATACGTGGCTCGCTACAAGGACCTGCGTGCTGGCCTGCGCACCCTCGACGCCATCCACAAGGAGGAGCGGGCCGCCTTGCGTGGCCTAATGGAGATCCGCGCTATCGAGTACGAATGACGCAACACCCCGAAGCGAAAGGACTTGTGGAGGAGCGATATTCACCAGACACGGCGTGCACGACTGCGGAATGTCGGTTAGGTCTGTCGGGCGATGTCGTTGCGATCAGCCTTTACATTGGTGCGGCGTCTGCGTCACTACCCCTGCCGTCCGTACGCCCGTGGTTCTCGTGATGCTCATCGACATCGCAGGTGTGCGACTCGGCAGCCCGTCGCAACCCCATCAAGGGAGGTTCCCGTGAAGGCGACCGATTCCGCGTCGCAGCGTTGGCTTGCGTTGTCGCTCATCGCGTTCGGCCTCGCCACGGTACCGCCCGGGGTCATTTGGACAGCGGGTTGACGGTAATCACGCGGCGTCATCATCGGGCGATCGAGACGGCCGCGGCGGAAAGGACGGCGGCCACGAGGCCGCTCGCGAGGTTGACGACATCGTTGTCGAGACCGCGGAGGCCCCGAACGCGCTCGAGGTTCGTCGCGTCGCCGAGGCGGGGTTCGACGATGCGATCGTCGCCCGGAACGCGTGCTCGGTGCTGCCATCGCGATCCGATCACGCTGTCGAGGAGACCGCCCGCAACGCCCGCCGCCGCCGCCCATGCCGCCAGGCGCGCGTTCGATCCCGCGGCGACCAGGTGGGTCACGGGCGCGAGCAGACCGCCACCGAGCGAGGCGAGGAGTCCCACCGCCGTCACACCGCCGCTCTCTCCGCTCCGCACCGGGCGCGCGGTGAGCAGATCGCGCGGCACGCCCCCGTACCGCATGCCGAGTTCGGTCGAGCAGGTGTCGGCGCCGAGGCAGGAGAGGCCTCCGAGAAACATCGCCAGGCCGACGTCCGCCATCCCGGCGGCGGCGACGACGACGCCGAGGGCGGCGGGAAGACCGTTCGCCACGACCTGACGGGCGTCGCGGGGCCCGGCCCGCGTCCGGCCCGGGAGCTTCCCGGCGAGCGTCGCGACGACGAACGTCACGAGGAGCGCACCGAGGGCCTCGACACCCAGCACGGCCGTCGCGCCGATGCCGAGCGCCCACGCCAGCGCGGCAGCACGGGCGGTGAGCCATCGCGCAAAGTGCGCCGCGCACGCGACGGCCGCCGCGCCGCCCGCGGCGATCGCGATCAGGGCCGGCAGGGATGGGACCTTCGGTGCGGCGAGACAGAGGGCGGCGTCGAGCGACACGGGAGCGGGATCATAGCCCTCCGCCGTCGTCGGCAGAGCCGCCGTGGCGTCGATCCGGAGGAACGCGATGCAGACGGCGACGACGCCCAACGCGCGTCGCGCGCCGCGCGCGTCGCGCTGCGTCGCCAGGACCGGGAAGGCCAGCGCGAAGGCGACGAGGTTCCACGGGGTTGCTCGCGCCGCGGCGTCGTCGAGTCCGCACGCGACGACGCCCCGCAGCGCGACGCCGACGAGATCGGCGCAGAGGGTCACGATCGCGCTGCACGGCCAGGCGAGGGGTGGAACGTCTCCGACGAGAAGCAGCAGGAGCCCGGCGGCGAGCAGGAGGGAGATCGCCGGAACGATCAGCACCGTCAGGAACGGGCCGACGAACGCGATGCGACCGAAGACCAGCGCGATCCAGGGCGCCGTGGACGCCCAGGCGGCGAACGAGACGGCCAGGGCCCGCCGGATCGGCGCACGCGGTGCCGGAAGCCACCCTGGGATCACGAGGTCCGGAGGGGGGATCAGGGCCGTCGTGATCGGACGCGTCAACAGCAGCAGTCCCGCCACGGCAACGAACGAGAGCCACGCGCCGAGGTCGGCGGTGCGCCCGGCATCGGTGGCGAGCAGGAGCAACGCGGTCGCGATGAGGGTCGGACGTGCGCCGCCGAGCCGTCCGCTCGCGCGGGCGAAGAGGACGAGTGCGGCGGCGGCTCCCGCACGAACCGCCGATGCCGCCGCGCCCGCGAGCGGGACGTAGACGAGGATCACCGGCACGGCGGCGAGGGCCTGGCCGCGAGGCCCGGCACCAATGAGTCGCACGACGACCAAGGCGAACGCGACGACCAGCGCGACGTGGAAGCCCGACACGGCGAGGATGTGCGCCTGGCCCGTCGCGCGAAACGCCTCGAGTTCGTCCCGCCGTATGGCGCTGCGATCGCCGAGGATCAGCGCGCGAGCCCACGGTGCGGTGCGCGACGGAAGGAGGCGATCGAGGCGCTGTGCGGCGGCCGCGCGATGGTCGTGGACGAAGCGTGCGAGTCCGCTCCCCGACGCGATCCGCCGCCACGCCGTCGCGTGCGCGATCCGGGAACGCTGCCGCTCGACGCGCTCCGTCGCCGCGATCCGATCGCCGGGAGCCAGGCCCTGGATCAGTCCGGGTCGCGGTTCGAGATGCCAGACCGCCACCTCGGGGCGGGCGAGTTCGACCCCGCCGCGCTCCGCGATCTCGACACGGACGCGCTGGGTGCCGACCGCGACGAGGTCCGCCTCGAGGCAGCGCGCTCGCACGTGGTAGAGACCGTTCGGCGCGGCGGGTGCCGCGACCGCCCGGAACGTGCCGAGCGGAGGCGCATCGGCGCCCGGCGCCGTCGTCGTCAGGAGTCCGATCAGGGCGGCCAGCGCGAGTCCCCGCGTCGCGCGACTCGACGTGGCCAGCACGAGCGGAGGCGCGAGGAACGACGCCGCGCCGGCCTGGGCACGGGCCGCGGCCCACGAACCCAGCCCGAGCGCGACGAGCCACGACGCCAGGACCGCCCCGGGCGAACCGGCCGAGACGCCGCGATCGGGGAACCTGGGGCGCGGCACCGCCCCGCTTCCTCGCGGCGAACCGCGGGACGGTCACGGCGCCCTCGCGCGCGAAGCCCGAGAACGCGCCACCGCACGGGTATCCTCCGCGCGCATGAGCCGGGACGCGCGAGAGATCGGGGAAGGCGTCGTGCGTCGGGAGCGCGACGCGCTCGACCGTCTCCTCGGCCGATAGAGCGAGGTCTCGCCCGCGTTCGACGACGCCGTTGCGGCATTGATCGCGTGCGGCATTCGCGTCGTCGTTT
>CAZPGF010000109.1:0-9573 GCA_964586025.1 uncultured Planctomycetales bacterium
GGCCATGGCGACGAGGCGATGGGAGCGACGGGCGATGAGGTGGGGTAGATTGGGTTACCTATGCCCCTCGTGAGCGCCATCATCCCGGTGTGCAACCGCGCTCGTCTGGTAGCCGAGGCCGTCACAAGCGTCCTCGATCAGACGCATCGACTGATCGAAGTTGTTGTCGTGGACGACGCGTCGGACGACGGAACGCCGGACCAGTTGCGCCGCCTCGCCGCGCGCCATCCCGACATCGTCCGGGTGGTTCGGCGCAGCCGGACGGGAGGGCCCGGGGCGGCGCGGGAGGACGGCCGGCGCATCGCTCGCGGTTCGTACATTCAGTATCTGGACAGCGACGATCGGCTGCATCCGACCAAGTTCGAGCGACAGGTCGCGGCGCTGGAACGCGACCCGCGGCTCGGATTGGTCTACGGCGACTCGGAGTTCGTCACGGTGGTTGGCGATCGGGTTCGACGGCGCCGGACGTTGCGAGCACCGGCGCTCGACCGGGGGTTTCCGGCGCTTCTACTTGGACGGCCGTGGCGAACCGTCGCACCGCTGTATCGGCGGAGCGTCGTCGATCGGGCGGGCCTCTGGTTGCCAATCTGGAACGAGGAAGACTGGGAGTACGACGCGCGAGTCTGCAGCCTCGGGATCCGCGTGCGAAGCGTGGAGGGCGTCGTGGGTACGGAGTTCAGACGCGTGTCCGGCCACCTGAGCGGACTGACCCGGCACCGACGCCGATGTCTGGCGAGCCAGGCCATAGCGCGCCCTCGCATCTTGCGGCATGCGATCAAGGCGGGCGTCGCCACGTCCAGCGCGGAGTTTCAGCACGCGGTCCGTCACCTCTTCCTATTGGCGAGACAGTGTGGGTCGGCAGGCCTGACCCGAGTGTCCGCGTCGCTGTTGCGCGACGTTGTCGCATGGACTGTTCCCACGGGGAGGGCGGATGTCGTTCTGTTCCGGAGGCTCGCCAGGATGTTCGGCGAGCGCCCGGCCGGAGTCGCGGCGGCTTCGTTCGATCGGGCGAGGTCCCTATGGCGCCGTTGAGTGCTTCGGGTCGAACTCGCGCCGTGTTCGTCACGACGCATCCGATCCAGTATCAGGCACCGTGGTTTCGCGGTCTCGCCGCGCGATCCGAGCTGGAACTCCACGTGCTGTTCGGCATGATGCCGGACGGGCGACAACAGGGTGTCGGCTTCGGTGTGGAGTTCGCGTGGGACGTGCCTCTGCTCGACGGATATCCGTGGAGCGTACTCGAGAACCGGGCTCGCAAGCCCTCGCTCGGCGAGCGTCGCGGAATCGATACGCCGGGTGTGGGACGGCGTCTTGCCGAACTGGACCCGGACGTCGTAGTGATCTGTGGATGGCAGTCGAGGTGCCTGCTCCAGACACTGCGAGCCGCGATCGGACTGCGTCTCCCGCGCATCGTGCGAGGCGAGTCCAACGACCTGCGGCATCGTCCCGTGTGGAAGCGCCTGCTCCAGCGGCATCTTTTGCGACGTTTCGATGCGGCACTCTCGATCGGTCTCGCGAACGAAGCGTTGCTTCGGCGTGTCGGCTTCTCCTCGGAGCAGATCATTCGAGCCCCGTACGGCGTCGATACGAACCACCTGCGCGGCGCCATCGCCGATCGGGACACCGTCGGCGGGGAGTTTCGTGTGCGCACCGGGGTGCCGAACGAGGCCGTCGTTGCGCTGTTCGCCGGCAAACTCGCCGCCAAGAAGCGGCCGGGGGACCTCGTCGAGGCCATCGCCGAGGCCCGTGTTTCGTCACCCTCTCTGCACCTGCTCGTCGTCGGCTCCGGTCCGCTCGAGGAGGAACTGCGCCGCCGCACGCATGCCCTCGGCGTCCCGGTGACGTTCACCGGCTTCCTCAACCAGTCGGAGATCGGTGCGGCGTATGCGGCGGCCGATCTGTTCGTCCTCCCCTCGGACGCGGGCGAGACGTGGGGCCTCGTCGTCAACGAGGCCCAAGCGGTCGGGGTTCCGGTGATCGTCAGCGACCTCGTCGGATGCGGACCCGACCTCGTCGAGAGTGGCGTGACGGGCTACACCTACCCTTGCGGTGACGTGGCCGCACTCGCAGCACGGATCGTCAACCTCGCGGACGATCCGACATTGCGCCACCGTCTGGGCGAGGCCGGGCGCCGTCGAGTTGCGGACTATTCGGTGGAGGCTGCCGTCGAGGGGACGGTACGGGCGATCGAGTGGGTCATCGACGCGCAAGGGCGGTCGTCTCCATGACCACGAGCACGTGTCCCGGCTGTGTCCACACGATCGGTTCGATCGCGCCGTGGGTGGGCGGGCCGGCGAGAACGGTGACCTCCCTCGTGCGGGCGCTCGAGCGCGGGGGTTGTCGAACGGCCCTCGTCACGGCTCATCCGTTCGCCGCGGACGTGGGGATCTCTCTGCCATCGGACGTTCGCGCGGCTGCCAACGGTCGAGGACGTCGGACCCAGTTTCGAGAGCATCTCGACGCGGCTCTCGAAGCGACCGGTGCCTCGATCGTCCACGATCACGGTATCTGGCTTCCGACGAACCATCTGGTCGCCCGGCGGGCGCGGCGCCGGCACCTGCTTCGCGTCGTGAGTCCGAGAGGCATGCTCGATCCGTGGGCGTTGCGATGGCATTGCGGGCGGAAGCGGATCGCGTGGGCGCTCTATCAGCGGCGGGATCTGCGCTCGGCGGACCTCCTGCACGCCACCTCGCCCGCGGAAGCCGAGACGTTTCGCGATCGCGGTCTGGACGCACCGATCGCCGTCGTCCCGAACGGCGTCGACCTCCCCGACATCTCCGATGCGGTGTCGCAGGAGGGGCCCCGCGTCGCCCTGTTCCTCTCGCGGATCCATCCCAAGAAGGGACTGATCGACCTCGTCGAGGCGTGGTCGGCCCTGACCGCCCCGGATTGGGAGTTGTGGATCGCGGGTCCCGACGAGGGGGGGCACGAGGCCGCCGTGCGGGAGACGGTCGCACGTTGCTCCAGGCGCACGACGTCCCCGGTTCGCTTCCTCGGCGCGGTACCCGATGTGCGACGGAACGAGTTGCTGGCGAGGGCGGATCTCTTCGTCCTGCCGACGCGCAGCGAGAACTTCGGCCAGGTGATCGCCGAGGCGCTCGCTGCCGCGCGACCCGTGCTGACGACGACGGCGGCGCCATGGCCGGACCTCGTGACGAGGCGGGCGGGATGGCGGGACGAACCGGGATCGGAGTCGCTGCGCGTCATGCTGGAGGAGGCCCTCGGTACCTCGCGCGCCTCGCTCCGTGCCATGGGGGCGAACGGACGTGCTTGGATGGCCGAGTCGTTCGCTTGGGAGTCGGTCGCTCGCCGAATGACCGCCGCGTACGCTTGGCTGCAAGGCGGTCCGCTTCCGGCGGACGTCACGACGCAGGGCTGACGCGACCGGGAGGACGATGTCGGGAGCGGAGATCACACCTGTCCTGTTGACGCTCGACGAGGAAGCGAACCTCGATCGCACGCTCAACTCGTTGACGTGGGCACGTCATGTGTTGGTCTTGGACTCGGGAAGTCGGGATCGGACCGAGGCGATCGCCAAGTCGCACCCGAACGTGACGTGGGCGTGCCGACGGTTCGACGGATGGGCGTCTCAATGGGGATACGCCCTGGCGCACGAGGCCGTGTCCACCCCCTACGTCCTCGCTCTGGATGCGGACATGGCGCCGGAACCCGGTCTGATCGACGAGATCGACGCGCGGATCGTCGGTCCGCAGCGGGCCGGCGGCATCGTTCGGTTCCGTTACCGGGTCGGAGGGCGCCCCCTGTTCGGATCCCTCTATCCGCCGGATCTTCGCGTTTTCGATCGACGGCGCGTTCGCCTCGCCAACGTCGGTCACCACCATGCGTTCATCGTCGATCCACCCGTGGTTCGATTGCGCCGTCGCCTGATCCACGACGATCGCAAGTCCCTCGATCGCTTCCTTGCGTCCCAACTCGGCTATGCGGCGCGGGAACAGGCCCGGATCGAGGCCGGCGACCGGATCCGCTTCCGGGATCGCCTTCGTCGCCGAGGCCTGACTCCGCCCCTGATCGGGGCCCTGGCCTGGTTGCGGGCGGGGGCGTTCCTGCGCGGGCGGGCGGCGACCAGGTACGCCCTGGAGCGGTCGTACTACGAGACCCTGCTCTCCCTGCGCCTGCTCTGTGCGGAACCCGGGGACGGCGAGGCGAGCGTGCGGGAGGAGCGTTCGTGAGCGTCGTCGTCGGCGTGAACGCCTTCCACGGTGACGCTTCGGCCGCGGCCGTTCGCGACGGTCGGATCGTAGCCGCCGTCGCCGAGGAGCGCTTCTCGCGCCGCAAGCACCAGGCGGGGCTTCCGGTGATGGCGCTTGCCTGGGTGATCGAGGAAGCGTGTGGCGGTGACTGGCACGAGGTGGAGGCCATTGCCGTCGCACGTCGGCCTCGTGCCTACCTCGGTCGCAAGGTCCTGCATGCGCTTCGGTATCCGCGATCGTTCCGCCGCGCCGTGGGCCGGCTGCGCAACCTGCGTGCGGTCGAGGGGCTGCGGGAACGGGTCTCGACCGAACTCGGCATTCCTCTCGACCGGGTCCCTCCGTTGGTCGGAGTCGAGCACCATCTCGCCCACGTCGCGTCCGCTTGGTTTCCGAGCGCCTTCGAGCGCGCCGCGTTCCTGACCGTGGACGGTTTCGGTGACTTCCTCTCGTCGATGGCGGGCGTCGCCGACGCGACGGGGGTGCAGGTGCTGCGCCGGCACGCATGGCCGCACTCGCTCGGTCTCTTCTACACCGCCGTGACCCAGTTCCTCGGCTTCCCGGCGTACGGCGACGAGTACAGGGTGATGGGGCTGGCCGCCTACGGCGAACCGCGCTTCGTTCCGGAACTCGAGCAGATCCTCCACCTCGCCAAGGATGGGGACTACCGCCTGGATCTTCGGTACTTCCGCCACGTGCGCGAGGGCGTCGAGATGACGTGGGAGGATGGCGAGCCGGTGCTCGGCGACGTGTTCACTCCGGCGTGGGAGTCGTTGCTCGGGCCGCGCCGCGGTTCGAACGACGAGGTCGCCCAACGGCACATGGACCTGGCAGCGTCGGCCCAAGCCCTGTACGAGCGGGCATTGGTGGCCCTGGTGCGCTGGATCCTGCCGCGATCCGGAACGAGGCGGCTGTGTCTGTCCGGAGGGTGCGCGCAGAACTCGCTCGCCAACGGCATGCTCTACGAGAGCGCGGACGTCGAGGCCCTGTACGTCCCGTCGGCCGCAGCGGACGACGGAACCGCCGTTGGCGCCGCACTATGGCACGCCCACCGCGTGGGCCGGGCCTCGTGCGGAGACGCTGTGCGGACGGCGGCCCTGGGGCCGGCCGGAACAGGCGACGAGATCGTCCGGGCGATCGAGTCGCGTCTTCCGGGTCTTTCCCCGGGAGGCCCGCCGTGCGACGGCATTCGCTACCGTATCGAGCCCGACGCGGAGGCGCTCTGTCGCTCCACCGCCGAGGCGCTGGTACGAGGCGATGTCGTCGGCTGGTTCCAGGGTCGCGCCGAGTGGGGGCCGCGAGCCCTCGGACAGCGTTCGATTCTCGCGGATCCGCGCCGTGCCGACGCTCGCGAGTTGCTCAACGTCCGCATCAAGCGTCGCGAGCGCTTCCGGCCGTTTGCCCCGAGTGTGCTCGCAGAACACCTCGCCGAGTGGTTTCCGACGGCGCGCCCAGATCCATTCATGACCCAGGTGTTTCCCGTCGCCGAGTCCAAGCGAGCGCTCGTGCCCGCCGTCGTGCATGCGGACGGGACCGGTCGCGTCCAGGCCGTGGACCGGACGATCCATCCGCTCTACGCATGCCTGATCGACCGCTTCTTCGACTTGACGGGCGTGCCGATGGTGTTGAACACCTCGTTCAACGAGAGCGAGCCGATCGTCAACACGCCGGCCGAGGCCTTGGACTGCTTCCTGCGGACATCGATGGATCGCCTGGTGATGGATCGGTGCGTCCTCGTGCGAGGGTCCGAGGCATGACCCGCTCGTCACCGACCCGTGAGCCGCTGTCGATCAGTTTCCACAACTTCTACGACAACCCCGAGCGGGCCCAGGCGTTCTTCGTCGATGCCTTGAGCATGCGCCACGATGTCGTCGTCTGTTCCGCAGGGCGCAACGTGCAGGTCTCCAGTGTGTTCGGCCGTTCGGCCCTTCCCGAGGTTCCGGGCGCGCGGCCGTTGAGGGTTTGGTGGACAGGCGAGGCCGAGGACCCGGTGGGACAGATCTTCGACCTGCACTTCGGCTTCGCTCCGACCTCGATCCTGGGACCGCGGCGCTGGAGTCGCCTCCCCCTCTGGGTGCTGGAACTCGATTGGCACGCGCCCTCATCGGATCGCGCAGCGGAGCGATTGCTCGGCGCCCGGACCTGCTCGCAACGGTCGCGATTTTGCAACTTCATCTACTCGAATCCGACGGCGATTCGCGCGGAGTTCTTTCTCCGCCTCGATCGGCGCCGACCCGTGGACAGCCTGGGCGCGGTCTTGAACAATCGCGGCCGTCGAGCCGAGGGCTTCGATGGAAAGATGGCCGTCCTGCGCGACTCCCTCTTCACGATCGCGTTCGAGAACAGGATCGCGCCGGGGTACGTCACCGAGAAGATCCTGTTCCCCCTCCTGGCCGGCTCGATCCCGATCTACTGGGGTGCCCCGGAGGTTCTCGACGACTTCAATCCGGAGGCGTTCGTCTACGCGCCGGTCTTCGAGGACCTGGATCACCTCGTCGAGCACGTCCTGGCGCTGGCCGAGGATTCGGATCGACGGAACGCGATGGCGACCGCGCCGATCCTCCGTGGCGATCGGATCCCCCTCGAACACACACCTGGGTACGTCGCCGATCGAATCGACGAAGCCTTGCGTTCGCGACTCGCCGAGGCCGTACCGGCGGACTGGTCGGGGAGGTCCATCGATCCGCCGAAGCCCGCCTCCGAACGAACGACGCGGCGCCGGCGGTGGCGTCACCGATCTTGGGGCCTGTTCGGCCGTGGCACGGCGTCGCCGTGAAGCGCGCGATGCGGGTCGTCGCGTCGATGGGTGGCGAGGCTTTGAGGTCCGGTGCCGGGTCAGACGCCTCCGGGTCGGCATCGACCACGGCACCTTCACAGCGCGTCTTGTGGATCGTGAACCAGGCCTACTGGCCCGACGTCGCGGCGACCGGTCAGCTCCTGGCGGATCTCGCGGAGGATGCCGCGGCGGCGGGCTTCGACGTGCGCGTGCTCACGAGTCGGGTTCCCTACGCTTCCGCCAGCGGGCGCCCTCGCCTGCCTCGAGAGGTTCGTCACGGCGTGTCGATTCGTCGCGTCGCCGGGCCCGGCGGGGGAACGGGGCTGCTGTCGCGCGCGCTCGGCTACGGATGGTTCCTGCTCGCCGCCTGTGGGCATCTGCTCCGCGCCCGGCGGGGCGATCTGGTCCTCGTGTTGAGCACACCCCCGTTCGTCGCGTTGGCGGGACGCATCGCGAAGCGCCGGGGCGCGCGCTTCGTCTACAAGGTCGAGGATCTGTACCCGGACGTGGCCGTCGCACTCGGCCTGCTTCGGCCGGGCAGGATCGAGCGCGCGTTGGCGCGCCTGTCGGCGTTCCTGCTGCGTGGGGCCGACCGCGTCGTCGTCCTCGACGCGGCGATGAAGGCGAAGGTCTCACGATTGCGGGGCGGGGACGAAGGGATCGAGGTGATCCCGAACTGGGCCGATGGGGACGCCATCCGACCGATGCCGGTCGCGCAGAGCCGAGTCCGCGCTGCCCTGGGCGTCGTCCCCGGCGACCTCGTCCTCCTGTACGCGGGAAACTTCGGGCGTGCCCACGAGTTCGGCGCGTTGATCGCCGCCCTGCGCTCGGCCTGGGCCGAGGGGCTGCCGATTCGGACGCTCTTCAGCGGCGGCGGCGCCCAGGCGCCGATGATCCGAGCGGCCGCGGATGAACTGCCGAGCATCACGTGTCGCTCCTACGTGCCGCGAGACGACCTCGCGGATCTGCTGGCAGTCGGCGATGTCCACATCGTGTCGCTGCGACCGGAGGTCGAAGGCCTGCTCTGGCCGAGCAAGGTGGCCGGGGCTCTCGCGGCCGGCCGACCGCTGGTGGTCCTTTCGCCCGAGACGAGTTCGCTGGCCGCGGAGGTTCGCAACGAGCGCTTGGGGTGGACCGTGCCCCATGACGCGGAACGCATTCTCGGTGTGCTGCGGGATCTGGTGGCCCGGCGGACCGAGTTGCCGGAGATCGGTCGGAGGGGGCGCGCACTGTTCGATCGACGATACGCTCGCGTCGAGGCGTGCCGGCGATGGGTGCGCTTGTTAGAGTCGGTCGTTTCGGGGGCTACTCGGGAGGGGCGATGACCCAGGTGCTCGTCGTCGCATCGGACCTCGGTTTGCGACCCGGGCCGACCTGGGCTCCGGGCGGTCTCCAGTCGATGGGCCGAATGATCGTTCGTGCCCTCGTGGACGGACTTGGGCAAGAGCACGTCGCGGCGTGGTCGCTCTTGGACTCCGTCGAACTGATGCGCGTCGGGATGCCGCACATCGTCGGTCGTCCGAGCCACGACATCCACCACCTCGTGGAGGCCTCTCGTGGATTCGGCGGCTCGCGGCTGCGGATGGCCGCGGCCCTGTGGCGGGCGCGGCGCCGTTTCGACCATGTGTTGTTCGTCCACGTCGGGGTCGGCGCGCTCGCGCGACTTCTTCCTCGTGGCCGGCATGGGTTGTGGCTCGTCGGGATCGAGGTGTGGCGTCCCCTCTCCGGGGCTCGGCGTGCCTGCGTGGAAGGGGCGCGCCCCCTTCTGTCGATCAGTGCGTTCACGGCGGATCGGTTGCAGGCGGAGAACGCGTGGGCCCCACGGGCGACGGTCGTCCACCTGGGTCTCGAGCCGGATCCCCCCTGGGCGGATGCTCCGGTCGTGGCGGCCAAGCCGGCCGTGGCGGCGGCCCGACCGCCTCTCGCTCTGGTGGTCGGCCGACAGGGGAATGGCGATGGTCCGAAGGGCTACCGTCTCGTCCTCGAGGCGTGGCCCGCCGTGCGGGCGCGGATCCCGGACGCGCAACTCCACCTTGTCGGGGACGGTGCCGAGCGACCCGCGCTTGAAGCGCTCGCGTCGTCCCTCGAGCAACCGGGTCCGAGGGCGATTCACTTCCTCGGATCCCTTCCCGCAGACTCCCTGCACGAGCAGTACGCACTGGCCGACGTGTTCGTCCTGCCGAGCCTGAAGGAAGGTTTCGGTCTGGTGCATCTCGAGGCGATGCGCGCCGGACTGCCGTCGATCTGCAGCCGCGATGCATCCGCCGAGATCGTCGTGGACGGAGTGACGGGCCGGGTCGTTGACCCGAAACCCGCCGCCGTCGCCGAGGCGCTCGTGGAACTGCTGGCCGACCGCGATCTCGGGCGGCGATGCGGGGAAGCCGGCCGGCAGCGTCTCGACGACCTGTTCACGTACGACATGTTCCGCAAGCGGTTCCTCGCGGCCCTTCGCGATGCCGGGTGGTTCGCGTGACACGACGCGCGCTGATCGTCGGGGTCACCGGACAGGACGGCGCGTACCTGGCGAAGCATCTCCTAGCGAGCGACTACGAGGTCCACGGGACCGGCGCATCGGTGGATTCCGTCGCT
>CAZPGF010000110.1:0-9451 GCA_964586025.1 uncultured Planctomycetales bacterium
TGTCCGGCCCGATCTCGAGGCGTGCGCCGACGAGAACGAGCAGCCATGTCGGTCCGGCGTCCACGACGATGACGCGACCGCGGTCGGCGGCCACCTCGATCTGTCGGAACCCGTTCCACCCCTCGGCGGACAACGCCGAGGTCAGATCGCGGAGGATCGCGGCGCCGAGCGCGCCGAGGCGCTCCGCGTCGAGACCCTCGCCCGCGTGGCACGCGACGAGCATGCCGTCCTTCGCCACGGCCAGCGCCGCGCGCGCGCTCAGCGAGCTCACCAGATCGCGGAGGATGTCGCGCATCACGCGTCGGCCTCCACCGCGACGGACGCGGAGTCGAGCGACGCACCGAGTCGCTCCCACAGGCGGAGCGGCTCGATCGGGTGCGCGCGACGGGCGGCGACGAGTTCGTCGTGATGACGCCCCATCACCACGAGGCCGAACGGACCCTCGACCGTGCAGCGGCGAAGGCTGCCGAGATCGAGCTCGCGGATCCGGTGCGTGAGGGTCCGCGCGAGCGCCTGCACGGCGCGTGCGAGGCCGACTTCTCCCTCGCTCATGCCCTCGTGCGCGGAGCCGTGCGCGAGGATCGTGCCGTTCGGGCGCAGCACCGCGATCTCGTCGGCGACGCCGGCCTTGAGCGACTGGCGGACCGCGCGTTCAGCGCGCTCGCTCTGCACCCGTGCGGTGACGCGCGCGTCGCGGAACAGAGGCCACTCCTCCGGTGCGTGCGCCAGCGTGCCGGTGACCTCGATGTGCTCGAGCAGCGTGTCGCGCGCCCTCGCGCGCTCCTCGGTCGCCTCGGCGTCGGCGGCGATCGCCTCGAGCACGCGCTGGACGTCCTGTTGGTCGCCGGCCAGTTCGGCGAGGCGCTCGCGTGCGACGCGCAGCTTCGAACGTGCGCCGACGCACCACGTCAGGCGCGTCAGCAACATCCAGGTGCGAAGGTCGCCCGGAGCCAGGGTCGCGGCCCGCTGGAGGTGTTCGTAGGAGTCGTACCCGGAGCGGCTGTCGAGGCTCGACAGGTAGGCGTCGAGTTCGAGCTGGCCGAGCAGGCGATGCGCGCGCGCGTCGTTCGGATGGGCCTCGGCATAGCCGCCCGCGGTCCGTCGCGCCTCCTCCGGCATCGCGAGGTCCGTGTAGAGATCGACGAGCTCGGCGAACGCGTCGGGATCCTTCTTGTGCACCACCGCGCGGCGCAGGTCCTGCTGCCGCGTGCGGGTCGCGACACGCCGGATCGTCAGCCACAGTTCGCGCAGGCGGGTGGAGCCCGGGTGGAGGCGGAGTCCGCGTGCCGCCACCGCCTCCGCCTCGGCGATCGAGCCGGCGGTCAGCAACCTCTGCGCACGCGCATGGCAGCGCGCGGCGGAGGATCCGATCAACAGGTTGCGCAACCGTCCCACTGGGGCTCCCGGGTCACGAAAGGGGTGTCGATGGCCTATCGGCAAGCCGCCCGGAGCGGGTGAAGCCCCGGGAAACGGCGTCTTCGCGCCGCGCATGAGCCGCCCAGGCGGTCACCGCTGCACACCGACGAGCGCGCCCTCCACGGGCACGACGAGGCGTTCGGACGTCACCGCGGGCCCCGCCATGGGCGGGGCGCCGAGGTCCACTTCGAGTCCGACCTCGCCGCTCCCGTCGAGGGCGAGCGAACGCAGTCGGCCGCGCGCGTCCACGAGGAAGAGCGTGGATCCGTCGAGCGACCAGTAGCGCGCCGATGCGGCGAGCGCCGGCAGCGGCTCGCGGCGGCTCGTGCGCGGGTGCGCGCGGTAGGCCCCGCCGGCTTCCATCCACACGATGCCGTCGGGCCCGACCGCGGGCTGGGGACGGAGACGGGGCGCCGCCTGGTCCACGACCTCGATCGCCCCGCCCGGGTGCGCGACGCGGAACCCGCGCGGTCCGTGCTCGAGCAGGGCGACGCCGAGCCCGAACGGCAGGGCGAGGACCGGCCCGGTGGTCGAGCGGAGCAGCGTGCGCGTCGTGCCGGTCGTCGGATCGATCGCGAACGCGGCGCCGCCGAGCGTGCCGACGACGAAACCCAGTCCCGACGCATGGGGCGCGTGGGACGGTCCCGACTCGATGCGCACCAGCCAGCGGCGTTCACCGGTCAACGCGTCGAGTCCGTACGCGTTGCCGCGGTTGTCCACGACGCACAGGACGCCCTCGGCGGCCGCGGGGCCGTAATCGAGTCCCGCGCTCGCTTCGAAACTCCACGCCGAGACATACGGAGGCGCCACGCGCAAGACGCGGGAGCGGTGAATTCGCCACGTCGATCCCCCCGGCAGGCGACCTCCGCGCTCCATGCCCTCGGCGTCGGCGGCGGCGACCGAGCCGTCGCGCGCTTCGCCGGTCGCCAGGTCGACGCCCTGGACGCGGCGTCCGTCCTGACGCAACACGATCACACCGTCGTCCTCGACCCAGAGATCGCGAACGTTGGCGAGATCGGTCGAGGTCCAGAGCGGGCCCTTCTCCAGCGTGACGTCGAGGATCGGCGACCAGGTTTCGAGTCGCGGATCCTCGGTCTGGATCCAGTACACGCAGGGCAGTTCGAATCGGGCGGTCGTATGCGCCGTGCGGCGCAACTCGATCGACGGCTCGCGCGCCGTGGAGTCCCAGTAGATCGTGCAGGGGGTCACCATGCCGGTGTCCTTGCCGTCGAACAGGACGCGCGCCCCCGGGGGCTTGGACCGGACGACCGCGCCGAAGCGGATCTCGCCCTCGAGCCCGGTGCCGACCAGCCCGCCGCGCAAGCCCTCGACGGCATGGCGGAACGCCTCCGTCTCATGCCCTCGCGCGCGGGCCTCGGCGACGCGCGCGACGAGTTGCTCGGCGCCGCCGATGATCTGTTCGACGTTCGCGAGCTGTCGCTGCGCGTTCTCGGCGACGCCGTCGTCGGCCCAGCCGAAGGCGTAGGCGAGACGGAACTGCTCGCGCGCGGAACGGAGTTGGCGCCGACGCAGCGCGCCGAGTCCGACCTCGTAGGCGTCGCGGGCCTGGTCGAGCAGTCCGCGCACGCGCGACTCGCCCGCCGTCTCGACCTCGCGCAGGCGGGACTCGAGCGCCGTCAGACGGTGGCGTTGCGACGCCTCCGCGTCACCGGTCGGTGTGCGCTCGATCTCGAGGGCGAACGCCTGCAGGTCGGGTCCGGGTCGCCGCACCATCTCGGCGAGCGACGCCCGGTGCGCCTCGGCGGCGCGCCGCACGTCGTCGGGCCCGATCTCGCCGAGGCGCGCGCGCTCCCGCAACGCGGCGAACGCGGCGGCCTCGATCTGCGCGTCGGCCTCGACGGCGGCGACGGCGTCGAGCGCGTGCCGCTCGGCGCTGCCGAGGGCCTCCGCGGTCTGGCGGTGCTGGTTCCACCAGACGGCGCCGACCGCGCCGACCGATGCGACGAGCGCGACGACGGCGATGCGCAGCCGCGCCTTCTGGCGCCGCGAGCGACGTTGGCTGTCGATCTCGGCGAGACGACGGCGTGCGCCGCCGCAGGCGGGATCGAGATGGAGCGCCTTGCGCAGGGTCTCCCGCCCCGCGCTCAGACGACCCTCGGCGATCTGGCGGTCCGCGATCTGCGCGAAGATCTGCGCGGCCTTGTGCGGCAGGTCGGCCTTGGCGTAGAGATCCGCCAGGGTGCGCAGCTCGTCCGCCGGCGCGTCGCCGTTCTCGATGAAGGTCGCGAGGCGATGGGCCGCTTCGCGCGCGCCGCCGGTGCCCACCACGTTGCGGATCACGATGTCGAGCGCGCGCTTGGCGTCGTCGCGCCCCGCGCTGAGTTCCAGACGATGCTGCAACCAGGTGTCGCAGATGCGACGCGCGATCGCCGGGGCGTTGTCGCGCAGCGCCAGCATGCGGACGAGCGCCTCCATCGCACCGTCGATGTCGGCACCGCCGTGCTGGCGAACGAACCCGTCGAGCGCCATCGCGGCCTCGTCGCCGCGGCCGAGATGGGCGAGCACCTCGGCGAGCCGGAAGCGGGTTCGCGGCGGCGCGTCGCCTCGCGCGATCGCGAGACGAAGCAGCGGCAACGCGCCTTCGGCGTGGTTCGCCCCGACCTGGACCTCGGCGCGTTCGATCAGGTCGTCCGTCGCGACCGGCCTCGCGCCTCCCGCCTGCGCGACGGCCGCGACGACCTGCGCGGCGTCGAAGTGCGAGACATCCGCCACCTCGGCCAGTTCGTTCACGGTGCGGAAGCCGTCGAGGTGCGGCAGGACGGCGCGCACGAGCTCGGGTCCCACCGGGTTGTCCTCGTCGAGGTCGACAGCGACCCCGGTTCCCTCGAACACCTCGTTGAGGTCGCCGACGACGTGCGACACCTGTTCCCATTGGTCGAGGCAGCGTGCGAGGTCGAGGAGGAGGCCCTCGACCGGAACCAGCGGTTGTGCGGGGGACGCGGTGTGTCCGTCGGCGGCGAGGATCCGTCCGTCGTGGAACTCGAAGTCTTCGACGGCGATCAACTGCGCATCGAGGAGACGATCGACGACGATCTCGCCGTGGAGCGACTCCCTGCGCTCGGCATCGAGGACGCCCTCTTCGGAGAGCAGGTCGGCGAGGTAGCGTCCCTCGTTCAGGGCGCGGCCGAGCGCGTGTTCGACCGTCTCCGACCGCACGACGCGACGCCGGCGCAGTTCCCGCGCGAGCGATCGGGACAGGTCGGGGTCGTCGGCGAGGAACGTGCATCGCCCCTGCTCGAAGTAGATGCTGCGGGGTCCCTTTTCCGTCTTGAGCCGGAGCGTCCCCACCTTCTGGTTGAAGGCGAGCATCTGCAGGAGTTCCCGCAGGTCGAACGTGTCCAGGGTCCCCTTGAGGGTCACGCCGGGCCTCACGCAGGTGGAAAGGGGGGACGGCCGCCACGGCCGCGTGGTCCTATCGGCCGTCTCCCGCGGGGCGGTGTAGCCCGTGTCGATTTCGGGGAACACCGCGAGTCCCCCGGCCTCACCCCGCGGCGGGCGGTCGGCGCCCCGGCGGCCGCGGGCAGCGGGGGCGGCTCGTCGTAGGATCGCGGGTCTACGGAGGCCTTCGATGCCGCTCCCCCTGCGCCGCCTCGTCGCCCGTCTGGACGCGATCTTCTGGGCCTGGCGCGGCCGTCGTCGGCTGCGGCGCGGTGATACCCGGGGCGCGATCGACGCGTGGGTGGTCGCCCGCCGTCGGGGGGGACCGACCTGGAACGCCGCGATGGCGCTGGCCGTCGGCCACCTGCGCGCTCGGGAGATCGTCGAGGCCCGGCGCTGGCTCGCCGAAGGCCGGGAGGTCGATCCGGTCCGCTACGAACGGGAGGCAGCCCGGCACCTCGCCCGCCACGGCTTCGACCTGGAAGCGGTGCAGCGGGTCGTGACGACGCCGCGGCGACAGGTCCCCGCGGTCGGCGCGACGATCCGACCTGGGCCGCGCGGCGCGCGCGGGCTGCCGTTCGGCGATTGTCGGGATCTCGACGAGTACACGCGGTTCTCCGCCATGCCGCCGATCTCGCGCGCCGAGCGCGAGTCGGTGGACTGGGAGGAAGTGTTCGAGGATCTCCTCGACCCGTAGATCCCATCCCGCGCGGGCCGCGCTACCCTCGCCCCCCCTTTCCTCCCGGGAGCCCCGCCATGGCCCACAACAACCGCCGCGTCAAGAAGGCGAACCACGGCAAGAGGCCGTGCAGCAACGAGCGTCAGAAGACCAAGCGCATCCGCACCCCGCGGTGACGCGGTCCGCGCCTCTCCGCGGCGACCGCGAGCCGAGGCCTGCCGTCGCACGTCGGTCTCCGCTCCGCCGAACCGATCGGCGAACCCTTTGGATCTCCCCCGCTCGGGCGCACGGCCCACTCCTTCCGCTACCGCACGCGGCGGACGCGGACGAGGACGGCGAGAAGGCGATCGGAGAGACCGGGGCGCGGAACGGTCACGAGTAGGGCGTCGTCGTCGGAGACGACGTCGGTGTCCGCGCGTTCGGACGCGACGGCACCCCCGACGCGATGCCAGCGCACGAGATCCAGGCGCAGCGGACTCGTGTCGTCGAGACCCGGAACGGAACGTCGTTCGATCGCGTCCCAGCGCGCCGCGCGCACCCGTACCGCGACGTCGCGCACCCCGGTGGCGTCCTCCAAGCCGGGACGCACCTCGACGAGTACGCCCTGGGCGACGCGATCGAGTCGCGGTAGCGGCGGCGCCGCGCCCTCGCCCGTTGAGATCTCGACGTCGCGCACGACGTTGTGTTCCTGTACGTTGCGCACGACGACCTGCTGGGTCGCGAACGCCAACGACGCGCGCGCCATCCGGTCGAGGGCGTCGCCCTCACCCACCCGTCCGAAGTCCGAGGCGACCGATGCGGCCGCCTCGGCCCCCAGACGGAGCGCGCCGGCCGGAGCGCGACGAACCCCCTCGAGCGTCTGCCACCGCGCGGCAACCTCCTGCGGCACGACGACCGTGGAGACGTCGATCGCGTACAGATCGCGCTCCCGATCGCGCAAGCGCGCGACCGCGCGCGCAAGTCGCACATGTTCCGGCGATTCCAGGGTCGCGGCGACCGTTCCTTCGTGGACCGACACCGGCATGCGCCCCTCGCTCGCGCCGTCCTCGCTCGCGAGCCGGGCGATTCGAGTCAGCAATCGTTCGAGATAACGGTCGCGTGCATCGCGGCGCTCCCAGGCGGTGGGCGGGTCCGCAGGCGCCCATTCCGGCCAGCCGTCGCGGACGACCTCGTCGTCGATCGCGCCGAGCGGGCCGAGCGCGAGTTCCTCGTACGTCCACCCCGGCGGCACGACGCGCGGATCGACGCCCGGCGGAGGCGTGTCCGGCAACGGGTCGTCGTCGCGCTGCGCACCGATCAGGAGCACGAGTTCGTGTCGCTCCTGCTGCGATGCGGGGAACGGATTCGGCAGGCCCAGCACGACGAGCGATCCGAAGTGCGGCAGTTCGACGATCGCGCGGACGTCGTGCCCGCCCATGCGCGGCAGTCGTTGAAACCGGTCGAGGCCCTCGGCGAGACGCGGCACGATCGTCGTGTGGGTCGGCATGCGCGTGGTGGCCACGAGACCGACCGCCGAACGCGTCAGCCCGCTCGCCGCATGCGGGAGATCCTCGACGTACAGGTCCAGCGACAGGCCGTACGTCGCGACTTCCGGAGGCACCGTCAGCGCGGGGGCGCCGAGCCCGACAAACATCGGGTGCTCGGCGGTGCGCTGCTCGATCCGCAGCCTCGTCGTCGCGCCGTCGCGGAACACGAGCCGCGCGTGCCCGAGCGCCTCGACGCCCTCGATCGCCGCGACCCGCGCGACGCTCGCGTCGGTCAACTCGAACCGCTGGATCAACGAAAAGCCTTCGGCGCCGGGCGTCGAGCGAAGTTCCAACGCCTCCGCGACACGCACGACGCCCGCGCTGGTCGCGGCGAACAGGTGCACGTCCACGCGCATCGGCGGCGGAGCGACGTCGAACGAGTCGATCAGGGCGCGCACGCGTCGGTGCAGCGCCTCCTGGTGCTGCACCGCGACCACATCGCCGAATCGGGCGAGCAGGCGCGCCGGACGACCGCTGCGGGACCCGCGATCGGCGCGTTCGTCGAAGTCCGGGGCGAGCGGATCGAGCCACGTCCCGCCCATCTCGGACTCGATCCGCGCCTCGACCCACGCCGCCCGCGTCAGCGTCCCGTCGTCCTGGCTGACCGTCGAGCCCGGGAATTGCGACGCGAGCGACGGACGCCGGCCCTTTCGCGGGCTGCCGAGATCGTAGAAGCGCAACTCGTCCGAAACGTCGCCGCCCGCCCGGAACAGATTCGCGAGCAGACCGTAGAGCTGGCCCTCGATTCCCGGCGTCCGCTCGTCCGGGGGCGGCAGCGCCGGCGCGGACGGCATGCCCTCGATGCCGGCCTCGCTCGCCTTCGCGTGGACCTGCTCGAGCAGCGCCACCGCGCGCTGGCGACGTTCGAGCAGCGACGCGTGGCCGCGCGCGATGCCGACCTCCAGGAATCCGCTCGCGTCGATGCGTCGGATGGCATCGACGAAGCGCCGCGCCGCCTCCTCCAGATGGCCGCGCGCCTCGGCGTCGCGACCGACCTTCAGGGCCTCGTCGACCTCCTGCCGAACGTGCATGCGCTCCGCGAACACCCGCGTGTTCACGAAGGAGACGAGTTGCGGTAGCAGGCGACTCGGGTCGGGCCGCGCGGCCTGGATCTCGTCGATCAAGGCGGCGATGCGTTCGTTGGAACGGTCGAGCACACGCGCCTCGAAGGCCAGCGCGAGCGCATCGTCGTAGTCCATGCGGTCCAACGCCGCGCGGGCCTGCCCGAACAGGACCCTAGCGCGCCGCACCTCCTCGGCGAGGCGTTCGGCTCGAAGTCGCTCGGCGACCTCTTCGGCCGTCGGCTGGCTCGCCGCGAGCCATGCGTCGCGCTCCGCCCGCGCGTACGCATGGACCGCGGCGTCGAGTTCGGGATCGGCGAGGATCCGACGCCAGATCTCCTCCGCGCCGGCCGAATCGCCCGCGGCCTTCAGACAGCGCGCAACGCCCGCGAGCGCGTCGCCGCGCTCGGCGGCGGACAGCTTCCCGATGCGATCCGGGAGCAGGAGCGATTCGTAGAGTTGGCGCGCGGCCGCCACGTCGCCCGCGGTCAACTCGTGACGCCGGGCCTCCTCCAGGATTCGGCCGATCTCGCGGCCCGCGTCCTCGTCCGCCTGCGCGACGGTCGCCAGGCCGCCCGTCGGTACCGCGAGCAGGATGCCGACGAGCAGCAGCGCCTTCGACGAACCGAGCATCCGGATCCTCCCGGAGGGGGGGCAACAGCATCGCACGGGTGCGGCGCGCCAGCTCAACGACGCAGGGGTGCGAGGCAGCGGCGGATCGCCGCGGCAGCGCGCGCCGGATCGCGCGCGTCGAGGATGCCCGCGCCGACCGCGACGCGCGCGACGCCGACCTCGGCGAGTCGCGCCGCGCCGTCCTCGTCGATGCCCCCGATCGCGAACACGGGAAACGACGACGGCACCGCGGCGAGCGCCGCGGCGACGCCGGCCGCCCCGAGCGTCGGTCGTGCGAGGCGCTTGGTCTCCGACGGGAAGCATGGTCCGAGACCGGCATGATCGGCGGGGCCGATCACCGCACGGAGCACCTCGTTGCCGTCGTGCGTCGAGACGCCGAGCAGGCGCGCCGCGCCGAGCGTCTCGCGCGCGCGATGCGGATCCAGATCGTCGTCTCCGACATGCGCCCCATCCGCGTCGAAGGCGACCGCACCGGGCGGGTCGTCGTTCAGGATCCACGGCACGTCGTACTCGTCGGCGAGCGCGGCGAGCCACGCGACGAGCCCTGCGCGTGCACCCGCCCCGCCCGACTTCGCACGAGCCTGCACGAGATCGACCGCACCCGATTCGAGCGCCGCACGCACGCGGGACGGGCTGTCGGCTCCGACCGCCTCCGCGGTCACGATCAGATAGACCTGGGCGTCGGCGAGGCGGCGCCGGCGTTCCGCCGCGTCGCGACTCACGGCGCCTCGCCGTCG
>CAZPGF010000111.1:0-9371 GCA_964586025.1 uncultured Planctomycetales bacterium
AGCTTCGGAACGGTCGCCTCGCAGTAGGCATACAGAAGCTTCGCGCCGTTGCGGATGATCCCGTTCCACTCCTGGTCGGTGCCGGGCAGGAAGCCCGGCACGTCCTCGAACGTGACGAGGGGGACGTTGAACGCATCACAGAACCGCACGAACCGGGCGCCCTTCACCGAGGCGTCCACGTCGAGGCAGCCGGCGAGCACCTGGGGCTGGTTCGCGACGATGCCGACCGCGCGTCCGCCGAGCCGCGCGAAGCCGACGACGAGGTTCTCCGCGAAGTGCTCGTGGACCTCGAGGAGGTCGCCGTCGTCGACGACGAGGCGGATGACCTCGCGGATGTCGTAGGGACGATGCGGATCGGTTGGAACGATCGAGTTCAGTCGCTCGTCCATGCGGCGCGGATCGTCGGTCGCGGTGACGCGCGGCGGATCCTCGGTGTTGTTCGACGGGAGAAACGAGAGAAGGCGCCGCAGGAGGGCGATCACCGACGCCTCGTCGGGTGCGCGAAAGTGCGCGACGCCGCTCTTCTCGCTGTGGACCGAGGCGCCGCCGAGTTCCTCGTGCGTGACCTCCTCGTGCGTGACGGTCTTCGTGACCCCCGGGCCGGTCACGTACATCGTGGACGTGCCCTCGACCATCAGGACGAAGTCGGTGATGGCCGGCGAGTAGACCGCACCGCCCGCGCACGGACCGAGGATCGCGCTCAACTGCGGGACCACACCGGACGCGAGCGTGTTGCGCAGGAAGATGTCGGCATAACCGCCGAGCGACACGACGCCTTCCTGGATCCGCGCGCCGCCCGAGTCGTTCAACCCGATCACTGGGCAGCCGACCTTCATCGCGGTGTCCATCAGTTTGACGACCTTCTCGGCGTTCGCGCCGGAGAGCGATCCACCGAACACGGTGAAGTCCTGCGCGAACACCGCGACGACGCGGCCCTCGATCCGGCCGAGTCCGGTCACGACGCCGTCGCCCGGGAACGACACGCGGTCCATCCCGAAGTCGCGGCAGCGGTGGACCTTGAACGGATCGAACTCTTCGAACGAGCCCTCGTCGAGCAGGAGGTCGATCCGCTCGCGCGCGGTCAGCTTGCCGCGCTCGTGCTGCTTCTGGATCGCGTCGACGCCGCCGCCCAGGCGGGCGGCCTCGCGCCGTCGTCGCAACTCCTCGATGCGCGGATCCTCAGCGGCCATGTCGGCTCCCCTCGGCGGGCGGCTGACTGATCTCGATCAGCACGCCGCCCGTGCCTTTCGGATGCAGGAAGGCCACGCGGCAGCCGTGCGCGCCCGGGCGCGCCGTCTCGTCGAGCGTGGGCACGCCGGCGGCCTTGAGCCGTGCGAGCACGAGATCGACGTCCTCCACGCGGTAGCAGACGTGGTGAATGCCGGGCCCGCGCCGCGCGAGGAACCGCCCGATCGGTCCGTCGGGATCGGTGGACTCCAGGAGTTCGATGCGGAGGCCGCCGCCGTCGAACGCCGCGACGCGCACGCGCTCGGTGGGCACCTCCTCCTCGAACTCGAGGCGCAGGCCGAACACCTCGCCGTAGAGGCGCTTGCCTTCCGCGAGGTCGGCTACCGCCACGCCGATGTGGTCCACGGGGCCGAGGGCCGGCAGCGGGTTGATCGTCATGGGCGGCGAGGGTACAGGCGGCACGGTCCCGCTGCGCGGCTCGACGCGCCCGTGTGCTCGGAGTACCGTCCGGCGGAAAGCCGGCCGGAGGAACTTCCGCGATGACGTCCACCCCCGCAGAGCGGCTGGCTAGCGCCTTCCCGTGGTTGTTCGCGCACCTCGACGACGACGACATCGCGGCGTTCGTCGCTCGGCTGGAGCCGCGTCGGTTCGCGGCGGGCGATGTGCTGATTCGCCACGGCGCGCTCAGCGACACGCTGTACCTCCTGCCCGAGGGAGGCGTCGAGGTCTCGCTCGGTGCCGCCGATCGGGTCATCGATCTGAGCCGGGGCGTCACGGTGAAGTGGGTCGGCGAACTCGGGATGATGCGCCCCGGACCGTCGTCGGCGACGGTGCGCGCGATCCAGGCCACGGAGGCGTTCGCGCTGCGCCACACCGCGCTTCGTGATCTCCTCGACGGGGCGCCGTCGAAGGCCGCCGCGCGGTTGATGCTGCGACTCGCGCAGCGCATCGCGCTCCGCGTGCGCGAAGCGTCCGCGGTGAAGTTCGAGACCAACGAGGCGGGCCACGCCGAGTTGCAGTGCCTCCTCGGGCCGTCGGAGGCGCGCCTCGGCGAGATCCCGACCGGCCTCGCGACGATGCCGCATCGCGGCAGCAATCTCGGGGCGTCGGCGCCACGGACGGCCGAGAAGCGGCTGGTCGAGGCGCTTCGCCGCGAGCCCGAACTCGCGCCGCTCGATCCCATCGCGCTCGAAGCGCTCGCGCGTTCGGTCTACCTCTGCGTCTGTGAGAAGGACACGGTCCTGATCGAGCAGGGCACCGTCGCCGACGGAGCGTACTTCCTGCTCGACGGATCGGCGGTCGTCACCGCCGACCGAGACGGCAGCGACTACGCCATCGATCGCGTGCTCCAGCCGGGCCATCTGTTCGGCCAGATCGCGTTCCTGCTCTCCGGCAAGCGCACCGCGACCGTGCGCCTGGCGGAGCGTGCGACGGTGGCGGTTTTCTACTCCGCCGCCATCACCTGGCTCGAGGGCAGCGGCGCGGCCGGCGGGAGGATGGGCCTGCGGGTGTTGCATTGGATGGCCGCCGAACTCGCCGACGACGTTCGGGCGCAGAACGAGCGCATCCTGGCCGCGTGGGCGGCGCGCGCCTGACGGTCGTCTCGTCGCCGCGACCGGAGTCCGCCTCGACTACGCGAACGCGATCATCGCGACGCCGACGAACGTGATCCCCGTCGCGATCCAGGCGAACGGCGCTCGCCGTTCGCGCAGGAAGATCCTGCTGAGCGGCAGCAGGAACACCGGCGGCAGCGAGAGCAGCGTCGCGGCGACGCCGGCCGACGACGTCCATTGCAGCGACAACTGATTCAGCCAGATCCCGAGGAACGTTCCGCCGAGGGCGGCCGGTACCAGACGATTTCGTGCGGCGGGCCGGGCGATCTGCGCAAACCACCTCGCCAGGCGCCCCCGCGCGAGCCCGAACAGCACGAGGGTCGCCGTGCCCGCCGCCAGGCGGATCGCGGCGCCCGCCGCGCCGTCGACGTCCGAACCGTCGTACGTGAGGCGGATGAACAGGACCGCGATCGCCTGGAGGAAGCTTGCGATCACCGCGTCCCTCAGGCCTGCGCGGAACTCGTGCGACGGGGGCCGGTTCGTGCCGCGTTCGAGGATCGCCATCACGACGCCGCCGAGGGTGACGACCATGCCGGCCATCGCCAAGAGCGCCGGCGACTCGTCGAACGGAGGGAATGCGGCCAGCACGACCGTCAGGACCGGCGCGATGCAGAACACCAGGCTCGTTCGCTGCGGGCCGATTCGCAACAGCGCCTGCATCAAGAACACGTCGCAGAGCCCGAGCCCCACGGCGCCGCTCACCACGAGCCAGAGCAGCGGCTCGGGCGCGACACCGACCGGAAACGGGCGCCCGGTCGTGACGAGGAAGAACACGCCGAACGCCAGCGTCGCAACGAGGTTCTTCCCGAAGTTCAGCGCGGCGCCGCTCATCGGCGACCGGATCCCGGCGAATCCGATCTGCGCGCCGGCCCAGCAGAGCGAGCAGGCGATCGCCGCCGTCTCGCCGGCAAACGGGAACGGGGGCGCGGCCGCGGCGAGTGTGCCCAGCACGGCGCGGCGCTACGGCCGCTCGACGAGGTCGCCGACCTCGGCGCCGAGCGCGTCGAGGGTCCCGGCCGGCACCTCGAGCGCGAGGCGGATCGGCTCGCTCATGGGCACCGCCGTCGCGTCGAGGGGGGCCAGGGCGAGGATCTCGGAGATCGTCCCGTCCTCGCGAACCCCCGCGAGGTCCAGCGCGACGAACGTGTTCGCCATCCAGAACGACGGTTGGATGTCGGCCGGGAAGACGAAGAGCATGCCCCGTGGCGCACCCCCCGCGGTGGGCGCGAGCTGTTCGGGGGTCGCGTGCTGGAGTCCCTGCTGGCGCTTCGCGGGCGTGTCCGCGACCCAGACCTCGATCGCATGGCCGTCCACCGCGATCGTCTCGACGGCGAACGCGGAGAAGTCCGCGCCGTGCGGCCCGGACGTTCCGCCACCTCCCCCGCCGCAGGACGCGAGGAGCAGCAGGGGGACGGCGACGAGGTGGGGGGGCCATCGACGGCCGGGACGAGACGAGCGACGCGGCATCCAGGGAGGGTAGCCGGGAGGGCCCGGCGTCCATCGCTCCGCCCCGATTCGTCGGTTGGGCGCCGATTTGTATACTCATTCGCAGAATGGAACCGGCGCCCGTCCCGTCCGTCCCCGACCTCCCCTCATCGTCCGACCCCCGGCGCTCTCTCGCCGATCTCGCCGCCGGGGAGACGTCGGTCGTCGTCGGGATCGAGCCCGGTCCGATGCGACGCCGGCTCTTCGAACTCGGGTTCGTGTCCGGGACCTGCGTCCGGCTCGTCCGTCGCGCGCCGCTGCGCGATCCGTTGCAGGTCGAACTGCACGGCTACCACCTGTCGGTGCGCGTGAGCGAGGCCCGCGGGGTGCTCGTCGCGCCGAGCGCCTGACGCGCGCTGGCCGCCCGTGACGACCTCCGCGCCGGCTCCCTCCTACGCCACCGCGACCCGCCCGACGATCGCGCTGGCAGGCAATCCCAACAGCGGCAAGACGTCTCTCTTCAACCTGTTGACGGGACTTCGCCGCAAGGTCGCCAACTACCCCGGCGTGACCGTCGAACGGGTGATCGGCTCCGCGAAGCTGCCCGACGGGCGCGCCGCCGACGTCCTGGATCTGCCCGGAACCTACAGCCTGTTCGCCCGATCCGAGGACGAGCGCATCGCGCGCGACGTGCTGCTCGGCCGCGCGCCCAGGACGCCGAAGCCCGACGTCGTCGTCGCGGTCGTCGATGCGTCGAGCATCGAACGCAGCCTCTTCCTCGCGACGCAGCTGTTCGAACTGGGTCTACCCGTCGTCGTCGCTCTGACCATGAACGATGTCGCGGCGCGACGCGGCGCCCGGGTCGATCCCGCGCCGCTCGAGCGTGTGCTGGGCGTACCCGTCGTCGCCGTCCACGCCCGTACGGGGCAGGGGCTCTCGACGCTGCTGCAGCGGCTGCCGGAAGCCACCGTTCGTGCACGCCCGTTTCGCATGCCCGATCCCGCGCAGGCGGCCGTCGATTCCATCGCCGTCGCGCTCGCGACCCGCACCGGCCTCGCGCCGCTTGCTCGTCCGGGCGAGGCGCTGCGCCTGCTCATCCACGCGTCGGACGACGACCCGGACCTGCGCGAATCGGGGATCGCCGTCGCACGCGAGGTGGCCGCCGGCCGAGAGCGGCTCGCCGCATCGGGCCTCGATCTCGAGACGATCGAGGCGGATGCCCGCTATGCCTTCGCCCGGGAGGCCATCGCCGCCGCACGCCCGGAGGCGGGCGGCGGCACGGGTCGCTCGGAGCGCTTGGACCGCGTGCTGACCCATCCGATCACGGGGCCCGTGTTCTTCGTCGCGGTGATGGCGCTGATCTTCCAGACGCTGTTCGCCTGGTCCGCGCCGCTCACGGCGTGGATCGAGGAGGGGCAGGGTGCGCTCGGGAACCTCGTGTCCGGCTGGCTCGGCGACGGCATGTTGCGCGACCTGCTCGTCGACGGGGTGATTGCCGGCGTGGGGTCGTTCGCGGTCTTCCTGCCGCAGATCTGCCTGCTGTTCCTCTTCCTCGGGCTGCTCGAGGACTTCGGCTACCTCGCGCGGGCCGCGTTCCTGATCGATCGCGTGATGCGCGGTGTGGGGTTGAGCGGCAGGTCGTTCGTTCCCCTGCTCTCGTCGTTCGCCTGCGCGATTCCCGGGATCATGTCCACGCGCACGATCGAGAACCGTCGCGACCGCTTCGTGACCATCCTCGTCGCGCCGTTCATGTCGTGCAGCGCGCGGCTTCCCGTCTACGCGCTGATGATCGGGGCGTTCTTCAACGAGGCCTCGCAGGGCGGCTGGGTGCTGCTGTCGATGTATCTCCTGTCGGTCGGTGCGGCGCTCGTGGCGGCGTGGATCCTTCGCGCGACCCTGTTCCGGGGCGAGCCGAGCACCTACGTGATGGAGCTGCCGGCGTACCGCCTGCCGTCGATCACCCAGGTGCTCGCGACGGTGCTCTCGCGCGCGAAGATCTTCGTCACGCAGGCCGGAACGATCATCCTCGCCTTCTCGATCGTGCTGTGGGCACTCGCCTACTTCCCGCGCGGCGAGGCCATCGACGTCGAGGCGGAGCGTCGTGTCGCCGCCGGCGAGAACGAGGACGACGTCGCCGCGTGGCAGAGCGCCGCGCGCATGGAACAGAGCTACATGGGCCGGATGGGCAAGGCGATCGAGCCGGCGATCGAGCCCCTCGGCTTCGACTGGCGGCTCGGCGTCGGCGTCGTCGCGTCGTTCGCCGCGCGCGAGGTCCTCGTCTCCACCCTCGGCATCGTCTACAGCGTCGGCGACGACGCCGACGAGGAGTCGGTTCCCCTGCGCGAGCGCCTGCAGGCCGATCGCAAGCCGGACGGATCGAAGACCTACACGTGGCTGACGGCGCTCTCGGTCATGGTGTTCTTCGTGCTGGCATGTCAGTGCATGTCCACGCTGGCCGTCGTGAAGCGCGAGACGGGGTCGTGGTGGTGGCCGCTGTTCATGTTCGTTTCGATGACCGTCGCCGCCTACCTCGGTAGCCTCGTCGTCTACCAGGGCGGTCGGGCGCTCGGGTTCGGCTAGGAGGCGACGATGCAGGACGCGTTCGCTTGGTTCCTCGTCGTCGCCGCGGTCGCGGCGATCGCGTCGCGGTTCGTCCGCCGCCGGCGCCGCGGCACCTGCTGCGGCGCGCGCACGTGCCCCGCCGCGAACGAACTCGTCCGCCGCATCGAAGCCGACGCCGGGCGTTCGTCGTAGAGCCCGGAACCGGCTCGTGGGGTCGCGCTCGCGGGCCGACGGAGCGAGGGCGCGCGGCCGTCCCGCGCCCGCGGGGCGCTTCCCTACGGGGTTCGAGGCGCCAGGAACGTCCCGTAGCGATCCTCCAAGACCTGCAGCACCTCGCCGACCGTCGCGCCCGCCTCGACCGCCGCCAGGACTGCGGAGAAGAGGTTCTTCCGTTCGTCGGCCGCCTCGGCCGCGAGCCGGTCGATCGCCGCGCGCCACGCGTCCGCGTCGCGCCGCGCGCGCCATGCGCGAACGCGCGCCACGGTCTCGCCCTCGAGGGCGGGGTCGATGCGGAAGCGCGGCGGCGATGCCTCGTCCTCGACGGTGAAGCGGTTCGATCCGACGACGACGTCCTCGCCGGACTCGATCCGACGCTGCGCCTCGTACGCGCTCGCCTCGATCGCGCGCTGCGGAATGCCCGCTTCGACCGCGGCCATCGTGCCGCCCGCCGCGTCGATCCGCGCGATCCACGCGCGAGCGCCCGCCTCGATCGCGTCCGTCAGTCGTTCGACGTACGGCGACCCGCCGAGCGGATCGACGACATCGGTCACGCCGCTCTCGTGCGCGAGGACCTGCTGCGTGCGGAGCGCCAGGATCGCGCTCTCCTCGGAGGGCAGCGCCAGCGCTTCGTCGCGGCCGTTCGTGTGAAGCGACTGCGTGCCGCCGAGCACCGCGGCGAGCGCCTGGATGGCGACGCGGACGACGTTCACGTCCACCTGTCGCGCCTGGAGCGTGCTGCCGCCGGTCTGGGTGTGGAACCGCAGCATGAGGCTCGCCGGATCGCGCGCGCCGAAGCGCTCCCTCATGATCGACGCCCAGAGGCGGCGTGCTGCGCGGAACTTGGCGACTTCCTCGAAGAGGTGGTTGTGCGCGTTGAAGAAGAACGACAGGCGCGGCGCAAAGTCGTCCACATCGAGCCCCCGCGCGCGCGCGGCGTGGACGTAACCGATCCCGTGCGCGAGCGTGAACGCGACCTCCTCGATCGCGGTCGATCCGGCTTCGCGGATGTGGTAGCCGCTGATGCTGACGGGATTGAACTTCGGGAGATGCCGCGTCGCGTGCTCGATCACGTCCGTGACGATCCGCAGCGACGGTCGCACCGGAAGGCGCTGCGTGCCGCGCGCGACGAACTCCTTGAACAGGTCGTTCTGCACGGTGCCGCGCAGACGCCTCGGATCGACACCCTGACGCTTCGCGACCGCGACGAGCAGGGCGAGCAGCACGATCGCGGTAGAGTTGATCGTCATCGACACGCTGACGCGATCGAGCGGGATCCCCGCGAACAGCGTTTCCATGTCCTCGAGCGTCGCAATCGACACACCGACGCGGCCGACCTCGCCCGCGGCGAGCGGATGGTCCGGGTCGTAGCCGATCTGCGTGGGCAGGTCGAACGCGACCGAGAGACCGGTCGTGCCCTGTTCCAGGAGGGCTCGGTAGCGACGGTTGCTCTCGGCGGCGGTCGCGAATCCCGCGTACTGGCGCATCGTCCAGAGGCGGCCGCGGTACATCGTCGGTTGCACGCCGCGCGTGAACGGCGGCTGGCCCGGCCAGCCGAGAGACGGCGGGACCGGTTCGTCGGCGTACACCGGGTCGAGCTCGATCCCCGAGGGCGTGCGGAACACCGGACGCCGCTCCGGGTGCTCGCTCACGGCGGGGTCGTACGTCTGCTCGCGCCAGCGCGCGCTTTCGGAGTTCGGATCGCTCATCGGCTCCTCGCGAGCGGATTGTCCACACCCGGTCCGCTCCCGGCGCGAGGTGCCCGGCCGTCCCGCCGAGAGAAGGGCTCCGCGGGGTGATCCATCGGAGCCCGGCACGGCGGCCCGATCGATTCCGAGCTGCGACGCCGCGCTGTGCGGACTCGGGATGGGGGAAGCGCCTACGCCTTCGTCTCGTCGGCGATCGGCGCCGACGGCGCGAGTTGGACCACGCTCGCCAGGGCGGCGTCGCGCGCCGCCTCGGAGGCGTACATCGGCGAGGTGCCGATGATCTCATGGTTGCCCGCCTTGAGCACGAAGTAGGGTTGGTTCGCCTTCGAGACCTTCTTCTGGTAACGCGCCTGGTTCGTCGCGTTCTTGATCACCGACTGGATGCCGTTCGTCGCACTCGACTTCTTCTGGTAGCGCTCGCTGCTGAGCACGGTGTCGCCGTTCGGGGCGAGCAGGGAGAACTGGAACTGGTCGCCCGTCTTCTTGATCGTGAATCGTCCGGACATGGTCGTTGGGCCTTTCCGGCCGCACCGCAGCGGCCGTGTGGGAGTGGTGGCGCCACCCTACCCACGCGATGTCGCAGGACGAGGCTCGGACCCATCGGCAACCGGGTAACCGCCCCGGTACGCGTTCAGGGGGTCCTTGACCTTGCGGGGGA
>CAZPGF010000112.1:0-9330 GCA_964586025.1 uncultured Planctomycetales bacterium
TCGGACCCGAGGATGCCGTCGAAGCCGAAGAGGAGCCGCCGGAATGCCTCGCGGTCACGAAGAGGGTGAGCAGCACGTCGCGCGTGCGGGCGCCCCGGGGACTGCGGTGGCCGCCGGAGGTCTTGCGGAAACGGGTCGAGGGGCGGATGGCCTGCTCGGCGCGCCAGTTCGTCGCTTCCACGTCCTCGTACAGGAAGGTCAAGATCTCGTCGGCGTGGTTCTCGATGTGCTTCTGGAAGCGGCGGTTGCCCTGGTGGGTGACCTGCATCCGCAGGATCCGCTCCAAGCGCTTCTCCATCTTCCCGCGAGCGACGCGGACGCCGTGCTCGCTCATCCTCCCCTCGGCCCACCGATCACGCAGGCGCAGCGCGTCCTGGAGCAGCCGCTTGACCTTTCGGGGGAAGCGCACCGCACCGCGCGTGGCGGTTTCGAGCAGTTCCTTGGAGCGGGTGATCAGATGGCGAAGGCACTGCTGGTGCGTGGCCTGCTCCAGCTTGTCGTACGGAGCCCAGCCGTCGTGGCCCAGGAGACCGGCGAAGTCCTTCCCCAGGACCTCCTCGACCACGTCGAAGCCGCGGCTGGGCCGCTGGACGTAGACCGTGGCCAAGGTCGTGGCGAACACCCACAGCCACCAGCGCTCCCCGTTCATCCGGGCACTGGTCTCGTCCGGGTAGACCGCCCCGCTCTGGCGGACCTCCTCGAGGACGTGCTCGTAGGCCGGCTCGGCGCTTCGGGCCAGGCGCGCGTGGGCCTGCGCGTCGTGGTACAGCCGTAGGCGGCGGGAGTTCCATGGCTACATCCATTCTCTTGATCCCTGCGGACCCCGAGGCAACGTTCTCACCGTCTGCCGTGGCTGGTCTGGTGAGGTCCCTGTAACCGTTCAGGGGGTCTCTGACCTTTCGGGCATGCGGCTTCGCAGATCGGGGGCGCTCAGGCCGCCGTGTCGGATCGCGTGGACGGACGCGCGCGTCACCGGTCCGGCGAGAACGACGCGGGAGACGATCGACGGACCGAAGTCGGCCCGTGCGGTGGGGTGGCTACGCCGGCGCCGTGTCCCCGGCCGCATCGCGAAGGCTGCGCGTGCCGGCGCGATCGCGGTACAGACGCAGCACCGTGGTGACGAGCGCGAGCAGGAGCGGCCCGAACACGACGCCGCTGATCCCGAACAGTCCGATCCCGCTCATGATTGCGAAGAACAGCATCATCGGGTGCACGTCGCTCGCGCCCGTGCGCGAGAGGATCCACGGTCGCAACACGTTGTCGGCCGTGCCCACGATCGCCAGGCCCCAGACGACGAGGAAGATGCCCCAGCCCGTCGAGCCGGTCACGAACAGGTAGACCGCCGCCGGCACCCAGACGAACGCGGTCCCACCGAACGGGAACAGGCTCGCCCCGGCCATCACGAGGCCCCAGAGGATCGGCGCGTCGAGTCCGCACAGCACGAAGGCGACCGACCCGAGCGCGCCCTGGATCAGGGCGACGAGCACGCCGCCGAGGAGCGCCGCCGACGTGGTTCCGCGCAGGTTCTCGAGGATGCCGTCGGTCTCCGACTCGGCGAAGGGTGAGACGTCGATCACGACATCGCGCAGGCGCCCGCCTTCGCAGTAGACGAAGTAGAGCGTGATCAGCATCACGACGAAGCCGAACAGGAACACGAACGGTGCGAAGAGCACGTTCAGGACGCCGCGCGTGAACGATCCGCCCAACACCCGCTGGACGATCGTGCGACTGTTCGCCTTCAGCGCGTCGCTCATCGCCTCGAACCCGTCGTAGCCGAGGAACTCCGCAATCTTGTCGAGCCGCGGGCGCAACGTCGATTGCTCCCCGCCGGCAGCGAGCCCGCGCTCGACATGCGCGACGATCTCCTCGAGGTCGAACGTCTTGACCTCCTCGACGAGCATGCCGCCGACCAGGAACAGGGGCAGGATCAACGCCACCGGGACCAACAGGACCATCACGAGCGCCGCGATTCGCGGTCGCCTGATGCGCCGGACCATCGCGTTGTACGGACGGCGCGTCGCGGCGCCGAGGCAAAGGGCCCACGCGATCGCCGTCAGGAAAGGCCAGAGGATCAGCATCATGGCGCCGATCGCGAGCAACGTGATCACGGTGAGCAGGACGCGTCGCTCCATTCGTCGCTCCGAGTCGCTCCGAGGGCCCGCCGCGTCCGTCACGCCTCCGAGCCTACCTGCGACCCGTCGAGTTCCTGCAGGACGAATGGCGACGAGGTCGTTCCTGCGGCTCGCCCACGACCGGTCGCCGCGCGGGGCGCGCCCAGGACGGACCGAAACAACCCGACGGCGGCGTTCGAATCGGATAGCCTCGCGCCGTGCGCGCGATCGTGATCCCCCGCCACGGCCCGCCCGAGGTGTTCGAGGAGCGCGACCTCCCCGACCGGCGACTCTCTCCGATCGATGTCCGCATCGAGGTCGCTGCGGCCGGCGTGAATTTCGCCGACGTGATGGGCCGCGTCGGCCTCTATCCCGACGCGCCACCGCTTCCGTACGCTCCCGGCTACGAGGTCGCCGGCACCGTCGTCGAGGCCGGCGGGAGGGCGCGCGATCGGCTGCCGCCCGGTACGCGCGTGATGGCGGTCACCAGGTTCTGGGGCTACGCGGATCTCGTCCGCGTCCCGGAGCACGCGGCGGTGGCCCTTCCACCGCAGGTGCCGTTCGAGACGGCGGCGGCGACCCCGGTGAACTACCTGACCGCCTACCTCGCCCTGATCTGCATGGGGTGCGCCGAGCGCGGCCAGCGGGTCCTCGTCCACGGCGGAGCGGGCGGCGTCGGCCTCGCGACGATCGACCTCGCCCGCGGTCGTGACCTGACGCTCCATGCCACGTCCACCAGCGCCGCGAAGCGCGCGCGGCTCGAGGCCGCCGGCGTCGCGCTCGCGCTCGACGGCTCCGCGAGCGACTTCGAGGACGCCGCACGACGCGCGACGCAGGGACGCGGGTACGACCTGATCCTCGATCCGCAGGGCCCGGAGTCGTTCCAGCGATCGTTGCGACTCCTTGCGCCGCTCGGGCGGCTCGTCTGCTACGGATTCTCGTCGCTGGTCACCGGGCCGAAGCGCCGGTTGTGGCACGCCGTCACGAGCGTATTGAAGGCGGCGAAGGTGAACCCGATCACGCTGATGAACGCCAACGCCGGTGTGCTCGGCCTGAATCTCGCGCACCTCTTCGGCGAACGCGAACTCCAGCGCGAGGCGATGGCGCGTCTCGCCGAACTCCTCGCGCGCGACGAGATCCGTCCGCATGTGGACCGCGCGCTTCCGTTCACCGCGGCGGGAGCGGCTGCCGCCCACACCGCGCTTCACGACCGGGCGAACTACGGGAAGATCGTGCTGCTTCGCCGTGCCGCTACGCCTTGAGGTGCACGCCTTCCATCTCGAGCAGCCGGCGCTTGATGTCGACGTCCGCCGCAAACCCGCCGAGGTGCCGATCGGCCGGCACGACGCGATGGCACGGCACCACAAGCGGGAGCGGGTTCCGACCGCACGCTCGACCCACCGCACGCGCCGCACCGTGGTTTCGGAGAGCCTTGGCGACGGCGCCGTAGGTGCGCACCTGCCCGCGCGGAATCCGCTTGAGGAACGACCACACACGCGGCGCGAAGCCGTCCTCGGGGAGGACGTGCGGCAGGCTCGCCGGGTCCGGGCCGCCGTCGAGGTAGGCCGCGATCACGCGACCCGCCTCGGTCGTGAACGGACTGGCGCGTCGAAGGTCGACCGCCAGGTACTGCCGCTCGAGATCGACGCGCACCTCGTCGTCGTCATCGCCGAAGTGGATTCGCACGAGGCCGCTGCCGGTCGCCGCGAGGATCAGCGGCCCGACCGGGGTCCGTCGCAGTCGTGCCAGATGGATCACCGTGGCGGCGGACATGGTCAGCGCCCCTCCGGCGGATCGAGGACGATTCGGAGAGCGACCCTCTCGCCGTTGCGCAGCACGACGATCTCGACGCGCTTGCCGGGCTCGAGGCGCCGCAGCGCTTCCATCAGGCCCTCGCGGTCCCGGGTGACGAGTCCCGCGAGGCTGACGATCACGTCCCCGGGGCGGATGCCCGCGTGCTCGGCGGCGCCCCCCTCCGCGACGGAGTGAACCGCGACGCCGGCGTCGTTCGGCTCGAGGCTGGGCCGGAATCCGATGCGCGGAGGACGCGGCGGCCGGGGCGGCCGCGTGAACCGCAGCCGCTCGGCGCGGACGGCGATCTCGCGCGCGACGTCGCGCACGAACGAGGCGACGCGCAGCAGCCCGGGGAAGTCGATGCGATCGACGTCGTCGGTCGGTCGATGGTAGTCCTCGTGCAACAGCGTGAAGAAGAACAGCACCGGTAGGTCCTTCCGGAAGAACGACGTGCTGTCCGACGGCGCGATCCCGCCCGGATCCCAGAGGCAGTTGCAGCGATGCTCCGCGTTGCAGCGCTCGACCAGATCGTGCAGACCCTCCGCCGTACCGACGCCACCGACCTGCACGCGACCGTCGCGGCAACGTCCGATCATGTCGAGGTTGACCATCGCGACGATGTCGTCGAGCGGGACCGTCGGATGCTCGACGTAGTGGCGCGAGCCGAGCAGGCCGCGCTCCTCGCCGGTGAACACGATGAACAGCAGGCTGCGTCGCGTCCGGTTCTCGGGTGCGGCAAACCACTCCGCGAGTTCGAGCAGGGCGGCCGTGCCCGAGGCGTTGTCGTCGGCGCCGTTGTGGATCCGACCGACGGCTGCGGCGCCGCCGGTGCTTCCGAAGAGGCCGCGACCGACGTGGTCGTAGTGCGCACCGATCACGACGACGTCTTCGGCGAGATCGGGATCCGTGCCGGGCAGCAGGCCGATCACGTTGTGCGCGTTCGCGCCACGGGTCGTCGCGAGGGCGGTACGCAGTCGGACCCGGACACCCGGCAACGGACGGCTCGACGGCCCCGATGCCCGCACCGTCCGCTCGAGCGCCGCGAGGTCCGCACCTCCCGACGCGACGATGCGTTCGGCGATGGCTCGGGAGACGAAGGCGAAGGGAATCGGCGCCGAGGCGGCGGGCGCGCCGAGGTTCGCGCTCCAGTGGCCGATCGCGTCGGGGCCGCCCTTCGTCGTGTCGAAGTCGTTGCAGAGCAACAGAGCCGCCGCCCCCGCTTCCGCGGCGACCTTGATCTTGGACAGGAACGAGGCGTGCTGGACTTCCGGCCAACCCGGATTCTTGCGCAACACCAACACGACGCGGCCCTTCACGTCCACGCCCGCGTAGTCGTCGTGGTTGTGCTCCGGCGCGCGGATGCCGTAGCCGGCGAACACCACGTCGGCATCGACCTCGCCGGCGGCGCTGACCGAGAACGGATTCCAGTCCTTCTCGACCTCGTACGCCAGCGCCTCGTCCCCCGCCGACACCACGAGTTCGTTGCCCTCGCCGAGGATCGGCTCGGCGACTTCGAACGGCTGGAACCATCCCGCGCTCCCGTGCGGGCGCAGGCCCGCACGTTCGAACGCTGCGGCGATGTGCCGCGCCGCCTCGAGCCCCTCCGGGCTGGTCGTGTCGCGCCCCGCACGCGTATCGTCGGCGAGCCACGCGAGGCGGGAACGCAGGTCGTCGATCTCGATCGCGACGGACGTCGCGTAGGGGAACGGCCCCGACGCCGGCGCGGCTTCGCCCGCACCGCCCTCGCGGGACGTGAGTGGAGTCACCACGAGCAGGCATGCGAGGATCGCGCCGATGCGCTGGACCATGAGCTGCCTCCTCCGTCGTTCGCGCTCGCACGAGCGAGCCGCGACAACGCCACGGGGGAGGGAGTTTGCCTCCCCGACGCGTGCCGAGTCAACGACGACCCGGGTGTTCACGATCGGAGTCGCACTCGGGTTTCTCCTTGCATCGCATCGCGCCGCCCATGCGGACGAGCGGTCGCTGGTTCGAACGGCACACGAGGCGTACGCCCAGCGCCACCCGCACGATCCGATCGCCTGGGCCGCGCTATCGCACGCACGGCTCGCGTGCGGCGACCCGGAAGGGGCGGAAGAGGCGGCGTCCCGCGGCCTTTCCCGGCGTCCAGATTCGCGCGACGCACGGATCGCGCTCGTTCGCGCGCACCTCGCACGTCACGATCCGCCCGCGGCATCGCGCGCCCTCGCGCTCGATCGGGTCGATGACGCGACGTCGCGCAGGCTGAGGGCCGAGGTCGCACTCGGCGAGGGTCGTTCCGAGGCCGCCTGGCACGCGGCCGCCGCGGCCTTGCGGCTCGCGCCCGATGATGCCGACGTCGTCGCGACCGCCGCCGACGCGGCGTACCGATCGGGCCGACTGCCGCGCGCGCGCCGTCTGTACGCGGCCGTCGTCCGCCTCGACCCGAGTCACGAGGTGGCCAATCTCCGGCTGGGCAACGGGTTCTCGCCGCGCGGCGGACGATTGGCCTTCGGCCCCGGCAATCAACGCGCGCGGTTCGACGAGGGCGCGGACGCCTGGCGCCGCGGCGACCTCGCTCGCGCACGCGTCCTGTTCGCCGATCTCGTCCGCGACGAACCCGACAACGTGCGCTACCGCCATGCGTACGGACTCGTGCTGCGCGAGGGGCGACGCGTCGCGAACCGCTGCGACGAACCGGTGGCGATCGCGTCGCGTGAGGAGCCGCCGCCGGTCCCGGGCGAGGGCGACCTCGTCCCGGGGTTCTCGCGCCTGCCCGCGTGGCAGCAGGCGGTGGTCCGCCGCGCGATCGCGCCGATGGGTGCGCACCTTCCCGCGCTGGTGGCGGCGGGCGCCCGCCACGAGATCCTTTCGTTGGCGTCCAGCCTCGTCGATGCCGAGGAGCGGGCCCACCTGGTCGGCCAGACGACGCCGGACGGCCGTTGGTACGCGCACCTGCGCGGCGTCGGCGGCCTGCATGCGGCAACCGGCGAGGAACTCCTACGCGCGGCCGCGCAGCACGAATTCGACACGTTCGCGCACGAGTTCGCGCATCAGATCTTAACGCACGCGCTCCCGGCGGAGCGGCGCGGCGAGGTCAACGCCCTCTACCGGAGTGCGCTCGAGGCCGGCGCCTGCCTCGACGATTACGCCGCCTCCAACGTGGACGAGTACTTCGCGCAGGGCTACGAGGCGTTCGTCTCCGAGTGGAAGCGGCCGGGCGTGCGCCACACCGCGTCCCACACCCGCGCCGAACTCGCCCGTCGCGACCCCGCGCTCTACGACCTCTTCGTGCGGCTCACCTCACCTCCGGCCGGTGGGCGCTAGCGACGCGAATCGATCACCCGGCCGGTCGGCCGAGTCGGTCGAGCGCAGCACGAACCTCGGTCCATTCCGGATGGGCCTCGCATGCCGCCGCGAGGAGGCGAGCGGCTTCGGCCTCGCCGCCGCGACGCTTGGCCAACCACAGCCCGAGATCCCCCTGGGCGCGGCTGGGATCACGCCGTGCGCAGGTCAATGCGTTGCGGTAGCCGCGTTCCGCACGGTCGTCGTTGCCGAGATGCGTGTGACCGATCGCGAACACCGTCCACGCACGCTCGTTACGACGCCCGCTCTTGTTGAGCGACCGGATCGCGGCGCGCACGGCCTCGTCCCAACGTTCCGCGAGCATCAGCGCGCCCGCGAAGTCGTCGAGCCACGGCCCCCAGTCGGGACGCAGGCGGTGCGCGCGACGGAACGAGTCGACGGCGACGTTCGGTTCGTCCAGGTCGATCGATGCGTAGCCGACCGCCGCGTGGAGCGCCGCATCCTCGCGGATCGCGAGCGCCTCGCGCGCCCAGGTCCTCGCGTCGGCCGATCGCCCGAGCAGGCGCAACGCACGCGCGCCGCGAACGACCGGCTCCGGATCGCGCGGGCGCAGTCGGCTCGCGTGACGGTACGCCGCGACGGCGCGCTCGAACTCGCGCTCCGCCTCCCAGCGTCGGGCTTCCAACATGCGGAGCGCGGGCTCGTTCGGATGGTGCTCGAGAGCGACCCGCAGGAGTTCGTCGAAGTCGTCCCAGCGCTTGTACTGGACGTCGAGTTCGAGGCGCCGAAGGAGCACACCCGCTTCGGTCGGCCATCGCGCCGCGGCTTCGCGCAGCACCGCGCGCGCGCCGCCGTACTCGCCGTCGCCGACCAGATCGTCCGCAAGCCGGACCGCCCCGGCCGGATCGTTCGCATCGACGAGCCGACGAAGCGCCGCAGCGGCTCCGGGGGTGAGGGCGTCGTTCGCGTGCATGCGGTGCCGAGCCTATGCGAGCCGGAACGGCCCCGCCACCCCCTCCCGGCTGTGGGGGCCGCCTCGATTCTGACGGAGGTGCGGTGTGGCCGTTCGGGGCGAACCGGTCGCCGTGTCGGGACCTAGCGGAGTCGCCCACCCCCGTCGCGCCTCGCGGCACCGCGTCAGCGGATGCGGCGGCGCAATTCCTCCCAAGGGAAGTTGCAGCCGGGGCACTTCGTCACACTGCAGTCGCAATGCCCCAGCACGGCGTCCGTGGGAATCCGGTAGGTTTCCGTCAGCCAACGGACGAGCCGCACGAGACTGTCCATCTGGGCGGAGCTCGGACGTCCGCCGGGCACGTCGAAGTCACCGACGAGGCAGATGCCGACGCCGTGGTCGTTGTAACGGTTGTCCGGCGTCTTCGCGTGCGCGCCGTGAAGTTGCTGGCTCCAACGCGACCCGACCTCGACCTCGCCGTCGCCGGTCTGCGAGCCGTTGCCGATGACGAAGTGGTAGCCGAGGCCGTGCTCCCATCCGTTGTCCTGACGGTGGACTCGGTCGTACTTCGCCGCGCCCCCGGAGAGGTCGTCGCTGTGATGGAGGACGATCCACTTCCACTCACGGCGCGGAGCACTGGCGGACGGCACCCAACCGGCGAGACCGCGCGTCGGCGTCGTCGTCCGCGCGACCGGCGGCTCGCTCGGTCGGCGCCGGATCGGTCGCGGCGTGATCGGTGTCGGGACGATGGATCCCGGCTCGATCGACCCCGACCCGATCGCGGCGGCCGGCGCGGGCGTGGACAGCCGCCGCTCGGCGAGGTCGTTGCGACGCGCTTCGTGCAACTCCCGGGCGACCTTGGACCGCGCGAGTTCCTCGCCGATCTCGCGATCCAGGAAGTGGACCACGTTGGCGGGCAGCATCAGATCCTGTCCGCGACGCGCGACCGGCTCCTTGAACGTGAACGAGCGGGTCGCGACGAGTCCCTGGCGGCTGTCGGAGTAGAGACGGATGCGCACGCCCTCCCGCTCGAGGATCGCGTAGGTGCCGTGATCCGTGAACGACAGCCCGCGCGCCGCGGCGAACGCGGACGCCGACATCGCGCCGCCGGCGGCCGCCGACGAGGCAGCGGGCGACGACGCCAGGGCGGTGGACGCCGGGGACAACTCCCGCAGGTCACCGATGAGGACT
>CAZPGF010000113.1:0-9320 GCA_964586025.1 uncultured Planctomycetales bacterium
GAAGCCGGTCGCCCTGCTGCTCCTCGCGAACGACGCGACCGTGACCGTCTGACACAACGACACGCAGGCCCTCGCCGCCCACACGCGTCGCGCCGACGTGCTCGTCGTCGCGGTCGGGAAGCCGGGGCTGATCCGACGGGAGATGGTCAAGCCGGGCGTGGTCGTCATCGATGTCGGCATCAACGCGGTGACGGACCCGACGGATCCGAAGGGCGTGCGCCTGGTCGGCGACGTCGACCACGAGGGCGTCGCGCCGATCGCCTCGGCCATCACGCCCGTTCCCGGTGGAGTCGGGCCCGTCACGGTCGCGATGTTGATGCGCAACACGGTGTTGGCCGCCGAGGGGATGCCTCCCCTCGACGACCCGGCTCAACTGCCGTTGTTCCGCTTCTAGTCCGCGCGCACGCGATCGGGTGTCCTCGACCCTGCGAGGCCGCAGGTCCGCAGGGTCGAGGACCCCCCGGAACGCATACCCGGTCCGGCATCCGTTCAGGCCCAACACTCGCCCGCAGGTCAGAGGGCGATTCGATCCGCCGAGGGCGTGCCTTCCCTTCGCGTTCACCGCCGGTCCGGGTTCGCAGGCGGGGAGCGGAAGGTCGCCGTGGAGGGCGACGTGTGGTGGACCACTCGAGCCCGACACGGCGGCCTGAGCGCCCCCGATCTGCGAAGCCGCATGTCCGCAAGGCCCAAGACCCCCTGAACGGATGCCCGCTGCGCTACCAGTCGACCCGCAACCCAAGCCCGAACGCCGTGTAGGACGAGTTGATGGTCCCGCGGCCGTCGGTCACGTCGCCGAACAGCACGTTCAGCATCAGTCGCGCGTTGGCGTTCCACCACCAGTTCACGCCGAGCGTCACGATCGACTGCTCGCCGCCGACGACCAAGGCGTCGCTCAGGTCGAGATGGTCGTAGCGCACTGCGAGTTGGATGCCGCCCTTGCAGCGACACTCGTCGTCGAGGAAGTCGCAGCAGATCTGCGGTCGGGCGATCGCGCCGTTCTTGTAGAGGTTGCACTCGCCGGTCAGCCAGTAGGTGGCGTAGGCGTAGTACCCGCTGAACGTCGGATCCTGAAGGGCCGGCGCGTCCGGGCTCGACGAGAAGTACTCCGCGTGGATGCCCCACGGCCCGTGCGACCAGATCGCGTGGGCACCCCAGGTCGTGTACGCGTCGCAACCGGCGAGGACCCCCGTGTCCACGAGCCGCGTGTCCGTGACGTGAAGTCCGGGACGCGCCCGGAACCGCACCTGGTCGAGATCCTGGCGGTGCGTGATCGACGCGCCGACGAACAACCGCCGACAGACGCAGTCACAGTCCCAGAGCGGGGCGTAGGACACCGACGCGGACACGCCGTAGCCGTCGTCCACCCACGAAACGTCGCCCTCGACGCCCTCCTCGCCCGGCGTCGAGCCCGCAAAGAGGCCGACCCCGTAGTTCAAGCGGTCCCCGAGCAGGCTGTCGAACAGCATGATGCCGGTGTTGAACGCCTGGCCGAACGCCTCCGTGCTGGTGGCGAACTCCATGAACGGCGCGTAGTTCGGGCTGTCCGGCGACTCGCGGCCGAAGGGTTCCTTGAAGTGCCCGATGCGGACGTTGGGCGCCGGACAACCGAAGCACTCACGCAAGTTGTTGAACTCGACGAAGACGTCGTTGAACACGACCTTGCCCGTGGCGACGTCGAACTCGATCTTGTAGGCGAAGTGCCTGCCGATCTGCCCGGAGTTGTAGAGCCGCGCACGCCGGAACTCGACGCCGTCGTGGAGGTCGATGCCGTCGTCGTCCTTGAGATCGCTGTCGCCGTAGAAGTTCGTGTCGATGTGAAGACGGCCGCCCAGGCGAAGTTGGACGGACTTGTCCTTCGTCTCGAGACGGAGTCCCTCCTTCCAGAACACCTTGAACACGTTGCCGTCGGCAGCCGGCTTGGCATCGCCGGCCGGCTTGGCATCGCCGGCGGGCGTCGGGGCGCCGGCCGGGGCGGTGGCCGCCTCTGCCGCCATGTGGTTTGCGATCTCCTCGCGGATCAGACGCCGCAACTCGTCGTCCGCACGTGCGGAGCGGGCGAGCGCCATCACGGACGCGGCCATGGCCGCGAGCGCCAGCGCTCGCTTCGGAGTTCGAGACATGAGATGCCCTCCTCGCACCCGTTCGGGTGCTTCCTGACCTCGTTGGGACCGCCGTGCGGGCCGCCGGCCCGGCGGGTGCGCGCCGTGCGTGCACCCGTGGACTCCGGCGAAACGCTCCCCGAACGGCGTCGCTACCAGAGGTAGTCCAGCCCGGAGACGCGCTGTATCGCCAGCGCGTTAGGTCCCGCGGCGGACGCCCCCACCCCTCAGTTGCGGTAGTCGCGGTGGCAGTCGTTTCAGAGCTTCTCCAGGGCGTCCATCTCCCTGGAGGCGGCGGCCACGTCCTTCGCGCGGATCGCCTCGCCGAGTCGCTTGGCGGCTTCCTCGCTCTGCGTCGTGTAGGTGAGGAACACGTCGCCCTCGTCGACGGCGTCCGGAAGGCGCGCCATCTCGCGCAGCGCCTCCTCGAGCATCGTGGCCTCGTGGGCCGGGCTGACGTCCGGATGGGCGGCGATGCCGGCGTAGGACTCCTTGCGCGCCGCCTTCAGGAACTCGAAACGCTGGTCGATGTGGACCATCGCGGCGCGGACGCCCATGGGACGGACGACCGACGGAAGATCCGCGTCGGTGATCGCGTCGAGTTCGGCCTGGGTCGGCGGCGTGAACGCGGCGACGTCCCGATACAGGCCGGAGTAGTTCGGACTGGTCTTGCTGACCTTGAGTCGCTCGACCGCAGCGTCCGATGTCAGGCCCTCCGCCGCGATCGCCGCCACGGCACAGGCTGCCGGACCACGGTGACGGCCGTGGTGGCAGTGGAAGTACACCGGTCCATCGACCAGTTGCATGAGTCGGACCATCTTCAACGCCGCTTCGCGCGGGACACCGTCGTAGCCGATCGGGATGTGGACGTAGCGCAGTCCGTACTTGCGAGCCAGTTCGACCGCGGGCACCGCGCCGTCGACCGTGACGATCGTCTTGTAGCCGAGGCGCTGAAGGTTGCGGAACGCCTCCTCGCCTTCGGGTTGGGCGCCCTGGCCGATCCGCTCGGACCAACGACGGTGGTGGTGAAGTCCCTTCGGCTCGCCCTTGTCATCGACGGTGACTTCGGGGGGAAGGGCCGGCACGGTCGCCGGAGCCGCCGGGGCAGCCGGAGCCGCCGGGGCCGTCGGCTGAGCCGACGGTGCGGGCGACCCCGTTCCTTCCTTCGGCGGCGGCGGATCGCAGGACGTCGGCGGCTCTTCGCCGGCGAGCAACAGACCGCCGCCCAACGCGGCGCAGAAGACGAGCGCGGGAAGGATCTTCGGGGACGCGTGCACGAGGGACTCCGGGGGCGAACGCCGACTCCCATTCAGTGCACGCCGCGTGCCCAACGGAGCCCGTCGGAACGGCGCACCAACGCGTATCGCACCGGCTACAGGAGGTGCCGGGTGGGTGACGACGGCCGCTTCCCGCCGTTCACCGGGTCCGGTCGATCGTGTAGCGGGCGAGGGTCTCGAGCAGCGACCGATCGGCGCCGGCGGGCACGCGCCTAAGGTGCGCGAGTCCGGCCTCGATCTCCGCCACGGCGCGTTCCTGCGCTCGATCGAGAGCGCCGCTCGCGCGAAGGTGCGAGAGCAGGGTCCGCGCCGCCGCGGGATCGTCCCAGGCCGCCTCGATCGTCCGACACGCCGCCGCACGATCCGACTGCGCGTCCCGCCACAGAATCACCGCGAGCGTGGTCTTGCCCTCCGCGAGGTCGGTGCCGAGGGACTTCCCGACCTCGGCCTCGTCCCCATCGAGATCGAGGCGATCGTCGACGATCTGGAACGCCATCCCGAGGTGATGGCCGAACCGCGCCAGATCGGTCTCGACCGACTCGTTCGCACCGGCGACGTGCGCCCCCGCGCGAAGGGCCGCCTCGTACAGCGCCGCGGTCTTCCCCCGGATGATCCGCTCGTACGTTGCGAGCGGCAGCTCGGCGTCCCGCGCCACGACGTCCTGAAGGATCTCGCCCTCGAGAACCTCGCCGACGACGTCGCTCAGGTATCGCGATGCGAACGGATCGTCGAGCCACGCGGCGGTGCGGTACGCCTTGCTGAAGAGCACATCGCCGACGAGCACGGCGGCCTTCGCCCCGAGGCGCGCCGACAACGTCGGGCCGCCGCGGCGCACCGTCGCGCCGTCGATCACGTCGTCGTGGACGAGTGTCGCAGCGTGGATCAACTCGACGATCGCCGCCACCGTGGCGACGTCGCCGCCGACGCGCCCGCCCGCAACGCGCGCCGCGACGCAGGTGAGCGCCGCCCGCAACCGCTTGCCGGAGAACGTTCCGGCCGCACCCAGCAGGGTCGCGGTCTCGGGCGCGAGGTCGCGAAGGACACGGCGCCACGCCTCCCCCACCAGCGCGAGGTCGGCCTCGAGCGGGGCGAGCACGTCAGGCAGCGGCACGGCCGCGGAACTCGGAAGCGACATGGGCGCCGGGGTATAGCACGGGAGCGACGGCGACGGCTCGCGCGCAGGGGTCATCCTCGGCCGCCGCGAGCGGACGATTCCCACCAATTGCGCCACGCCTCCGCCTCGGCGGGAAGCGCCTGCCCGGTCAGCCGCTTCAGGTGCTCGTGGGCGACCGTCCGGGCGCCGGGCTCCGCCGACTCGAGGGCCCGGATCAGGATCGGCACGGCACGGTCCGCGGCCGACCCGTCGGCATGCACGGAGCGCTTGGACGCGACGGCCTCCGCGACGTCGGCGAGAACGGCCGCGTCGGCGCCGCCGCCCGTCTGCACGCGCTCCCGAAGGGCACCGACGAGCAGCCCCATGTGCATCCTCATCATCACGACCTCGCCGACCACGATGGACAGCACCAGCGCGAGGATGACGAGCGCGATCCTCGATACGACCGAGGCGTCGGGCCCGAGGGCGTCCGGAACCACGACGAACCAGACGGCGACCGCCAGGAGCACGATCCGGACCAAGGCCGCTACGAGGACGCGCGAGGTGCCGCTCAAGGGATCGCCTCCGGGGCGGGCCGAGGTGCATTCCTCCCGGCTTGGCGCCGCGTCCGTATCCTAGCGGGTCATCGCCCGGGGGCCCCACGCGGGGTCGTCGCGGCCCGGAGTCCTCCGCCGGCATGGCCTACGAGATCGTCGAAACCTGCATCGGCTGCACCGCCTGTGTGAAGGCGTGCCCGGTGAACGCCATCTCGGGCGAGCGCGGCGAGATGCACCGCATCCACCCGTCGATCTGCGTGGACTGCGGCCTCTGCGGCTACGTCTGCCCGCCCGAGGCCATCCTCGATTTCGCGGGTCGCGTCGCGACGCGCTTCAAGCGGCGTCAGGACGGTGATCGGATCGCCATCGTCGACCCCAGCCGCTGCACGGCGTGCGACTTCTGCTTCGACGTGTGCCCCTACGACGCGATCTCGTACACGCGCGTGGACGACGGATTCTTCAACGTTGCCGACGTCGATCCGGATGTCTGCAAGGGTTGCGACTCGCTCTGCGTCGCGGTCTGCATCAAGGACGCGATCCAGTTGCATCCGCGATCGTCGGAACTCGCGCAGGCGATCATCGCCGCCCGCGCTTCCGCCTGACGGCTCGCTGGCAGACTCGCTGGCAGACCGGCCCGGACGACCCGGCCCCGATGGCTAACGACGAGCGGCCCCCTCGAGGAAGCGGCCGAGCAGGAAGATGGCGCCGGCCACGGCGAGGAGCATCAGTTCGCGCTGGGCCACGCCTTGGCCCGAACCGCCTTCGATGCCGTGGAACAGGGCGATCGGCGCGAGAACCAGCCCGATCAACTGCAGGGCGCGAGCCAGCAGGAACATCCGCGCACTCTACGATGGCGCCATGCCCGACTTCGCCCGGTCCCGACCGCTCCGCCTTGCGTCGTTGTTGATCGTCCTCTCGCTCGTCGCCGCCCCCCGGCGGGCGCGGACGGAGGACGCCGACGGCGCGGTGCGGCGCGCGTTCGCTCTCGTCAGCGAGGCCGGCGCGTGGCGAATCGGAGCCGACGCCCTGCGTGCGCGAGGGTTCGCGTCGCCGGCGGAGGTCGAGGTCACCCGCGGTGGCCGTGCCGTGCCGAGCGTCGTCGTCGGCGATGCGGTCGTGTTCGTCGCGTCGAACCCGGCCGGCCCCCACGGGCGGGTGGGTCTGTACGAGGTCCGACGCCGTGCCAGCGCGGCGCGGTTGCCGGCGCTGCGCGCGCGACGCGACGGAGAGTCGACCGCGGGCCCGCCGGTTGCCGTCGCGACCTTCGCCCGCGACGTCTACCACGGCGATCTCGCCGCCGGCCCCCACGAGGTGTACGGCGTCGAAGGGACGCCGACCTGGTTCCTCGCCCCGCTCGACCCCCAGGGCGTCGCCGAGATCGACGCCTCGACGTCGCTCTCGATGCCCGCCGCGGGCGACGGGCGGCTGCTCGTGCGCGTCTATGCGACGCATGCCGGTCGCGTCCGGCTTCGTGCGTTGATCGACGACGAGGGGCTCGGCGCGACGGAGGTCTCGCACGCGGTCGGCGGCGCAACCCTCGCGTTCGACGTACCGGCGGCCGCGCTCGGCGACCTTCGGCGCGTGCGCCTCGTCGACGAGTCCCCCCCGCTGGCGCCGCCGGCGAAGGACGACGTGACGCGCGCCTACGGCCGAATGTGGGTCGACGCGCTTCGCGTCGAGGCGCCCATCGACGGTGCGCTCGACGCGAGCGGCGGGCCGCGCATCCTCCACGCCGTGCCGGGCCTCTCGGTCCCGGCCCCGAGCGCACCGGGAGGCATCGCGGCGGTCGAGCGCGACGGCGTCGCGGTCGGCGCAGCGGTCGTGTGGACGACGGAACTCGTCGCGGGCACCGACGTGGAGAACGGGGATCGCGTCGTGCTCACGGCGGCACCGCGCGATCTCCCCGAATTGCGCGCGGCACCCGATCTGCCGGATCCGCTCGCCGCGACACGCGGCGCCGCGCACGTGATCGTCGCGACCCCGCCGCTCGTTCCGGCGGCACGACGGCTCGCCGCCCACCGCACGAAGGAGGGTCTGCCGAGTGTCGTCGTTCCGAGCACCGCGATCTGGTGGCACTTCGGTGCGGGCGAGGCGTCGCCGGCGGCGTTGCGAACCTTCGTTCGGACCCTGCTCGCCGAGCCGCAACCCGCGCTGCGCTATCTGGTCCTCGCCGGCGACGCGACCTTCGATCGGATCGACCTCGCGGAGGATCCGACGATCCCGACACCGATGGCGCGCACCAAGTACAACGGCGCGACGAGCAGCGACCGACTGTACGCGCGCGCCCTCGACGAGGGCGAGACCGGCGGTGTCCCCGTCGGACGGCTGCCGTTCCGCGACCCGGCGGCCTTCTCGACCTACGTCGATCGTCTCATCCGCTACGAAACCGAACTGCCTCCGGATCCGACCCGTCGTCGATTGCGCTTCATCACGAGCGAGGGGCGCTTCGGGGCGCTGATCGACGGCATGCTCGAGAGCGCATTCCGCTCGATCCTGACCACGTCGATCCCCGATGTGTACGACGTCGAAGTCACCTATGCCAACCTGCGAAGCAACTGGCTGTGGCCGCCGCGGCGCTTCGCGGACAAGGTCGTGGACGACCTCTCCGAAGGCGCGCTGTTCGTCACGTACGTGGGGCACGGTTTCGAGAAGGGATTCGATCGACTGCGGGTCGGACGCGAGTCGTATCCGATCCTCGACATGGCCGCCGTGGAGCGCGTCGACGTGCGCGGCACGCCGCCGGTCTTGCTCGTGCTCGCGTGTACGACGGCGATGTTCGACGGGATCTCCGGACCGGGCGTGAACGAGGCCCTGCTCGCCCGGCCGCGCGGACCGATCGCTTGCTGGGGCGCGACCCGCGACTGCCACCCGGCAGCGAACACGTTGCTCGGAATCGAGATGGCCACGTCGCTCGGCAAGGCGCGACCCGGCACACGCCTCGGCGACCTCCTGCACGAGGCGATCGAGCGAGCGGTTCGCGGCGACGGCGGCGGCCGCCTGGTCCGCGCCGTGATGTCGCTGATGTCCGGCCAGGGCTACGACCTCGATCCAGACCGGCTGACCGTCGAGGCGTCGTGGATGTACACGCTGCTCGGCGATCCGGCGACCCGGCTCGCGCTCGTCCCGATGGACGCCGCGATCGAGATCGTCGGCGCCGATGGCGACGGGATCGATGTCGTCGTCACGGCGAGCGCGGCGGACGGCGCAGAGGTCGTCGTGAAGCGCCTGCGTTCCCGCGGCCGTCCCGTGAACCTCGGCCGCCTGAAGGGCGACCCCGCGAGTCCCGACACGGAAGCGGAGATTCGCGAGCGGCACGCACGGGTCAACGACCTGACGCTCGAGACGGCCTCCGCCATCCTGGAAGGGGGTCGCGCCCGCGTGCGGATCCCTGGCGCCGCGAGCGCCGGGGAGGTCGTGCAGGCCGTGGTGTCCGACGCGACGACGTTGATCCACGGCTCGCACGCGCTGGTCGAGGCCGATCTCGCGCGTTAGCGCGGTGCGTCGGCGTCGTCGTCGGCGCGAAGTCGATCACGGATCTCGCCGACCGCCGTGAGGCTCGGGTCCAGTGCGAACGCCTCGTCGAGCCAGAGGTGGGCCGCGCGCGCGGTTCCGTTCGCATGCGACGGCGCCGTCGCGTCGCCTGTGCGCGCGGCGACGGCGGCCTCGGCGAGTGCGCGGCCCGTCTCGAACGCCAGGTGGGCGCGGCGTGCGGCCATCTCGGACACGGGATCCGCGAGCGCGAAGGCTCGCGCGTACGCGTCCGCCGCATGGCGCCACGCACCGCGCGCGACGGCCTCACGGCCCGCCCGTTCGGCATCGGCCAGACGATCCGCATCGGGAGCGAGCGGCACTTCGCCGCACGCCGCGAGGACCGCCGCGGCGAGAAGGGCGATCGTCGCAAGGCGGATGCTCACGACCTCGCCGCGGCGGTGCGCGCCCGCCACGCCTTCCAACGACACACGGCGGCGTCGCGATCCTCGGGGCGGGCGTTGGGAACGAATCCGAACGTCTCGCCGGTCACCTCTTCGAGCACCTGGATCGCCCGCGCCCGAACGAGCGAATCCTCGTCCTCGAGCGCGGGCAGCAGGACGTCCACACCGCGACGGTCGCCGTTGCGCAGGAGGGCGGTCGCCGCTTCGTGCCGGACACCGACCGCCGGATCCTCGAGACGCTCGGCGAGCGCATTCCACGCCCGTGCATCCCGCAGTTGCCCGAGCACGTACGCGGCGAGGGTGCGTACGCCGGGTTCGGGATGGCCGAGAGCGACGATCAGCGGCGCGACCGCGGGCTCGCC
>CAZPGF010000114.1:0-9306 GCA_964586025.1 uncultured Planctomycetales bacterium
GCCACGCCCCGTTGCACGTGGCGGCGGAGGCGAAGTCCGTCAACTGCCCGGTGTGCAACCAGCGCGTCGTCACCGAGCCGGTCGTGGTCAAGGGATACGTCGCGGTGCGGCGCTACCCCGTCGCGAACCGCGTGACGATCACGCGCAAGGGCATCGTCTATGCGTCGGTTCGCGCGGACGATCTCGAGATCGACGGCGTGCTGCAGGGCGAGGCGGTCGTGCTCGGCACGTTGACGCTGAAGAAGCACGCGCGCGTGACCGGCTCGGTCCGCGCGTCGCTGTTGGTCGTCGAGAAGGGCGCGTCCCTGGTCGGTCCCGTCTGCATCGGCCCCGACGCCGTCGCGGAACTCGACGTCCTGCTCGAGTCCGACGCGCCGACGGCGTGACGACGGCATCCTGCGCGGGGCGTTGCCCGCGAACGCGGCGTCCGCGGGTCGTCGCCGCGTCGGGCGTGCGCGATGTCGGCGTGCAGGCGAGTCCGACGCCACGCCCGTCGAGGTGACGACCCCGGGAGCGGTACGATCTCTCGATGCTCACGCACCACGCTCACGTCGCGCTTGCGCTGGGGATGCTCGCCATCGCCGGGATCAACGCCTGGTTGATGCTCGAGTCCTTCGGCGGTCGAACGCCGAAGACCGCCTCCCGACGCCGGGCCGCTCTTCATCGCTGGCTCGGACGGACCTACCTCGCGGTCTACGTGCTGCTGCTCGTGTCCATGGTGAGGATGGCGCTGGAACGGGACGACCTGAGCGCCGTCGAGGCCATCCACGGCGCCCTGGGGCTGGCGCTGCTGCCGTTGCTGCTCGTGAAGATCCTCATCGTGCGGCGCTACCCGCCGCTGCAGGGCTCGTTGCCGCTCCTGGGGAGCCTCGTGCTCGTGTTGACCTTCGTGACCGTGGCCATGGGCCTGCTCGCGGGTCGGCCCCGTGGGGCCGCGGTGTCGTCCGAGGAGATCGCCGGCCTGCCGGAACAGCCCGGCAAGGAGCCATTCATCCAGTTCTGCGGGCAGTGCCATACCCTCGAGCGCCCACTCGGACTGGCGCGCCGAGCGCGGCCCGACGAGACGCGATGGCTTCGACTGATCGCGGAGATGCAGCAGCGGGCCGCCTCCCGAGGGCGCTCCGTCTGGACGCCGGAGGAGGGCCAGGCCATCGCGAGCTTCCTCGTCGCCGTCGGACAGGGTGGCGCGGGTGAACTCGGCCCAAAGCCTGGCGGCGGGGATGAGGACGACCGAGGCCGGGGTCGAGGGAGAGGGCGCGGGAGCAGCCGAGACGATCGATAGGGCGGCGGGCAAGCACGGTCCGACGCCGTCTCCGCCCCGCGAACACGCTCTACGTCTTGCGGCTGCGGGGCTTCGGGGCGGGCTTTGTGGCGGGGGCGTTCGCCGCGGGGGCCGACCCGCGCAGGATCTTCTGCATCGGCCGGCCCTTGGCGAGTTCATCGATCAACTTGTCCAAGATGCGAATCTGCCGCATCAGCGCGTGGTCGATCTCCTCGATGCGGACGCCGCAGACGACGCCGGTGACGTCGGCGGCGTTCGGGTGGATCGCCGGCGCCTCGCCGAAGAACGTCTCGAAGTCCTTGCGTGCGCGGATCTGCGCCGCGAGGTCCTTCGCTCCGTAGCCGGTCAGCCAGCGGATGACCTCGTCCACCTCCGCTTTCGTGCGGCCTTTGCGCTCCGCCTTCTGCACGTAGAGGGGATACACGTCGGCGAACGCCATGCGGTAGACGCGTTCGTGGTTCTTCATGGAGTCCTGCCTTGCGGTAATGCGCGCGACGCCCGTCAGCGCGGCTTCGGGGGGACGTAGGCGGGAGGCGCGGGCCTCGCGCCATTCTCTTTTAGGGAGCCGAGCACCAACTCGACGGCCTTGGCGAGTTGCGCATCGCGGCGGCCGAGCGGGCCGTCCGGCTCCGCACGATCGAGTCCCGGCGGGATCTCGTAATCGGGCGCGACGCCTTCGTTCTCGATGATCCACTCGCCCGCCTCGTTCATCACACCGAAACTCGCGGCGGTCACGCTGCCTCCGTCCATCAGCGGCGGATAGCCGGAGATGCCGACTAGCCCGCCCCACGTGCGCGTGCCGACCAACGGTCCGAGCCCGCGGGTGCGGAACATCCACGGCAGCCAGTCGCCGCCGGAGCCGGCGTACTCGTTGATCAGCATCGCCTTCGGTCCGGTCATCGTGCCGAACGGGGAACGGCTCGCCCAGCCTTCGCGGTTCATCCACCACGACATGACGCGGCGGTCCAGCACACCGATCACGTAGTCGGCGACCTTGCCGCCGCCGTTGTAGCGCGCGTCCAGCACCAGCCCCTCCTTGTCGAGCTGGCTGTAGTAGTCCCGGTCGAACGCCGCGATGCCCGCGCGGCCCGTGTTCGGCATGTAGACGTACGCGAGTCGTCCGCCGGACGCCCGATCGACGTAGGCGCGGTTCGCCTCGATCCAGGCCCGTTGTCGCAACGAACCCTCGCTCTCGACCGGGATCACGAGCGCCTCGCGCACCTTGTCCGTCTCGCCGGGCGCAGCCACCGCGATGCGCGTCGGACGGTTCGCGCGATCGGCGAACGCCTCGTAGACGTTCGTCGCGGCCGTCACCTCGCGGCCCTCCACGCGGAGCAGCAGGTCGCCCTCGCGCACATCCACGCCGGGCTCGGTCAGCGGGGCGCGCAGGTCGGGATTCCAGTTCTGGCCGCGCAGAATCCCGTGGATCGCGTAGCGCTCCCCTTCGACCCGGAACTCGCACCCGAGCAGGCCGGTCGCCCGTCCCGCGGGTGGTTCGCCGCCCTCGCCGCCGCTGACGTACTGATGCCCGCAGCACAGTTCGCCGATCAGGTCCTCGATCAGTCGATTCAGGTCGTCGCGCGTGCGAACGTGGGGCAGCAGCGCGCTCCAGCGATCCCAGGCGGCGTCCCAATCGACGCCGTGCAGCGCCGGGTCGTAGAAGAAGTCGCGCTGCAGGCGCCACACCTCGCGCAGCATCTGCGGCCACTCTTCCGCGGGATCGACCTCGACGCGCACCGCGTCGAGGTCGAGGCGATCCTTCTTCTTCGCGTCGATGCCCGAGAGGCTCCACGACGACCCTTGCTTCATCAGCAGGTGCTTGCCGTCGGGACTGACCTCGAACTCGTCGACACGCTCCTGAAGCGTCTCGGCCTTGCGCTTCTTCAGGTCGAAGCGCATCAGGTCGCCGCGGCCCCGGTCGAGTCGCGAACGAAACAGCAGACCGTCCTTCACGGGCCGCAGATTCCCGTAGTTGCCGGCCTCGTGCGGCACGGCGACGATTCGCTGGCCGATGTCGTCAAGATCGACCTTCGTGCGCGGCTTGCCCGCGGGCGCCTTCTCGTCGCCCTTCGCGTCGCCCTTCTCGTCGGACTTCTCGTCGGACTTCTCCTCGGACCGTTCCTCGGGAGGGGGCGCGCCGCCGCCCTGTGCGTCGTCGGACCTCTTGTCCTCGTCGCCGGTTCCTTCGCGACGGGACGGGCGCTCCTTCGCGGCGTCGGCGGGTCCGCCCTCGTCGCTGCGCGGGGCGAAGGGATGTGCGCCGTCCTTCGCGAGCACGGCGACGTAGAGGTTCTCGACGCCGTCACGCACCGTCGAGGCGCTCATGTCGAGCCCGAAGGCCTGCGGACCGGCTTCGATCGACGCACGGAACCACAGCCAGGCTCCGTCCGGCGAGAAGCGCGGCTCGCATGCGTCGGCGAAGCCGTCGGTGATGTGAGTCCTCTTCCCCGTGGCGACTTCGTAGAGCACGATGTCGCGAAGGGCCGAGACCGGCTCGCGCTCGTCGTGGGCGATCCACGCGCCGTCCGGCGACCACGACGCGCTCGGCGGCCACATCCCGAGCGAGCCGAGCGATCGCGATACGGAGGTGACCTCGTGCGTTTCGAGGTCCAGGAGCCACAGGGCGTTCGCCTTGTCCCCGTAGAGGATGCGCTTGCCGTCGGGGCTGAAGCGCGCATCGACGTAGTACCCCGCGCCCTCGAGGGCGTAGGCCGTGGGCTCGGCCGATCCGTCGGCGGGCCCGACGAGCAGGCGCATCTCTCCCGAGCGATCTGAGAACCAAGCGATGCGCTCGCCGTCCGGGCTCCACGTGGGGTAGCGATCGTGCGCGCCGGGACTGTGCGTGAGATTGCGCGGTGCCCCGTGCTCGCGAGGGACGGTGATGATCTCACCGCGCATCTCGAAGACGGCCCGACGACCGTTCGGCGCGAGATCGGCGTAGCGCACGTGGCCGGTCACCTGCTGCCAGCGCGGGCGTCGCGCGAGGTCGTCGTGGGGGACGCGAATCCGCAGTCGCTCGATCGAGCCGTTCGCCGGGTCGACGAGGTGCAACGCGCCGCCCTGCGTGAACACGAGGCGGTCCGGACCGGCAGCGAGCTTGCCGAGGTCGTAGTCGTCGCGCGTCGCATTCGTGACGCGCGTCACGTCGTTCGCCCCCGGGACGTGGCGATAGAGGTTCATTCGACCGTCGCGGTCGGAGAGGAACCACAACGAGTCGCCGCACCAGGCCGGCATGGTGTCCGAGGCGTTCTCGTGCGGGACGACGCGGACGGTCGCCGAATCCGGCGCGTCGAGTGCGGCGAGATCGACGACGTGGATCGACGGCGTTCGCCCGCCGCGATAGCGCTTCCACGACGAGAACGCGTCGCGGATCGTCGTGTACGCGAGCATCGTTCCGTCGGGTGAGACGTCGGCGTGGCCGACGCCGGGAATCGGAAGCGGCTTCGGCAAACCCGTGCCGTCTGCGCGCACGAGGTACGGACGTGCGTCGGGTGGCCAGCCCGCGCGGCGACTCGCGACGACGAGGTGCGTTCCGTCGGCGGTCCAGCCGAGCGCGAGATCGGGCGCCGGATGCCAGGTCAGGCGACGCGGGCGCCCGCCTTCGACCGGGATCACGAACACATCGGACTGCCGCCCTTCCTCGGCGCTGTACGCGAGGTAGCGGCCGTCGGGGCTGAAGCGAGGACGCCACTCACGCCCGGGCGCGCTCGTCAGGCGCCACGCCATGCCGCCCGTGCGCGGCGCAAGCCAGAGGTCGTCGGCGTAGGCGAACGCGACGAGGTCCGCCGAGACGTCCGGGTCGTCCAGGTGCAGCGTCTCCACCGAACCGCCGGACTCCTCGGCACGTGTCGCACGCGACGAGCCGATCCCGACGCATAGGGCGACGAGGACGAACCACGGCACGAAACGACGCGACGATCGCGAAACACGCAGCACGGGCGACTCCCGATCCCGCGACCATGCGGGGAAGTCGCGCACTGTACGCGCCCGCGAGTCAGGTCGTCCGGACCGGCGCAGGCGGCGGGGCCTCATGCCAGGGGCGGCCCGCGGCGAGGACCTCGCGCCGGAAGAGGTCCAGGGCGTCGTGCGCCTCGAAGACCTCGACGGGGCCGACGGCGACGAGCCGTGCGATCCACGGCTGGAACGACGCGGTCACGACCGCGCCTCGCGCGAGTCCGGCAGCGCGTTCGGCGGCGAGTCGCTCGAGCAGGTGCAGCGTCAACGGCGCGCCTTCGAGCGGGTCCCACACGGCGAGGGAGTCGCGGGTGGCCCGCTGCACGATGAAGACGCCGCGCCGGCGTTCGCGTTCCCACCGACGGAGTTGGTCTCGCTCGATCGATTCGAGATCGGGCGCTTCGGCCGCGTGGGCCGCGGCGATCGAACGTCCGTCGCCCGCCGAGCCGGGCGCGACGATCCAATCGTCGAGGAGTCGATCGACGTCGCTCCCCCGGCGCGCGGCGGCGCCGTCGCCCAGGCGTTCATCGACCCATGCCTCGAAGGCGACCCCGCGCCGGCGCCGCGCGTCGCGACGCAGCGCGACGAGGATCGTGCGCATCCGTTCGGACCATGGGATCAGGCGCCCGACCGGCGGCGTGGAAAGGTCCTCCGCCGACCCACGGACGGCGGTGGAGCGGTGTTGTCTCGAGCGGCGTCGGCCCATCGGTTCGCTCCCCGGGGGCGCCGGCCGCCCCCGGGACCGAGCATCGGTCACGAGCCGTCGCGAGGAAAGGAACTCGCGACGAGCAATCGGTCAGTTGCCGCGCGGGAGTTCCGGCACCTCGGCGGGCTGCAGCGCTTCGATCAGCACGATCGCGGTCGGGTCGTTGCGCCGCAACTGGAGCACGCGATCGAGCGCCGCACGCGAGGACTGCTCCTGCCCGAGTGCGACCCGGAAGTAGCCGATGAGAAGCCAGGCGTTCGCGTCGAGCGGGTAGGCCTGGACGTGCCGTTCGATCGCCTGCAGGCGCTGCGGGAACGATCCGTCGCGGTAGAGCGGCGTCGGATCGAAGCGATAGCCGGCGGGGAACGCGCCGAGAGCCGCCGCCTTGGCGAGTGCGTCGGCCGCCCCCCTGTAGTCCAGTTGCGCGAACCGTGCGTGCGTCAACGCCATCCACGCCTGACCGTTCTCGGGCTGCTGAACCGAGAGCAGGTGGAACGTCATCGCCGCCTCGGCGAACTTGCCGTCGAGGAAGGCCTCGACGCCGCGTGCGAACATCGCTTCGCTCTCGTCGGCGGGTGCGGCGGGCGCGGTTCCGGCGTCGGGCTGCACGCCCCCCTCGAGGTCCCACGGCTCCTGGTACGGCGCGCCCCCGGACTCGTCCCACGGTTCCTCGTAGGGCGCTTCCACCTGCGGGCCGTAGGAATCGGCGGGAATCCACGTTCCGTCGTCGAGCGGGATGTACGCGCCCGGATCGGATGCGACGACCCACGGCGTCGGGTCCGAGACCCAGACCGTGCCGAAGCCGAACACCGGCTCGAGGCACCAGTCCCATGCGTAGGGCGCCGACGCGACCACGAGATACCAGCCGTGACCGCCGTGCCATGCGTGGCCGTGGCGGCGGCCGAGGTGGTAGCCGAGGCGCCACGAACTCGGTCCCGCGGCACCGTAGAGGCGGCTCACCGCCGGGTACGCACGACGACCGCCGAGATGGAACAGGGACGGCGAGAGGGTTTGGCCGCTGCGCCACGAGCGCGCGGCGGTCGTTCCGGTTCGTGACGAGGGCAGCGCGACCCGACCGCCCTGCAGCGACGTCGAGGGGAGCGCCACGTGACCGCCGCGCGACGACGTCGAGGGGAGGGCGACGCGACCGCCCGCGATGCCGGTGGACGGCAGGGCCGTCACGCCGGACCCGCTGCGGCGCGTGCCGATCACGCGCTGACCGCTGAGGACGCGGGTTGCGCCGCCGAACGACACCGCGCTGCCGCGAGAGATCGTCGAGGTCGTGCCCGGCATCGCGACGCGCCCTCGCGCGATCGTGGACGTCGAGGGCAGGGCTACGCGACTGCCGGAAGACGGCGTGGAGAGCGTTGCCGACGGGGTCGCGCGCCGGACGACCGATCCACCGCGCATGGCGCCGAACGAGGCGGAGTCCCCGATCGGGGACGCCGCCGTCCTCGAACGCAACACCGGCACCCCTTGCGGGACGGCACGACCGGATTGAGCGAAGGGCAAGACGCCGCCGTCGAACCGGTGGATCGTCGGCGTCCGCCGCGACCCGCTGTCCCCACCAAACCGCGGGTTCGACGCGACGCCGGAAACGACGCGGGACGACGGGAAGCCGCCGGTGAACGAACGAATGGTGGGCGCCGAGCCGCCCTCGTTCCGGCGAATCACAGGCGCGCGCGAGCTGCCGCCGGAGAACGGGTTGTTCCCGCCCAACGGCCGTGCGATGCGGTTCTGCAGCGATGCCGACGGGGTCGGTGAGGACGAACGGATCCGAGTCGAAGGAGCATGGTCGCCGCCGCCGGAACGCAGTCCGGAACTGCGGATGCCGACCGCGCGGCGCCCGCCCGTGGCGTTGTCGTCGGCGGACGCGCCCCCGACGAGTCCCGCGAGAAGCGCGCCGCCCGCGAGGAGTGATAGGGCGATGCGACCAGTGCGAACGCGCGTCATCAGAAGGCTCCTTCGGCGGTCCGGCATCCGCCACGCCATTGGATCACGCACATCCGGGGCCAGATGTTCCCGTGATTCCGTGGCGCGACCGGTGACCGCGGTGGAGATCGTTGCGTGGAGTGGGCGAACGAGGTGCGGCGTGGCGCCGCGACCTCCCGACTCACGGAGACTCCCGATGCGATCACGAACGCACCACGGCACGACGAACCTCTTCCCGGCGCGCGTCCTCCGCCGCCTGCCGATTCCCGCGGCGATCCTCGCCGCCGTCGTCTTCGCCGCGCCTCCTTCCTTTGCGAAGGACGGCGCGAACGGCGGCGACGCCCTTCCGACCTCCCCGGCGAGCGACGGCCACGACGCGACCGGTGCCGGAAACGGGGGCCGGGGTGGCCACGGCAACGAACACTTCCCGAACGGCGGCCACGGGGGCGCGGGCGGTCCGTTGGGCGGCAACGGCGGAAACGGCGGCAACGCCGGCCCCGGCGGGGAGGCCGGACGCGGGGGTGACGCGACGGGTCCCCTCGGCGAAGGCGGGCGAGGAGGGGGCGGCGGGTCCGACGGAGGCCAGGGCGGTCCGGGCGGCACTGGTGGGCCGGCCGGGAAGGGCGGCGACGGAGGCGTCGGCGGAGTCGGCGGCGGGACCGGTGGGCTCGGCGGCCAGCCTGGCGCGCACGGCGTCGGGGGCAGCGGCGGGAGAGGGGGAGCGCCGTCCGAAGCGGAGCCCGAGCAGGTCGGGGGGACCGGGGGCAACGGTGGAAGCGGCGGCAACGGCGGCTTGCGCGGGCCGAGCGGGGCTGGGGGACGTGGCGGCAACGGCGGGCCGAACGGCGGCGCCGGAGGTCGTGGGGGAAACGGGTCCGACGCGCCGAACACGGGGCTTCCCCCGTTCGCCGGCGGTCGCGGCGGGGACGGTGGTGACGCCGCGTTCTGGGACGTTCCCGGCGGCGCGGGCGGGATGGGCGGCGAGGGCGGTCACGGGGATGCCGGTGCGCCCGGGGGTGACGGCGGCAACGGCGGCGTGGGGGGACCGAGCGACGACGGCGTCGCGGCGCCCGGCGGGCGGGGCGGCGACGGCGGACGTGGCGGCGACGCGTGGGGCGAGGACAAGACGGGAGGCCGTGGCGGTCGGGGCGGCAACGGTGGGACGGGCGGCACCGGCACCGACGAGAGCACCACCGGCGGCACCGGCGGAGCTGGGGGCACCGGCGGCGCCGGTGGCAACTCGCTCCGTGGACCCGGAGGCGACGGCGGCGACGGCGGCAAGGGCGGGGCGGGCGGCTACCCGAATGGCGGCGGTGGCGGCGGAGGCAGTGGCGGACGCGGCGGCGTCGGTCAGCCGAAGGGCAAGGAGGGCAGCGGCGGCAAGGGAGGGGACGGGGCCTGATCCCGAGGCTCTTCGACGGGACGGTTGCGG
>CAZPGF010000115.1:0-9189 GCA_964586025.1 uncultured Planctomycetales bacterium
TGCGGGATGTCGCGGCGCCGCGAGGGGCTCGAACGCGCGCTCGCGCGCATTCCCGAGCTGCGCGAGGCGTTCTGGAAGGATCTTGCGATCCCCGGGAGTCCCCAGGGGATGAATCCGTCGCTCGAGAAGGCCGGCCGCGTGGCCGACTTCATGGAGTTCGCCGAACTCCTCTGTCGGGACGCGTTGGCGCGCGAGGAGTCGTGCGGCGGGCACTTCCGGGAGGAGCATCAGACGCCGGACGGCGAGGCGCGCCGGGACGACGATCGCTTCGCCCACGCCGCCGTGTGGTCGTACGAGGGAGCGGACAAGCCCCCCGTTCGCCACGTCGAGCCCCTTTCGTTCGAGCGCGTGTCGCTCTCCACGCGGAGTTACGTCTGATGACCGCGGCGAATCGATCCTCCGAGGCGGGCATGCGCCTCCACCTGAAGGTCTGGCGCCAGCGAGGCGGCGAGGGTTCGGGAGCGTTCGCCGAGTACGACATCGCGGGAATCGTCCCGGAGATGTCGTTTCTCGAGATGCTCGACGTCCTGAACGAGAAGCTGATCGCGGACGGCGTCGAGCCGATCGCGTTCGATCACGACTGCCGCGAGGGCATCTGCGGCACGTGCAGCCTCGTGATCGACGGGCGACCGCACGGCCCCGATCGCGGCACGACGACGTGCCAGCTGCACATGCGGCGCTTCCGCGACGGGGACTCGATCACGATCGAGCCGTGGCGCGCGGGTGCGTTCCCGGTGATCCAGGATCTCGTCGTGGATCGGTCGGCGTTCGATCGCATCATCCAGGCGGGCGGCTACGTCTCGGTGAACACCGGCGGCGCGCCCGACGCCAACCTGATCCCCGTGCCCCGAGCCGACGCGGAGGTCGCGTTCGACGCGGCGGCGTGCATCGGCTGCGGGGCGTGTGTGGCGGCGTGCAAGAACGCCTCCGCCATGCTCTTCGTCGCCGCGAAGGTGGGTCATCTCCGCCACCTCCCGCAGGGCCGCACCGAGCAGGCCGCGCGGGCCGCGTCGATGGTCGCGCGCATGGACGCGGAGGGTTTCGGCGCCTGCTCGAACACCTACGACTGCGAGGCGGCCTGTCCGAAGGAGATCAGCGTCACGTTCATCACGGAGTTGAACCGCGACATCACGCGCGGGCTGCTCTCCGGGCGCTGACGGTCAGGCGTCGAGCACGCGGAACGTCGACCGCATCTGCTGCTTCCCGTACACGCCGGTGATGTCCATCATCGGCGACGGCGGGCCCTTGCCGTGGCGTGCCAGCCAGGACTGCCCACGCGAGAAGAATGCGTCCAACGCCGCGTCGTCCATCTCTCGCGCGAAGTAGACGTCTCGCCGCAGCGGGACGATGCGGCACAGCGGATCGCCCCGCGCGATCCGCACCTCGGTCGCGGTCGCGTCGAACTCCAGAACGCAGTGCCAGGGATACGACGCCGGGTACCAGTCCGTTTCGACGAGCGCGGAGAGCACCCGGAACGGTCGCGGCAGGTGGGGGATGTCCGTGAAGAGGACCACGTCGCCCGGATCCGTCGCGAGGTAGAGGTAGGTGGACACCTTCATCTGCCGGCGCAGGGCGATCGCGACGTCGGGCGTGATGACGTGGGGCAGAAGTTCGTCCTCGTTCCACGGCCAGGCGGCGTCCTGCTCCTGCGGCAACGCCGCCTCGTCCTCGTCGGCGTCGGGTGCGGCCCACGTCCAATCGGCGGTGAGCACGCCGCCCTCGGCGACCCGCCAGCGCCCATCGTCGCCGCGGACGAACCGCAGGTCGACGCTCGCCGGAACGTCGAATCCGAACGAGTTCGCCGCACGGATCGGCGGGCACTGCTCGGGCCAGCCGCGTCCCCCCCCGCGTTTCACGTACGCCTCGCGCGCGGGCACCGGCGGAAGGACCTGGTCCGAGAAGCGGCGGAAGTGCAGCATGGCGGGGCTCCCTCGCGCCGCGCCCTAGGGCGTGAGCGCGGCGTGATGCTCCACGACGATGGACGCAACGCGTCGGATCGACCAGGACACCCGCCGCAGGTGATCGAGGAGATCGCTCTCGAGGCGGTAGGTCGCGAGACGCTCGGGGGCGTCCGCGATCAATCGCTGGAGCAGGCGGCGGCCGATCGAGTCCGCGCGTTCGTAGGTCTCTTCCTTGCTGGCGACGACCCGCTCGGCGCGGGCGAGGTCGAGGCTGTCGAGTGCGGCCGCCGTCTCGTCGAGGAGCGTCGCGAGGTGCTCCACCAACTGGGCGAACAGCCCCATGGTCTCGGCGTTGAACTCGAGGCCGCGTTCGCGCCGCTCCCGGCCGATCAGCGCGACGCCCACCGCCAGGGTATCGATGACGTTTTCCAGGTCGTTCGCCGCGTGCATCAGCGCGGCGAGCGCATCGGCGTCCCGCGCCGCGAGGACGCGGCGCGAGAGGTCGGCGAGGTAGGCGACGATCTGCTCGTGCATGCGGCGGGGCCCGATCTCGTGCGCGGTCCACGCCTGGTGCAGGCGCGCCGACCCGGACGCCGTCGCGGGGACGGTCTCCGCCAGCATCGCGCGCACGGGAACCGCCATCCGCACGATCTCCCGACGGGCCTGCTGCAGCGCGATGCTCGGCGTCGCGAAGTACGCCCGGTCGAGGAGAGCGGTCGTGCTCGGCGGACCCGGCGGCGCGGCCGGCTCCGGCGCGAGGCGCGAGGCGATCGCGGTCATGGTGCGCGTGAAGGGCAGGAGAAACAGGGCGACCGACACGCTGAACGCGGTGTGGACGTGCGCGATCTGGCGGGGGAGCGAGTCGGGATCGAGCGAACGGGCGAGTTCACCGAGCAATCCGAGGAACGGCGCCCACAGCGCGAGGCCGGTCAGGTTGAACAGCAGGTGGACCCACGCCACCCGACGCGCGGCCGGAGGCCGCCCGATCGTCGCGAGCCACGCCGTGCCGCACGTGCCGACGTTCGCGCCGACGACGACGGCCGTGGCCGCCTCGAGTCCGATCAGCCCCTGCGCGGCCATCGCGATCAAGAGGCCGGTCGTCGCGGTGCTGCTCTGGACGACCGCCGTGAAGACGAGACCGGCGGCGATGCCGACGAACGGATTCGACGTTCCGGCGACGACGTCGCGGAACACGCTCGACTCACGCAGCGGGCGCATCGCCTCGCCCATGACGGACATGCCGAGGAACAGCAGGCCGAGTCCGAGGACGCTCTGACCGATCCGCTCGTGCAGACCGTTTCGGGAGGCGAACGACACCGCGAACCCGAGCGCGACGAACAGGAGCGCCACCTGCTCCACGGGGAAGGCGATCAGTTGCGCGGTGAGGGTCGTCCCGACGTTCGCCCCGAACACCACGCCGACCGACTGCGCGAGCGTCAGGACGCCCGACGAGACGAGGCCGACGAGCATCACCGTCGTGATCGACGAGGACTGCACGATCGACGTCATCACGACGCCGGTCGCCAGCGCGGAGAATCGATTGCTCGTCAGGCGCCCCAGCCGGCGGGCCATGCCGCGACCGGCGAGCATCTCGAACGCGGTCGTCACCCGCTGCATGCCGTAGAGGAAGAGGGCGAGGCCGCCGACGACGCCGAACGCGACGTCGACACCCAACGCGGCTGCGGTCGGAGGCGGCACGGGGGGATCATGCCACGGTCCGATGGAGGCGCCTTGCGCTATCGTCGTGCGTATCCGTTCAGGGGATCTCTGACCTTGCGGACGTACGGCTTCGCAGATCGGGGGCGCTCAGGCCGCCGTGTCGGGCTCGAGTGGACGACCACACGTCGCCCTCCACGGCGACCCCGCTCCCCGCCTGCGAACCCGGCCCGGCGGTGAACGTGAAGGGAAGGCACGTCCCGGGCGGATCGGTCGCCATCGGAGGTGCGCGCGGAGTTCGCGGCGTGAGCGGTTATCGTCGTGCGCATGGCCTCGGGAGGGTCGCCCACCGCATCGCCGTTGCGCACCGCGCTCGGCACGTTCGCCGTGGCCCTCGCGGCGGCGGGCGGGTTGGTCGCCGGCGAGGGCGACCCGCCCATCGCGCCGCCGGCCGTCGTGGCGATCCACCGCGACGTCGTCGCGCCCTGGCTCGAGGCGAACTGTGCGGCGTGCCACGACGGCGCCGACGCGGCGGCGGGCCTCGACATCGCGGCACTCGCATCGGAGGCGGCCGGTCGTCCCGCCGCGCTGCTCGACGCGACCGCGCGGTGGCGACGACTCGTCGCGGCGGTCGAGGCGGGCGTGATGCCTCCCGCCGACGCGGGAGAGCCGCCCGCGAACCGCGACGGGATCGTTCGCGCGATTGAGGCGGCGCTCGACGACGCGGCCGAGCGTGCGCCGATCCGACTCGTGGCCACGGCGCCGCGACGCCTGTCACGCGCGGAGTGGGTCGCGTCCGTCGAGAGCGTCTTCGGCGTGACCGTCGACGCGGAGCGGTGGTTGCCGCCGGACGAACCCGCGCACGGCTTTCCGCACCTCGTGGATGCGCAGACCACCTCGCCCGCGCGCATCCAGTCCTATCTGGAGGCGGCCGAGCACGTCGCGCGCCGGGTCGTCGTGAGCGCGTCGCCGGAGCGACCGATCCGCATCGAGAGGCGAGGCGACGACCTGGCGATCGTGCGCGGGTCCGGAGGACGACACGGCGAGGTTGCGGTGCTGGCGACGAACGGTGAGGTCGGCACACGCGTCGAGATCCCCCGCACGGGGCGCTACGAGATCGAGGCGGTCGTCTTCGGCCAGCAGGCCGGGCCGGATCCGGCGCGCGTGCGCATCGGTCGGTCGGGTGGCCCTTCCGGCGCCGTAAAGGACGTTCCCGAGAGGAGCGATGCGCCGGGGGTGCGTCTCGAGACCCTCGCGCTCGACGCGGGTTCGCACGACCTGCTCGTGTCGTTCGTGAACGACTATTGGAATCCGCGCGCCGCCGACCCCCGCGACCGCGACCGCAACCTGGGTGTCGTGGCCATCCGCGTGCAAGGACCGCTCGCCGACGGCCTCGGCCCGATCCCGCGGCCCTCGATCGACGGGCTCGGCGACCCCGCGGTCGTCGCCGATCCCGCGCGGCGTCGCGACCTCGTCACGCGCACGCTCGAGCGAGCGTGGCGTCATCCGGTCGACGAGGACGTCGTCGAGCCGTTCGCGGCGTGGATGGGCGAGGTGGCATCGGAACACGGCGCCGAGGAGGCGTCGCGGGCGTTCGTCGCCGCGGTCGTCGCATCGCCGAACTTCCTGCACCTGGTCGAAGGGCGCGACGACGATCCGGACGGTCCGGACCTGATTCCGGTCTCCCAGCACGAGTTCGCAACACGGCTCGCCTACGCTCTGACGAGCGCACCGCCGGACGCGCGACTGCGCGACCTCGCCGCGCGCGGCGAGCTGATCGCGCGCCGAGGCGAGGAGGTCGATCGTCTGCTCGCCGGCCCCGCCCGTTCGGTGCTCGTCGACGGATTCCTCCTGGGTTGGTTGGAACTGATCGACCTCCAGACCCGCCGCGTGGACGGGGACCGGTTCCCGGAGGTTCGCCCGGATCTCGTCCGCGCACTGCTCGAGGAGACGCGCCGTGCCCTCGCCCTCGCGATCGCCGAGGATCGTCCGCTGCCGGCCTGGTTCGACGAGTCGGAGGGGTTCCTCGACGCGGCGCTCGCGCGGCACTACGGCCTGGACGAACGGTATGCCGCCGCCGCGCCGACGCCGGACGGCTGGCGCCGCGTCGATCTGACCGGTACCGGGCGTCCGGGCCTGCTCGGTCACGGCAGCGTGATGCTGTGGACGAGCGAGGGAGGGCGCACCTCGCCGTCGCGCCGCGGGCGATGGTTGCTCGACGTGCTCTTCGGCCAGTCCCCGCCTCCGGCCCCGCCGGAGGTCCCGTCTCTCGACGCCGCGGCGCGTGCGGACGGACCGGACACGTTGCGTGACCGACTCGCGCGTCATCGTGCCGACCCGGCGTGCGCGTCCTGTCATGTGCGGATGGATCCTCTCGGTTTCGCTCTGGAGCGCTTCGACGCGCTCGGTCGTCTGCGTCCGCTCGAGCCGGGACCGGACGGGGAGCCGGGCGATCGAGGTGTGTTGCCGGACGGGCGGGTGGTCGACGGGGTGGTGGGCCTGCGATCCGTGGTGCGGGACGCGCCCGCGTTGAAGCGTCGCTTCGCAGCCCGCCTGCTCGCCTGGTGCCTCGGAAGGGGCATCGGACCGGCGGACGAGCCGCTGGTTCGCGACGTCGTCCGCTACGCCGAAGCGCGCGAGGATCGATTCTCGGCGTACGTTCACGGCGTCGTCGAGTCGGCGGCATTTCGCTGGCGCGTCGCACGCGGTCGGGAGGAGCGATGAGATCGAGCGGCTCTCCGCGCGACGTGCCGCTCTCGCGCCGCTTCGAACGCGATCCGTCCGCGCCCGTACTCGATCGGCGCACCGTGTTGCGCGGCGTGGGTGCGGCGCTCGCGTTGCCTTGGCTCGAAGCGTTCCTGCCGCGCCGCGCGATCGCCGCGGACGCCGCGCGACCTCCGGTGCGGCTGGCTTTCGTCTACGCGCCGAACGGCGTCAGTCCGCGCGCGTGGCATCCCGAACCAGGGATCGACCGAGCCTCTCCCCTGCCGCCCTCGCTTGAACCGTTGGCGCCGGTCCGCGATCACGTGCTGATCGCGCGAGGACTCGGCCAGGACTGGGCGAACGCCCACGGCGATGGACCCGGCGACCACGCGCGCGCGGCGGCGGTGTTCCTGACGAGCAGGAAGGCGGTGAAGACCGCCGGCGCGGGCATCTCGGTCGGCACGAGCATCGACCAGGTCGCCGCGCGCGCGCTCGCCGAGGCGACGCGTGTCCCGAGCATCGAACTCGGGCTCGAACGGGGAGGGCGTGCCGGGAGTTGCGACAGCGGGTATGCGTGTGCGTACTCGAACCATGTCTCGTGGTCCGATCCCGCGACCCCGAACGCCAAGGAGATCGACCCGCGACGGATCTTCGAGCGGCTGTTCGGCGCCGGGCCGGCGTCGAGCGAGCCCGGCGCGGTCCGTCGTTCGATCCTCGATCGCACCGCGGACGACACGCGCCGCCTGATCGCGCGTCTCGGACGTGCCGACCGCGAACGTCTCGGCGGTTGGCTCGAGGGCGTCCGCGAGACGGAACGTCGCATCGAACGAGCGGAGCGATTCGACCAGGAGGTTCGCGAGCGGCTCGGCGACCGCGCACCGCCGAGCGGGATTCCGGCGCGTCACCCGGACCATGCTCGTCTCGTCGCGGAACTGATCGTGCTCGCGTTCCGCACCGACGCGACGCGCGTCGTCACGCACATGCTCGGAAACGGCGGCAGCAACCGGGTCTACTCGTTCCTGGGACTGAGCGAGGGACATCACGGCCTGTCGCACCATCAGGGCGACGAGGCGAAGATCGGGGCGATCGAGCGGATCGATCGTTGGCTCGTCGAGGAGTTCGCGTGGCTCGTCGCCGAACTCGCGGCGACGCCCGAGGGAGACGGGAGTCTCTTGGATCGGACGGCGCTGGTGTTCGGCAGCGGCATCCGGGACGGAAACCGCCACGACCACCACGATCTGCCTCTCCTCGTCGCCGGCCGCGCCGGCGGCGCGATCATGCCCGGACGCGTCGTCGCGTGGCCCCGCGGAACGCCCCTCGCCAACCTCTGGCTGTCGCTCCTCGACGCGGTCGGCGCGGGGGAAGGCATCGAGCGCTTCGGCGACAGCACCGGGCGACTCGTCGGCCTGGCCGCGCCCTAGCGAGTCGCCAGGAGGCGTTGGCGACGCTCGGGGGGCGAGGCGGAATCTCCGCTGCCGCTCCCCTACGCCGAATGGAGCAGGGCCGCGAGCGCGCCGAAGAGGGCCGCCACGGCCGCCCCGAGGAGGAGGCGGGCGGCGACGCGCCGGTGGAACGCGACATGGACGGGATCCGCGACCGGTTCCGTGCGACCGCCCTCGACCTCGCGCACGCCGCCGACGGCGAGCACGACGCAGACGTCGCGCTTGGCCTGGGCGAAACCCAGGAACGCGGCGCCGAGCAAGACACCGGCGAGAGAAGCGCGGACCCAGTCCGAGCCGAGGCGGTCGCCGAAGACGAGCACGACCACGAACAGGACGAGGGCCACGACCCCGATCAGGCGCCTCGCGGTTCGACCGCGAGACGAGAGATTGCCCGCGCAGTCGGGCCTGACCGGACTCGTGGCGTCGTTGGCGTTCAGTCGGCGGCCTTCTCGAGCTCGGCGAGCAGGGCCTTTGCGCGATCGCCGTGCGGCGTGCCCTCGTACTTCTTCACGAACGGCTCGACCTTCTTCAACGCCTTCTTCGGCGAGAGGTCCGACACCTCGGCCATCAGCTTGACGTAGCGGCGTCCCGCGTCGATCGCCTTCTCGGCGGTTTCGTCGGCGAGCAGTTCGGCGGCCTTCGCGCCGGCCGTCTTCCCGACCTCCAGGCCCTTGTAGCCGCAGGCGATCCGGTCGTACGCGGTCCAGGCGTCGTAGGCCTTGCCGTTCTGCGCGTCGGTCGCGGCCCCGGTCATCGCGCTCTCCGCAAACCAGTCGATCCACGACATGACCGCTTCGGCGGCGGTGCGGGTCGCCTCGTCCTTGTGCGCGAGCGCCTTCTCGGCGGTCTGGCGGGCCTTGGCGAACTCGTCCTTCCCAAGCGCCTTCTTCACCGACGAGAGGGCCGACGGCAACTCGGGCAGGATCCGCGCGCTGGCCAACTGCTCGGTGAGCACGCCGTCGGAGAGCGAACCGGGATTGCCGGTCCAGGCGATCCGTCCGTTGGGGGCGATGACCGCCGCGTACGGAATCGACGTGACGCCATAGGCCTTCGCCGTGTCACCCGCGTCGATGAGGAACGGGTACTTCGCCGAGGTCTCCTTGATGAAGCCCTCGACCGCGGCCTTCGGTTCCTTCGTCACGCTGATCACGGCGAGCCCCTGCGCGCCGTACTTCTCGTGCAACTCGTTCAGGTGCGAGACCTGCTGCTTGCACGGTCCGCAGTAGGTGCCGAAGAACTCGTACACGATCACACGACCGCGCAGGTCGGCGAGCGTGACGGGATCGCTGTTCAACATCTCGCCGACCTCCCACTCCATCGCGGCATCGCCGACGCCGAGAGCGGCCTCGGCGGTGGGGACGGAGAGGAACGGGACGACGGCGAAGACGAGCGCCATCAGGAGCACGAGAGCGAAACGGGACATCGGAAACCTACGCGAGCGGGACCCCGGGAGTCTATCGCAAGCGCTCGACGCGCACGCAACCATC
>CAZPGF010000116.1:0-9152 GCA_964586025.1 uncultured Planctomycetales bacterium
GGAGCGGCTGGCCTCGTCCGGGACGTTGCCCGGCCTGACGGTCGACGGCCTCACGCGCTACGACGCGCGCCTCGTCGATCTGCTCGCGGAGATCGCCGCGGGAACGTCGCTCACACCCGCCGACCTCGAGACGCGTGCGGCGCGCCGCCGCGCCGAGATCGAGCCTCTCGGCCGATTCTCGTGGCGCGGCCGCGAGCGGGCGCCGACCGAGGTGGGCGCGTGGCAGCCGCCCGCCGATCTCGGTCTCGATGCGATCGAACCGCTTGCGCCGCCGCGTCCGCGCATCGCCCATGCCGACGGCTTCGAGACGATCGAGGAAGACTGACCCGCGAAGGAGCCTGCCGGAATCGGCTCTAGCGATTCGGGTCCGCGGGTACGGCGTCCTGGATCGCGCCGAAGACGCCCATCCAATGCTTGCGGATCGGCTCCGGAGCGAGCGGCTCGGCCAGGTTGACCAACCGCGCCATGTACCGGGCCGAACGCGCGTCGCCGAACGTCTCGCGGGTGTCGGCGTCGCTCTGGAAACTCGCGTAGACCGAGAAGGCGACCGTGCACAGCACGAACCCCATCAGCGCCCCCATCGCGAGGCCCAGGAGGCGGTCTGGTGCGGTCAGGTTGGCGCTGCGCACGAGGCCCCGGGCCATGTACGCGAACACGCCGAGCGCGACGAACAAGCCCACCGCGATCAGGCACCACGCGATCACGTTCGTTGCGGGGAGGAACGACGCTTTCTCGTCCAACCAGGCGGCGAGACGCTCGTAGAAGAGGTTCGCGACCAGGATGGCCGCGATCAGACCGGCGGTCCGCACGGCCTGCCACGCGAAGCCCTTGAACGCGCCGCGAACAGCGAACAGCCCGCAGACGGCGATCACGATCCAGTCCGGGGTGGCGAGCGTCACCGGCGCATCCTACCCGTTGCCCCGCGGCTTCGGTTCAGGAGGCCCGAACGCGAAGGACCCGCACGCCCCTGGCGGATCGGATCGTTCCCGGTGCCGCGGGCGCGTGAATGGGACCCGAACGGCTACCCCCCGCGTCGCGACCGTAGGATGCGTCGCCCTCCATGTCCACGGAGATGCCCATGCCCACGCTCCCTCGTCTTGCGCTCGCCGCCCTGGCTCTCCTCCTCGCCTCGGGCGGCGCCGCCCGCGGCGAGGACGCCGCCGTCGATGCGCCGGCACCGTCCACCGCAACGGCGGAGGTGCGCGCGCTGGTCGAGGCGTTGATGCCCGACGTGGCGCGCATGCGCGGACTCGAGTGGAAGCGTCCGGTGCCCTCGTTCGCGCTCCCGCGCGAGAAGTTGGTCGAGCACATGCTTGCGAAGATCGACGTGGACTATCCGCCCGAGGAGCGCGAGCGCGACGACCGGGTGCTGCACCGCCTCGGCCTGCTCGCCCCGGACGAGACGTTGCTCGACATCGTCCTCGCGATGCTGCGTGACACGGTCGCCGGCTTCTACGAGCCCGACACCGGTCACCTCTACCTGATCGAGGGCCCCGTCGGCGAGGGCATGAAGCCGACGTTGGTCCACGAACTCACGCACGCCCTGGACGACCAGCACTACGACCTCGACGGCATGGAGGACAAGTACGAGGACGACCCGGACCGGCAGTTCGCGGGCCGATGCCTGTTCGAGGGGTGCGCCGTGTGCATGCAGCACCACTTCGAGGAGGCGAACCCGTCCGTCGCCTACATCGCGACGAAGCAGCAGGCGACGGACGAGAGTCTCGGAGCCGGGATGCAGCGCGCCATCTCGAACATCCCCGCGTTCCTCTTCGTCAGCACGCTGCTGCACTACCGCGTCGGACCGGCGCTCGTCGGTCGGATGACGAAGGGGTCGTTCGGCGACAGGATGGCGAAACTCTGGAGCGATCCGCCGACCACGCAGGAGCAGTTCCTCCATCCGGAGCGCTGGGTCGACCCCGCGCGCCGCGATCATCCGCGGACGATCACGATGCCGGCGGACCTCGCGACGGCGCTCGGCGACGGATGGACGTCGTGGTACGGCCACACGGTAGGGGAACTCGACCTCGCGCTGTCGCTCGACTTCTTCCTCGGCGGGCGGCGCGGCCGTCTCGACATGACGAGCATGACGAACGGAACGTTCGTCCACGACAAGGCGTTCGAGGCCGCTCGCGGATGGGATGCCGGACGTGCCGAGTACTTCGACTTCGGCGGTGAACGACTCGTCGTCGTGCACGCCTTCGCCTTCGACGGCGCCGACGACGCGAAGGAGGCCGTCCAAGCGTTCCGCGACGTGCTCGAGCTACGGGGTCACACCTCGTCCGAACCGACCCCCGGCGAAGCCGGCGTCGATGTTGTCCGGTACGAGACCGAGCACGGATCGGGATGGATCGCGCGACGCGGCAACGAGGTCCTGGCGGCCGACGGCGTGCCCGGCGATCGCCTCGACGCATTCGTCGCGGCGCTCTCGCGCACGACGTTCACGCAATCCCCGAAGGACCGCGGCGACGCCGGCGCACCCGACGGCCCGCTGGACCCGCTCGGCGGCTGCGTGCTCGTCGATCGCCGGCGCGGAGTCGGCCTGCGCGCCCTCCCGGACGGATGGACGGCCCAGCTCGGCAAGGGGCCGCAGTTTGCGATCGTGCGTGGCCCGCAGAGCACCGTGATCCAGTTCATCGTCGCCGAGCAGGGCCTGACGACGGGTGCCCTGTCGATCCTGCTGGAGGCGCAACTCCCCGGATTCGACGCCGCGAAGTTGCGCGACGCGAGGATCGCCAACCTCGACGGACGTTCGTACCCGCTGGTCACGGCGCCGCGCGACGTGGAGATGCGTGTCGGCAGCGACGGCATGCGCACCTACGTCGCGGTCGTGATGACGTCTCCGGAGGGGCGCGCCGCCTACGGAACGGACATCGAGACGGTCCTGAACGCGATCGTCTCGAAGGCGTCCTACTGACGGCGGGTCGGACCGCTCGGCGCGAAGTCGCCGAGCGGCTTCACCGACGCGACCTCGGCGTGCGGGACGACGACCCGATCGTGTCGTCGGAACACTCCCCACGCCGCGGCTCGCTTCAGGTAGTCGGCCTTCGACACGCGCGCCCCGTCCGCGCCGGGCACCGACGCGTCGTGCCGATCGACGTCGAGCAGCACGACGCCCGCCGGCCCGATCGTGTCGCACCGCCCGACGTAGAGGACCGGCCCGTGCGTGTCGACGACGACGGTGATCCCGTGCAGTTCGCCCTTGTCGTGGTGGAAAGTACCCATCGCGCCGCCGCGCCCGATCAGGCCGACGCGCAGAACTCGTCGAACGCCCCGACGAGGTCGTAGGCGATCGACGCCGCATCGCGGCGCTCGATCTGGTGACGGGGAAGGAACGCGACGAGCTCGCGATCGCGGATCACGAAGATCGACGGGCTGCTCGGCGGGACGTCGGGGAACGCCGCGCGGGCCCGCGCGGTGGCCTCGAGGTCCTGACCGGCGAACACCGTCCCGAGGTGGTCGGGACGCACGGCATGGCGGAGCGCGAGGGCGACCGCCGGGCGCGCCATCCCCGCAGCGCATCCGCAGACCGAGTTCACGATCAGGAGCTTCGTGCCGGGACGGTCCAGGAACGCGTCGACCTCGCCGACGGTCGTCAACTCCTCGACGCCGAGACGGGTCAGGTCGTCGCGCATGGGTTGGACGAATTCGGGCGGGTACGGCATGCCATCAACTCCTGGGCGCGGATCGGCCGCGGGATGGGAAACGACGTCAGTCTTCGCCGACGAGTTGCTTGAGGACCTCGACCGCCTCGGTGCGCGGTTCCTGCAGCGCCTTGCGCTGCAGGAACGCCTGCACCTCGGGATCCGGACACTCCTGCATCTCGGCGTAGGTTCCGGAGAAGATCACGCGGGCCCCGCCGGGTTGCGCGCCGAGCATCACGATCCGGTCGGCGATCACGCTGACGCTCTCCATCTCGTGCGTGACGACGACGACCGCCATGTGGAAGGCGCGACAGAGGCGTCGAATCAGGTCGTCGAGGCCGCGTCCGATCCGCGGGTCGAGGCCGGCACTCGGCTCGTCCGCGAACAGGATCGGCGGATCGACGGCGATCGCCCGCGCGAACGCCACCCGCTTGCGCTGGCCGCCGGAGAGTTCGTTCGGGAAGCGGTTCTCGAACCCGGCGAGACCGACCACGCCGAGTTTCATGCGCACCGCGATCTTCACGATGTCGGGCGCCAGTTCGGTGTGTTCGCGAAGCGGCAACGCGACGTTGTCGAACACCGTCATCGAGCTGAACAGCGCGCCGCCCTGGTAGACGATGCCCAGGTGCCGATAGACCTCGTTGCGCTCCCGCTCGGGCGCCGTTCCCAGATCGACGCCGAGCACGTGCGCCTGACCTCGCGCGACCGGGACGAGACCGAGGATCGCGCGCAGCAACGTGGACTTGCCGCTTCCGCTGCCGCCGAGGATCACGACGATCTCGCCCCGTCGAACGTCGAGGTCGATGCCGTTCAACACGACCTGCGGTCCGTAGCGCACGACGAGATCGCGGACCGCGACGACCGGCTCGTCGTCGTGGTTCCCGGGCTCGTGGTAGCGCGCGACGCGCGCCTGAATGTCCTTCACGCTCACGATGGCCACTCTACCGGGGGGCGCGCCGTCGCCGAGGTCACGCCGGGGCCGGGCGGCGCGCGCGTACGCGAGCCGCGTTATCCTTCGCGCGTGCCTCCGTCCCGGAGCGACCGATGCCCCACCTCCGTGCCGACCAATTCTCGCGCGCCCTGCGGCAGGCCGCGGGCTTCGACCGGGCGCCCGCCACGATCGAAGAGCGCCTCGCGCACATCCCCACCGCCGAGTCGCTCGCCGACCTTCCGCCGGGCACGCCGGTCTGGATTCGGGCGGATCTCGACGTCGCCGACCTGGACGGTCTGATCGGCGACGACCCGCGGCTGCGCAGTCTGCACGAGACCCTCGAACTCGGTCGCCGCCGGGGTTGGCGGATGCTGGTGTTCGGGCACCGCGGCCGCGACGCGGAGAGCACGCTCGAGTACGTCTACCAGCGCCTGCGCGAGCTCGAACCCGGCGGCGGTCCGTTCATCAAGGACTGGTTCGACGAGCACTCCGAAACGCTCACCGGGGTTGCCGTCAAGGGCGTCGAGAGCCTCAAACCCGGCCAGTTCCTCGTCTTGGAGAACGTGCGACGCTACTCGTTCGAGCGCCGCCTCTGGACGGCGACCGAGGAGCTGTTGCCGGCGCTCACCGCGCACTTCTCGCGCATCGCGACGGCCATGCGACAGGGCGGCACCGTCTACCTGAACGATGCGATCGCGTCGGGCAACAAGGACTTCTCGACGACGGCCATGCCGCTCGCGATGGGTCGCGTCGCGCTCGGCGTGTTCTCTCGCCGCGAACTCGGAGAGCACGTGGTCCGCGCGCGCGAGGCGGGACTGGTCTGCTTCTCCGGGATGAAGCTCGACAAACTGAAGCAGTTGCACGGCGTCGTCGCACGCGGTCGCGTCGAGTGCGTCATCGCCGGCGGGAGCCTGTCGATGGCGCTGATGAAGGCCGCGGCGGAACGCGACGGGCGCCAGGTCTCGATCGGGGCCGCCGGGGACCCGGCGCAGCGAGACGCGAAGGCGTACGTCCCGGCGGCCGCGGTCGAGCAAGCCCGCCGCCTGCTCGAGGCCGCCGCCGTGCGCGGCGTGCGCGTGCTGCTCCCGATCGACTTCACGCTCGACGACGGCTCGGTCGTCACCGAGATCCCGCCGGACGCGTGGCAGAAGGACGTCGGCCCGCGTTCGCGCGCGCTGTTCCACGCCGAGGCGCTGGCGTGGGCGGCGCGCACCACGCGGCGCGTCGCGTTCCAGAACGGCGTGATGGGGCAGTTCGAGAACCGCGCGTTCGCGGGAGGCACCGAGGCCATGGTCGCCACGCTGAAGGCGTTGCAGGCGGCGGGCGTCGCCGTCTACGTCGGCGGCGGCGAGGGCCGCGCGGCTCTGGAGCGCTACGCGAGCCTGGGCGACGTGACCCATGCGTTCACCGCCGGCGGCACGATCCTGAAGTGCCTCGCCGACGAGCCGCTGCCCTTCCTGGAGGCGTTGGCCGCGGTCGGCGGCGAACCGTCCGCGCCACCTCCCCACACCCCGTCCAGCAGGGCTTGACGGTCCTTTCCGCCGGGTCTACCGTCCATCCCCCCGGGTGGGGCTGTAGCTCATTTGGTAGAGCGCCTGGTTCGCAATCAGGAGGTAAGGGGTTCGACTCCCCTCAGCTCCACCACCCCCTTCTCCCGCGCGGTTTCACGCTCCCGTGGCGGACGGGAACTCGCGCGCGATGCGGGCGCGCACGACCTCGACGCGGTCGGGGTCGGCGCCGCGGACGACCAGGCGCACTTGCCAACGGCCGTCGGCGAGTTCGGGGTACGAGCCGATGTTCACGTCGGTCGCCTCGTCCTGGATCCGCGCCAGCACCGACGCGATCTCGCCCTCTCGATGAGGGGCGACCACCTCGGCGCGCGCGAGGGGCGTCCCCCCCCAGGTCATCACGAGGCCGTCCACGATGTCCGCGAAGAGTTCGGGGACGCCGGGCAGGACCAGGTAGTCGTCCACGGCGAAGCCGAACGCCGGCGTGCGCAACCCGTCGACGAGCATCGAGCCGATCGGCAGGTCCGCCATCGAGAGGTCGGCCTCGGTCGCATGAGCGCCGAAGTAGCCGCGAAGGCGGCGTTCGGCCTCCTCGTGCCGCGCCAACGGAACGCCCAACGCCGCGGCGAGGGCCTGGCGCGTCACGTCGTCGTGCGTCGGACCGAGCCCCCCGGAAACGACGACGTTCCCGGCCCGACCGCGCAACAGGTCGAGGGCCTCCGCGACCGCGTCCGCGTCGTCCGGGACGGTCACGGCGCACGCGACGGGCACCCCCATCGCCCGGGCGCGATCGAGCAGGTAGGGGCCGTTCCGGTCCTTCACCTCCCCCGCGAGGATCTCGTCGCCGACGATGAGAAGGCCCAGGGTGCGCACGCCGGGGAGTGTACGTGTCGAGGCGCCTCGCCATCGGCTGGGCGCACGTCGATTTCCCGAAACGCGGGGCCGCCGTCAGGCGGGCGGGGGGGCGGGATCCATCGACCCGTCGCCGGACGACGCCGGCCCGCAGGACGTTCGCCCGAAGACGCGCTTCAGCGCCCGGCCCGTGTTCATCAGCGCGGACTTCCCCCCGTCCGCCCAGGGATGGCGGCCGAACGGGGCCGGTCGCCAACCAAGACGGCGGACCCGCGCGTTGAACTGATGGACCGTCGCCTTGCGAGCGGAGGCCGCCGACCTCCAGGTCGTGCTGAACGAGATGGAGACCGCATCGCCGTTTCGGACGAAGTGCGGCGCCTCGAGGGGTACGTGGAGCCCGTCGCCGGGTTGAAGCAGCCACTCGGTGCCGGGTTCGGCGATCGGCGCGAGCTGGAGGGTTCCGTGCGCTCGCGAGGTGTAGAAGTCCTCGAGGAATCGATCGGGCAGGAAGTCCTGACGTCCCGCCTCCCAGACGGTCATCGCCTTGGAACCACGAATCTGCCAAAGAACGTTGTGTTCCGGGTCCATGTGCAGCGGCGTGACGCTGCCGGGCGAGGTGACGAAGATGTAGCCCTCGCGCTGGTGCATGTCCTCGATGCGCCCGCCGAAGAACTCCTCGACCGCGTCGAGGACCTCGTCCAGCAGGCGCCGGTACGCCGGATCGGTCTCGACGTGCTTGATCACCATCCAGGACCGGCAGCGCTCGATTTCAGCGAGGGTCTGCTCGTGGGTGAGCCCGTTGGACTCGACCCGGCGGCGATCGAAGAACGGATCCAGGTCGCCCCGGTTGTACTGAAAGTGCTGGGGCGGCAGGCGGCGGGCGAGGTCGAGCAGGGCGTCGATCCGCAGCAGGGGGTGATCGACGAGGTCGTGACGCAGCCGGAACGGCCGATCCGTCGGTGGGGCCGCACGAATGGAGGCGTCGGCGTCGAGATGAGGCATCGTGGGGATGGTCGACATGGCGTGGGCAATCCGGCGACCCCGTCCGAGGCCGCGCTCGGATCGTGTACCACGCAAGGGCAGTGCCACGCGTGATTGGACTCGCGACGACCGCTGCCGACCACCCCGCCCCCCGCGACGCCGGCGATGCGCCGCTGGTCGTCGAGCGCGTCCGCGACCTCGCGTCCCTGGAGCCCTGGATCGCCCGCTGGGACGCCTTGGCCGAGCGGGCCGAGCCGCGCCGCCCGATGTGCTCCGGCTCCTGGGCCGCCGCGTGGTTCGAGGTGCCGCCGCGGGCGGAGGTGCGCTGGGAGGTCGCGCTCGCGCTCCGCGGCGATCGCCTGGTCGGCGTCTGGCCGATGGTCGTGACGCGATCCATCCCGCGTTGGCTCGCGCCGCCGGCGGACGAGCACACCTTCACGGGAGGACCGATCGTCGATCCGGCCGAGGACCTCTCCACGGTGCTCGCCGCATTGCTCGACGGTGGACTGGTCCGGCGGGCGCATCGCGTCAGCGCCCTCGGCCTGATCGAAGGCGATCCGCTGCATCGTTCGCTCGCCTCGCTGCGGTTGCGCGGATGGCGGCTGATGGTGCGTCCGGCGCGTTTCCGGGGCGCGCGCCTCGATGTCGCCTCGCCGTTCGAGGCACGCTGGGCGTATCTCACGAGCAAGACGCGGCAACGCCTGAAACTCGCGCGGCGGCGACTCGGGGAACGAGGTGCGCTGGGGTACCCGGTCGATCGGGGTGTGGATGCGCTGAACGGCCTGGACGCATTCGAGCGCCTCGAAGCGGCGAGTTGGAAGTCCCGCGAGGCGTCCGCGATCGCCCTCGACCAACGCGCGGAGAAGTTCTACGCGGCCTGGGGGCGACGCATCGCCGGGCGCGGCTGGCTGGAGGTCGCGTGGGCGACGGTCGCCGGCCGACCCGCGGCGGCGGAACTCGCGATCCTGTTCGGAGGCACGCTCTTCCTGCAGAAGATCGCCTACTCGCCCGAGTTCGCGCGCGAGTCCCCCGGACACGTGCGCTGGGCGGAGACGGTCGAGCGGTGTTGCGCACGCGACGACGTCCGGGCGATCGACACGATCGGCTCCGACGAGATCCGCATGCGTTGGGGCGCCGAGTCGTACGACTACGTCCACGCCCACTTCGTGCGGGCGTCTCTGCTTGCGACGCTCACCACGCGGATCCCGATCGCCGTTCGCGCGCGCCTCGCGCGCT
>CAZPGF010000117.1:0-9067 GCA_964586025.1 uncultured Planctomycetales bacterium
GTCGACGTCGCCGCCGACGACGAGGTGCGCGTGGTCCACCTCGGCCTCGAACGTCGCGGTGAAGGTCTCGTCGATGATCCCCTGCTCGAACAGCGGCGCCTGCACGAGTCCGCCGTCCCCGAACAGGAGGTCGGCGAGGAGATCGAACTCGGCGCGCGCACGCGCGAGCGGCCTGCCGGCGCCCGGCGCGGCGAGGCGCGCCGCCACGACCGCGCTCGGGCGGGAGACGGCGAGCGGAATCGGCCGGCGCGGCGGCGCGACCGGCCCGCGTTCGGGTCGGGCCGTCCGGCGGAAGCGCCCCGGAGCGCGGCGCGGCAGCCGCTCGTCGGCGATCGCGAGCACCTCGTCCGGATCGACGTCGCCGGCGATCGCGAGCACGAGGTTCCGCGGCGCGTACGCGACCTCGTGGACGTGCCGGAGGAGGTCGACGCCGATGCGCCGGATCGAGCCACGCGTGCCCGCCGGATCCTCGCGCACCGGGTGCCGTCGATAGAGAGAACGCAACGCGGCGAGGTGGACGCGTGTCGCGACCTCGTCGTCGTAGAGCGCGATCTCGCGGTCGATGATCGTACGTTCGCGAGCGACCGACGCGGCGCTTCCGCCGAAGGTCGCGACGCAGCCGATCAGGGTGGAGAGGTTCTCCGCGAAGCGATCACGGCACGCGACGAGGTACGTCGTCGCGGTGCCGCTGGTCCACGCGTTGGCGTCCGCGCCACGCGCCGCGTACACGTCGAACAGATCGCCGCCGTCCTCGTCCTGGAACATCTGGTGTTCCAGCAGATGGGCCGTTCCCGCAGGCAGGGTCGTGCCGTCGGGGAGACGGGTGTCGAGCGATCCGAAGCGCGCGCCGAGGTGCGCGTGGGACCGCACGACGCCCGGAAGGGGCGCGACCGCGACCGCCATGCCGGCGCGGGATCGCGTGCGCCACACCGTGCCCCCGCCGAGGGGCAGCGTCGTGACGCGCCAGCGGCCGCGCCTCCGCGTCCGTGCGGGCGTCATGATGCTCTCCCCCGGGCGGCGCGGATGCGCGCCCGAGCGATCGGAACGAGGCGTCGCGCGACCGCACGGACGGCGTCGCGGGTCACCGCGAGGCGTCGGGCGACGGCCGAATCGAGGGTGAGCGACTCGCCCTGGGCGGCGGCGGTGCACCACCAACGCGCCAGCGCCGCGGGCTCGTCGGCGAGGCCGAGCAGCCGGTCGCGCTCCTCCTGTTTCCACGCATCGAGGTGGGCGCGGTCGGGGCCGTGCGCGCCGAGATCGGCGATCAGCGCATCGACGACCCGCGCGAGGCGGCGAGCGGCGGCGTCATCGTGTCCGGCATGGACGAGGAGCAGGCCGGGGTCCCGGAACCAGCGGCTCCCGACCTCGTAGGCGAGGCCGTCCCGCTCGCGCGCGCCCTGGAACAGCAGCGACGCCCCGCTCTCGCCGAGGACGCCCGAGAGGGCCTTGCCGGCATCCGCCGCGGAGGCGACAGGCGTGCGGGGAAGTCGCCACGCGGTCGCCCACCACGACTGGGCGACGTGTCGTCGCTCGATGTGCTCGACGAACGCGCGCGGGCGCCGAACGCGGCGGGTGGGGTCGGCGGCGCGCCGCGCCGTCTTCTTGGATCCGGCACCTCGGGCGCGGCGGACGAGGATCGAACCGCGCAGCGACCGAACGACCTCCTCCTTCGCCACGTCGCCGACGATCACGATGTCGATCGGTGCGCGCGCGAGGAGTCGCGCGTGGGCGACGGTCACCGCCCCGGCGTCCACCTTCGCAACCTCCGCTTCGGTCCCGAGGGTGGGCCGACTGAGGGGACGGTCGGGCGCGGCCAACTCGACGGCGAGCCTCGCGATCGCGCGCGCGTGGTCGTCGCGTTGGCGAAGCAGATCGCGTCGCACCTCGTCGAGCGCGCGTTCGACCAGCGTCGCATCGAGGAGGTCGCCCTGGCGAACGGGATCCGCGACGACCTCCCCGAGCAGGTCGAGGCCGCGCGAGAGCGCGCGACGCGCGTGGGGAATCCCGCGAATCGGCCAGTCGAGGGACGCGACGAGCGGCGCAGCCGCACCGACGCGTTCGATGTCCACGGCGAGTTCCGCGCCGTACAGATCCGCGAGCCGGTGCGCGAGCCCCTCCCGCGTCGGCGTTCGCGCAGTCGCCGACTCGATGGTCCGAGCCAACACCGCCGTGGCGGCGGCGGCGTCATCGATGTGCCGTGACAGAACCACGCGGGCGTGGACCGTCGCGAAGCGTCGGTCGCAGCGGTGGAAGAGGCGCACGCCGGGGGCGAGGCGGAGAATGGAGGGTGCGACGGCGGCCAACGACGTCCCCATACTCGGCGACGACCGCGCACGGAAGGGAAGGCGGGCCGGGGTCGATCCGGTTGCGTCGGTCCCCCCGGCGCTTGGAACTCGTCGACGGGCCGCCGATCCTGAGGCACCCTTGCGGGGCCCCTCGTCACCGCCCCCTCGCGCCCCCCACCGTGGAGCCTCTCGCATGGCCTGCGTCGCTTCCGTTCTTCCCATCTCCCTGCGGCGCATTGCGCCCCGCCTCGTCGGGCCGGCCTTCTTCGCCCTCGCCGCCGCCCTCGTCCTAGGCCCGCATCGGCCGGCGGAGTCGCGTGGCGGCGAAGCCCAGCCGGGACCGGCGGCTTCCCCCGACATGGGGCTCTCGATCTTCGAACAGGCCGTGCGTTGGGTCAACGTGGGCGGCCCCGGCATCCAACAGACGAACGACTTCTTCATCAACATCATCGCCGAACTCGACCTCGACACGATGACCCACCGCGGCCCGATGCGGCTCTGGTGGAAGGCTCCCGATCGATTCCGTCAGGAGTTGACCGTCTCGCGCAACGTCACGACCAAGATCCTGAACGGCGACCGCCTGTGGATCGTGGATCCGCGCGGTCAGACGCAACGCCTGCACGGAACCGCGGGCGGCGTCGGTGCGATTCGCCAGTTGAAGGAGGATCGCGACCGGCTCGGTGACCTCGCGCAATTCCTGACCCTGCGGAGCCTGATGGGCGACGGCGCGCAGTTTCTCTTCGAAGGCGACGTCACGCTGCAGGGCAGTTACGCCGGCGAGTGGCTGCGCGTGCGTCGGATCGCACCGGGCGCGGCCGAGATGCAGTTCTGGATCGCCTATCGACGCGGCGCCGACGGCGGCTTCATGGCGTCCTATCCCGGGATCGTCCGCATCCTGGGCGACCCCGCGCGCAACCTGCCGACCGAAGACTACCTGCTGAAGAACTGGCGCGAGCCTGCGCGCGGAACGCCGAACGGGTTCCGTTACCCGGAGTCCATCGAGGCGTACTCGATGTTCCCTGGCCGCCAACCGGTCCGGTTCCTCCGTGCGAACGTCCGCGACATCAAGGTGAACGTCGGCATCGACGAGTCGCGCTTCCTGCCGCAGGGCGGGTAGTCGTGCCGTCAGTCGGCACGCGCACCGCGCGTCGGTACGCCGTTCGTGTCGCCGCGCTCGCGCTGCTCGTGTCGGCGTCGCACCTCCACGCCGAGGGCGACGCGGAGGGGGCGCGGCGTCGCGGCGCGATCCTGATTGCGAACGCCGGCCGCTGGATGAACGGCGGGAGCGAGCCCGAGCGCGAGGTGCGCACGGTGTACCTCGATCTGCAGGACGTCCTCGTCGCCGACGGGGCTTCCCACCACGAGGGCTTCCTGCGGATCTGGTACCGCGCCCCGGATGCGTTTCGCCTCGAACAACGTCCCGAACGCGGCCGGGCGAACGCCGTGACGAAGGTGCTCACGGGCGAGCGCCTCGTGTTCGTGACGCCCGACGGTCGCACCCGCGACGCCGGTCGCGACGCCGACGGTGCGCGGGCCCGCGCCCAGTTGACCGCCGATCGTTCGCGCTTCGCCGACCTCGCGCGGTACCTGACGCTGTCTGGGCTCGACGGCGAGGGCGTGCGGTTCATCGATCTCGGCCTGGTCGAACCGAACGAGGCGGGCCTACCGCGCACGCTTCGCCACGTCCGCCGTGAGCACGATGCCGCGCCACCGATCGACCTCTACTTCGAGACGGCCGACCCGCCGCGCACCGTCGGCGACCTGCGTCGCGTCCGCGAGGCGCCCGACCCTGTGACGAAGTCGCCGGAACGCCGCTTCAGGTTCGATGGTTGGCGCGCCGACCCGGCCGGGCGCCGCGTTCCGGGTCGCGTCGAGGGCGAGCACGTCGACGACGCGGGTCGGGGGCAGCGAACGATGCTCGCGTTCCCCGTCGAGGTCCGCGTGAACACCGACCTTCCGGCCGCGCTGTTCTCGCCCAAGTGACCCTGTCGTCGTCTCCGGAGAAACTCACCCCGATGCCCCCCGCCGCCCGTCGCCTCCGCCCCGTCCTCCGTCGCGCCGCGCTCGGCGCGATGGCCGCCCTCCTCGTCGCCGCGCCCCGCGATGTCGAGGCGCGGGGCGGCGCGGCGGCGCCGCAGCGTCAACCCGACTTCGTGAACGGCGCCCGCTTCTTCGATCAAGCCGTTCAGTACGTCACGGCCGGTCAGCCCGTCATCCACCAGGTCCGCAACTTCTACGCCGACCTCGCCGACGTGCAGGTGCTGATCGAGGGGAACCAGCAGGAGGGATTCCTCCGCCTCTGGTTCGACCAGAACGATCAGTATCGCTTCGAGATCCGTCCCGAGCGCACGCTCGCGCAGACCACGACGAAGATCCTCAACGGCGAGCGGATGTGGGTGATCAGCCCCGATCTGAAGGTTTCCGCGATGCACGGCACCGCGGACGGCCCCGGCGCGATCGCGCAGTTGAAGCGCGATCGCCAGCGCCTGGCCGACCTCGCCGCGTTCCTGACGCTGAACAGTCTCCGCGGAGAGGGCGTTCGCTTCGACTACGAGGGTCCGACGGTCGGCGGCGGCCCGTTCGCCGGCGATTGGTTGAAGGTCATCCGCGTCGTCGGACAGAGCGCCCAACTCGTGTTCTTCTTCGCGTACGAGAAGGATCGCGACGGCCGACCGCTTCGTGCGACGTGGCCCGGTGTCGTCACCGTCGTCGGCGATCCGGCACGGAAGGAACCGACCGAGTACTTTCACCTCCGGCAGTGGAAGGACGGCCCGTACTTCCGCTACCCCACGCGCATCGAGGCCTACAACCAGGAGACGCCCGGCGCCCCGCTGAAGCGGTTCCTCCTCGCCTGGCCGCAGGACATCCGCATCAACGCGATGATTGCTCCCGCGCTGTTCCAACCGCCGGCTGCCTCTCCGGAGGGGCCGCGCTGACGAGTATCCGGTCTGGGGGTCCTTGACCTTGCGGAGGAACGGCTTCGCAGATCGGGGGCGCTCAGGCCGCCGTGTCAGGCTCGAGTGGCAAACCACACGTCGCCCTCCACGGCGACCTTCCGCTCCCCGCCTGCGAACCCGGACCGGCGGTGAAGGCGAAGGGAAGGCACGCCTGGGGCGGATCGGTCGCCATCGGAGGTGCGGGCGGTGCCGCTTACCTGAACGGATACGCTGACGAGTGTCCGTTCAGGGGGTCCTTGACCTTGCGGGCGTGCGGCGGCACCAAGCCGTAGCGGACGAAATCCCCGCCATTTGGCCTACGGGGTGTAGACCTCGAGTTCGTCGCGCGGCGTGCCGACCCCGTTGAAGCCGCCCACCACGTAGAGCAGCCCGTCCTTGACGACGCCCTGCGCATCGACCCGGGGCGTCGGCATGGGCGCGCGAGGCGTCCATGCGTTCGTCGTCGGATCGTAGACTTCGACCGTCGCCAACGGCGCGCCGTCGGTGCCGCCGACCACGTAGAGCAGGCCACGGATCACCGCGACCACCGCGTCGGAGCGCGGGGTGGGCATCGAGGCACGTGGCGTCCACGTGTTCGTGCCCGGGTCGTACGCTTCGAGCGTTCCCACGTGCTGCGAGTTGTCGAAGCCACCGACCGCGTACAGGACGCCGTCGATCACACCGACCCCGATGCTCGTGCGCGACGCGGCCATCGGCTCGAGCGGCGTCCAGACGTTCATCACGGGGTCGTACGCCTCGTGGGTCGGGAGGGCGCCGTTTCCGTCATGTCCCCCGACGACATGCACCATCCCCGCCAGGACGTCGGCGGCGCATTGACTACGCACACCTCCCGCCATCGCGGAGCGCGGGCTCCACTGGTCCATCACCGGGTCGTAGGCCGACGCGTTGGCGATGTGGACCGCGTTGTTCGTGCCACCGATCGTGAAAAGGAGCCCGCCCACGACAGCCGTCGCAGGCGATGTCTGGAAGTCCGGGCGCGAGTTGCGGGGCGACCAGGAGTCGCCGACGATGTCGTAGGCCTCCACCGTCTGGGCGTGCGCCCCGTTGTAGCCGCCCGCGACGTAGATCGTGTCGGCGATCGCCCCCACCGCCGGGCTCCAGCGCGCGGTCGGCATCGACGCCTTCGTCGTCCACGAGTTGGCGTCGGGCGACGGCACGACCACGTTGGAGGGAGCGGACGGCGCGCTTTCACCGATGACGTTCGTCGCGGTGACCACGCACGTCGTGGGCGCACCATTCGGCAGTCCGGTGACGACGAGCGGCGAGCCGGGCCCCGAGACGCTGTTCACGCCGCAGGTCGCGGTGTACCCGGTGATGGGCTGTCCACCGTCGTCGTTCGGCGGAACGAACTCGATCGTCACCTCGCCGTCGCCCGCGAACGCGGTACCGATGATCGGCGCGTCCGGCACATCGCCCTCGGGGCCCACCGAGCCCCCTCCGCCTCCACCTCCGCAGGCGCCGACGGCGAGGCATGCGGTGAGAAGCAACGAATGGATGGTGCGACGGGGAATGCCGAGTTGATCGTCCATGAGCCCTCCGGTCGGAGTACCGACCTCGGGAGCGTAGCGCGCCGCTTCCGGGCAAAGCAAGCGCGCGGTTCGCAACGGCGCTCTGCTTTCGATTCCCTTCTGCTTGCGGAGGAGGTCCGCGTCCCGGCCTCGCGCTCGTTCGGGGCCTAGCCCTGGCGTTCGGCGAGGACGATGCGTTCGATCTCGCGGGCGGTCTCCGTGTCGGCCAGGATCAACAGCGAGTCCTCGGCGCGGAGCTCCGTTCGACCGCTGGGGATCACGAACTCCCCACCCCGGGACACGGTCACGACAAGAGTCCCCTGCGGGAGGCCCGCCTCGGCGAGGGATCGGCCCACGAGGGCCGAGGTGGGCGGGACGTGGACCTCGATGATCCGGGTTCCCGGGCCCTGATGCGGATCGCCGCGACGGGCGTCCATGAGCACGGCCTCGGCCTCGATCGTGCTGACACCGATCGACAGCAGCATCCGGCGGGCCATGGCGTGGGCGAGTTCCTCCTCGCCGTGAACGCATTGCGTCTGCGGGATCGACGCCAGGTACTCCCGCTGGGAGTCCTGGTGGACCCGCACGATCACATCGAGGTCCGCGTTGGCACGTCTCGCGTGCTCCACGATGCGCCGGACGGGCATCGGCTCGGACGACGTCACGACCAGCAGCTTCGCGTGGCGGATGCCCGCGGCCTCGAGCACGTCGGGGTGTTCGGCGTTGCCGGTGAGCGCGAGCATGCCGTTCCGGCGCAGATCGGCAGCCGCGTCGTCGTCGCGCTCGATCACGAGGTAGGGCATACCACGGGCGCGCAAGAGGCCCGAGAGGACCGTCCCCACGCGACCGTGCCCGACGAGAACAACGTGATCGTGCAGCACACCTCCCACGGGCAGCGCCGACTCGACTCGCTCCGGCTGGACCACCCGCACATCGGGTTCCACGGCGCTGGTCGCCCGCTCGAAGGCGGAGATGAGCGCGTTGCGCACCTCCGCTTCTTCGCTGATACGAGACAGAACGGTCACCTGGTCCCAACCGTGGAGGCGCGTGTCCCCCGACGGGGCGACGACGGCGGCACCGCGCGTGATCAGGGTGATCAGCGCGCGGGGCGGCAGGACGAGTTCGCGGATGCGCGGCCCCGGACGTCCCTGCGGACCCGGCATGTCGATGACGATCAGGTCGAGTTCGCTGTGGGCCATCGCGACGAGTTCGAGGCCGTACCGCGGCTGCGGTCGCGCGGGGACGGAGAGGCCCAACCACCGGGCCAGCAACCCGAGCGTCGAGCCCTGGAGCGCCACCGAGAGGAGAACCGCGAAGAACACGAGATTGAACACCCTCTCGCCGACCGGCATGCCGGCGGCGATCGGATAGGTCGCCAGCACGATGGGGACGGCTCCCCGAAGGCCCGCCCACGACATGAACACGAGATCCTTCGTCGGGATCCGCATGCCCAGGGTACCGAGCCACACGGCGACCGGTCGGGCGAACAGGGTCAGCGTGAGGTAGAGCAGGATGCCGTCGAGCCAGACGTCCCCCCACTTGCTCGGGAATACGAGCAGGCCCATCATCACGAACATGCCGATGTTCGCGATCATCGACAGCGCCGCCGAGAAGTTGTGAACGCCCTGCTTGTAGATGAATCGCGAGTTGCCCATCACGAGCCCGGCCACGAACACGGCGAGGATCCCGCTGGCCTGGGCCAGTTCGGCCAACCCGTAGGTGAGCGGCACGAGGGCCAGGAGCAGCACGTAGTAGTACGCCCGGTCCTGCGGGTTCAGGTTGTCGAACACCGCCAGGCCCACCCGCGCCAGGACCCAGCCGACGGCCGGGCCGGCGACCAGTTTCCAGGCCAAGAGGCCGACCACCCCCAGGCCCTGGCTCCCGGTGGTGAGGTGTCCGACGACGAGCAGCGTCGTCAGAATGGCCATCGGATCGTTGGCCGCACTCTCGACCTGGATCGTGTTCGACAGGCGGCTCGGAAGCGATTGCCGCCGGAGGATCGAGAAGATGGCCGCGGCGTCGGTCGAGGAGATCACCGCGCCGAGCAGAAGCGACAGATCGAAGGCCCAGCCGAGAACGAAGTGGAGGAACGCAAACGTCGCGGCGCCGGTCAAGAGGACGCCCCAGGTCGCCAGTCCGCCCGCGGGTAGCGCCACCTGCCGTACATCCGATCGTTTGGTGGCGAAGCCCCCGTAGAACAGGATGAAGACCAGCGCCACGTTGGCGATCTCGTTGGCGAGCGGTGCGTCGTTGAAGTGCCAGACGCCGACCACGTCACTGCCCGAGGAGATCGGCGGCGTGCGCAACTGGGACTACC
>CAZPGF010000118.1:0-8700 GCA_964586025.1 uncultured Planctomycetales bacterium
CGAAGCGCCCGATCTCGGCCTCGATCAGGCCAACCTCGCTTGTTCTGGGCCTAGGAGCTTGTTCCCCATGGGCCGCCTGCTGCGGCCGGCGATCCGCCCTCAGCGGCAGCCTTCGGCGTCCCGCCTGCGAACCGGGACCGATGGTGAACGCGAAGGGACAAGACGCCCTGGGCGGATCGGATCGATCCCGATGCCGCGAGCACGAGAGGAGGCCGCGACGCGAACCGAGGGAATCAGCCTCGGGGAAGGACGGCCGCTCGCGCCACTGGGCGACCCCGTTCCGCCGCTTCGCGGAGCGCGTGGTCGAGCGCGGCACGCGGTTCGGTGAACGCGAGCAGTCCCATCGGACGCAACACGTCGCGGCCCAACTCGCTGACGATGTGGATCGGGTGATCGGCGGCGAGGCGGCGCAGCGCGTACGCGGTTAGTCCGTACGGATGGAATCGCTCGCGCAGTGCGGCGAGATGGCGCGGGAGGGCGCCGCTCTCGAACCACGGTAGGAACTCGGGATGTCCGGGTCCCTTGGGAGCGCGTGCGAGCCAGACGATCGGCGCTCCGGGTGCCGCATGGGCGGCGGCGGCGAGCAGCGACTTGATCGACTGGACGAGATCCAGATCGCGCGGCGCGGCGGTCCCGACGAGGACGAGGTCCGCGGGCGCGTGGACGCGTGCGTCGGCATGGCGCTCCTCGAAGCGCAGGATCGCCTCGTCGTGGGCCTCGACGACGTCGCCCGCGACGGCGTCGGCGATCCCCCCGCCGTCCGCCGGGACGATCGTGAGCGTCGAGGCCTTCCCGAAGCGCACCGCGACGTCGCGGACCGTGTCGCGGAACGGCTGCGGACCGGTCGGGGTGCCGCACCGGATCGAGCCGTCGGGTCGCACGAGCGCATCGAGCCCGAGCCGGTGCACCGCCAGCACCGTCGCCCGCTCGGCGACACCCGGCACGAGGGCCTTCGCGCCGCCGCCGTGCCCGGCGAGGTGGTTGCGCGCCACGACCCCGGTGAGGAGCACGTGGTCGGCCGCCGCGACGACGCGATGCACGCGGACCTCGCCGAGGCGCGCATGCTCGAAGAGCGTCGAGTTGAGTTCGGGCGTGTCGGGCGCGGACTGGATCGGACGCAGCGAGCGCATCACGTCGGCGCCGACGATCGAGGCGACCTCGTCGCGCGACGCCGTCGGGTGGATGCCGCGAGCGATCACGATGCGCAGGCGATCCGGCCCGACACCGGCACGGGCGAGGCGTGCGAACACGGGCAGGAGGTACTGGTGGGCGGGCGCCGGACGCGTCGGATCCGGTACGACGATCGCGACGGAACGGGCGCCCCGAACCCGCTCCGCGAGGGGTGGTCCCCCGATCGGCGCATCGAGCGCTCGCGCGACCACCCCGAGCGGGTCGGCGGCTGCGGCGACCGGTCGGGGCGCGACGTCGCAGACCTCGACGCTTCTCGGCAGGTCCAGCGCTCTCGTCTCGGAGCCCCAGGCGAGGTGGACGCGCGTCACGGGCCGGAGCGTACCGCCCGGCCCGCCCGAACGTATCCGTTCCGGGGGTCCTTGACTTTGCGGAGGTGCGGCTTCGCAGATCGGGGGCGCTGAGGCTGCCGTGTCGGGCTTGTGTGATCCACCACATGACGCCCTCCACGGCGACCTTCCGCTCCCCGCCTGCGGACCCGGACCGGAGGTGGACGCGAAGGGAAGGCACGCCGGGGCCGATCGGTCGCCATCGGAGGTGCGCGCGGAGCGCGGGGCCTCGGAACGGCTGTGCCCGAACACCCGCCCGGCGCGGGCAGGCCGTCGATACGATGCGCGCCCATGGAGTCCCGCATCAGCGTGAACGGCGTCGTGACCCGCTCCGAGGACGCGCGGGTTCCGGCCCTCGACCGCGGCTTCCTCTATGGCGACAGCGTGTACGAGGTGATCTGGTGGCATCGGGGCGCGCCGATCCAGGCCGACGATCACTTCGACCGCCTCGAGCGCTCCGCCGCGAGCGTCTACCTCGACCTGGCCCATCCTCGGTCGGCGTGGTTCGAAGCGATCGAACGCACCGTCGAGGCCAGCGGAGCGACGGTGGACGACGACGCCTACGTTCGCCTGGTGGTGACGCGCGGATGCGGGGCGTTGGGCCTCTCGCCGGACCCTACGGCGCGGCCGAACGTCGTCGTGTACGTGACGCCCGCCACGCGCCCCGCGCCGGAAGCGACCGTGTCGCTCGCGATCGTCGCGCGGGAGCGCGTCGGTCGGCGTGCCGTCGACCCCGCGGCGAAGACGGGCAACTACCTGAACAACGTGCTCGCCCTCTGCGAAGCCCGCGCGCTCGGCGCGGACGACGCCGTGATGTGCAACGCGGACGGGTGGCTCACCGAGGCGACCACGTCGAACGTGTACCTCGTCGAGAGGGGTTTGCTCGCGACGCCGGCGCTCGACCTCGGTCTGCTCGAGGGAACGACTCGCCGTCGCGTGCTCGCTCTCGCGCGGGACCTGGGCCTGGCCGTCGAAGAGACCGCGCTCCGACCCGAACGACTGCGCGCGGCCGACGAGGTGCTGCTCTCCAGTTCGGTGCGCGGTCTGATCGGCGTGCGTTCGATCGACGGCGAGCCCCTGCCCTCCCCGGTGCCCGGCCCATGGACCCGACGCCTCCGTGAGGCGTTCGATCGCCGCGCCGACGAGGAGGCCCTCGCCTATCGTGCGTCTCGCGACGTGACGTCCCGATGATCGCGACCGTCCTGCGCGTGATCGGCCTCCTCGTCGCGATCCACGCGGCGGTGATGCCGGTCGTCGCGATGGCGTTGCGTTCGTTCCTCGTCGAGGAGGTCGAACTCGCGTCGGGCGAGACGCTCGTCGCGGCGGGTCGTGTCCATCGCAGCGGCGGCGTCGTGCGCTTCGCGACCCAGGCGGCGCCCGGCGCCGAGCGCGTGCCGGAACGCCACGGCGAGGCGGACGTCGCCGCGGTGCGCACCCGCGTCTCGACGCACCACCATCGGTTCGTGTGGAGCGATCCGCGACTGGGCGGACTGCTCCGATCGAGTCTGCTCATCGCGTTCGGCGGCGCCCTGCTCGCCGTCCTGATCGGTGGTCCCTTCGCGTGGCTCCTGGGGCGCTCGAACCTTCCCGGTCGAGGCCTCCTCGCCGCCGCGTCGATGCTCCCCGCGCTGCTGCCGCCGTTCTTCGTCGCGCTCGGCGGGGCGCGTACCTGGCAGGCCGCGATCATCGCGACGTTCGGCTTCGAAGGCGCCGATCTCCAATGCGCAACGAGCATGCTGGTGTTCGGCTTGGTGCTCTCGCCGCTCGTGATCTGGATCGTCGGCCTGGCCTTCGCGCGGGTGCCCGCCGGTCCGTACGAGGCGGCGCGCCTCGTCGGCGGACCGCGCGCCGCCGCGCGCCTGGTGGTCCGTCCCCTGGTTGCGCCCGCCTTCGGGGGCGCGTTCCTGCTGGCGTTCGTGATCGCGCTGAGCGACTTCGCGGTACCCGATCTGCTCGGGTTCCTGTTACCCGGCGGCGGCGTGCCGACGAGCACCTTCGCGACGGAGATCCTCTTGCAGTGGAAGCAGGAGGGGAACGCCGGCCGCGCCGTCGCGACGGGCGCACCGTACGTGCTCACGACGCTCGCGCTCGCCGCGGCCGCCACCTTCCTGCTGCGGCGCAGCCCCGCGTTCGCGGCGCGTGGCGGCGAGGAGACGATCGCGCGCGTGGCGCTGCGACCCGTGCCGCGCCTCCTCGGGTGGGCCCTTTGGATCGCGCTGCTGATCGTGGCCGTCGGACTGCCCATGCGCGGTGTCGCCGGATGGGTCGGAACGGGAGGCGAATCGGCGGTGGGGGGGGCGGGCGGCTCCGCCGAGCGGGTCGTTGGATCGGGTCGCCTCGGCGACATCGAAGGGGCGATGGCGCGAACGGTTGGCGGGGACGAGGAATTGCGCCGCTGGCTGGTGCATGCCGGCGTCGCCGCGTTTCTCGCGTTCGCGCTCGCGATCCCGCTCGTCCATGCGGCGCTGCGTCGCGGTCGCGGCTGGCGGGTCGCGGCGATGGGGCTGGGGCTCGTCGCGCTGGCCACACCCGGCCTCGCGCTCTCCGTCGGATCGCGGGTCGTCCACGACGCGCTGCCCCTGCCCCTTCTCTCGGGCGACCCGATGCCCGCGATCCTCGCGCTCGTCGCACGATTCCTGCCCGTCGCGCTGTTCATGGCGTGGCTCGCGCTACGTCCGATCCGCCCGGGCGAGGAGGACGCGGCGCGGATCGCCGGCGCCGGGCCCTTCACGCGGGCGGCAACGATCGTCCTGAAGCCCGCGCTCGGCGGTCTCGTCGCCGGAGCCCTGCTCGTCTTCGTCCTCGCCCTGCGCGAGATCGAGGCGGTGCAGGTCCTTGACGCGCGGATCCTGCCGATGCGGCTGTACGACAAGATCCACTTCAGCCGTCTCGCCGACGAGGCGAACCTGCTCCTGCTCTGCGTCGGCGTGCAACTCGTCCCGGCCGTCGGGCTCGGGCTGCTCTTGGCGGTCCGCCGCGCCCGGGGTCGGCGCTTCGGGCGCCCCGTCCGGAGCGCGGATCCGGTGTGAACCCCCGCCCACGGGAGGCGTTCTCAAGGGGGGAGTCCCGCCTCGAAGGAGCCCCATGGTCCGTCGTCCGCCGACCGCCGTCCGTCCCTTTCCGCGCCGCCTCGCGATCGTGGCGTTCGTGCTGGTGAGCGCCGGTGCCGTTGCCCTCGCCGGTGGGGAGGCCGAACTCGCGGCCGCGCACTACCGCGCCGCACTCGAGGCCGAGGCGCGCGGCGCGTCCGACGACGCGCGTCGCGAGTTCGAGCGCGTTCTCGAACTCGACCCCGAGCACCTCGCCGCGAGGCGTGCGCTCGGCTACGAGCGGGTCGGCGATCGATGGCTGCGCGGTGACGAAGCGCGCATCGCGCGGGGCCTCGTGCTGTACGACGGCCAATGGAGGCTCCCCTCCGAGATCGAGGCGCTCGCCCGCGCCGAGCCGGTGCCGAAGATCTCCGACGCGAGGGGCGAGGGGGTCGAGACCCTGCTGACGCGGCTCGTCGATGGAGAACCCGAGGACGAGCGCGCGGCGCAACGTGCGCTCGCGGCGATGGAGCCGCGCCCGCGACTCCGCGGCGCGCTCGCCGCCTTGGATGCCCGCCGTCCGGCGGTGCGCGCCGCGGCTGCCCAACTGCTCGCGGAACTCGGCGACGAAGTCGCGTTGCGCCCTCTGCTCGTCGCCGCGGTGCGGGACGCCGATGCCGACGTGCGTGGTGCAGCGATCGACGCCGTCGTGAGTCTCGGGCATCCCGACGCCGCCGTCCCGCTCGTGAAGGCTCTCGGGTCGGCGACACCGCGCATCGTCGCCAACGCCGCGCATGCACTCGGTGAACTCGGGGACCGCCGCGCGCTCGTCTACGTCGTGAAGCGAATGAGCGGCGGCGGCGACAGTCCGCGCGTGTTCGCTGCGTTCGTGAACCAGATCTCGTACGTGCGGGACTTCGATGTCGAGGTCGCCCAAGCCGCGAACATCGCCGATCCCGACGTGGGCGTCATCCAAGAGGGAGCCGTGATCGACGTCGATGTCGCGACGGCGATGACGCGAACCTGGCTCGAACCGATCCTCGTCGACGCCGCCGGACGACTCGCCGGGAAACCGTTCCGCAGCGCCGATGAAGCGCGCGCCTGGGTCATCGAGAACGAGTCGACCCTGCCCCGCTTCGAGTCGAGCGTCGGCCGTCGCGCGCCTCGGCGTCCCGCGCGCGCCAAGGTGCTCGGCGCGCCGGTCCTCGACTGACGGCGCTACTTCTTCGCGGGAGCCTTCGCGGGAGCCTTCGCGGGCGCTGCGCCCTTCGCTGCCGGGGCTGCACCCTTCGCCGCGGGGGCCGCGCCCTTCGCTGCCGGGGCCGCGCCCTTCGCGCCCGGAGCGGCGGCATCCGGAGCCGCCGCCTTCTTCGAGCGGATCTTGAACTTGGTGCGGACCTTCGGCAGGCCGAGCACGGCGTCGCCCTCGCGCCAGCGGTCTTCGTCCCTCAGGCGCTCGATGCGCTCCCAGCGGGAAAGGACGCTGCGCGCGCCGACGAGGCTGCTCTTCAGTTTGAGGCTCTTGTGGATCGACATCGCGCGCTCCCGGGCGCCTGCGGCGCCTTGTTCGGCGGGGCGCGAAGTGTAGTCGGTCGCCCCGGTCGGTCAACCGGGGGGAGGGCCCTCGACGGCATGCGGCGCGGGGATCGCCGGGAACGGCGGGTGGCCCGCTGAAGCCGGCTCCTCGTCAGCGGGCGTCGAGACGGACGATCTCCCGCTGCTGGAAGGGGACCGACCCGCAGACCCGGGCGCCGCCGAGGCGATGCTGCTCGATCCAGCGGTCGAGTTCCTCCGCCGACCGGAACGGCCCGGCGTCCACCACCCACTGGCCGCGCTCCTTCGAGACGGTTCGCAGGTAGCGGGCGTCGAGGCCCAACTCGCCGAGCCGGGCGCGGACATCGGCGGCGGCGACCGGGCGGCCGGTCGCCATGTCCATCGAGTCCACGCGGAGCCGAAGGAGAACCCCCTTCGCGGGGATTCCCCCCTGGTCCTTGCGCAGCGCGACACCCGCACCGGACGCGCCGGGCTTGCCCGCGGCGAGGCCGACGAAGAACGCGAGCACGACGAGCAGCGTGATCGCGCAGGACGCGACCACCACGTGGCGCGGCGTCAGCCAGAGCCCGGCGAAGCCGCCGCCAGCACGTCGCTCCTTGGGCGCCCCGCGGGCGACCGCATCGCGCGCCTCGGTTCGCGTGCGCGCCTTGCGCTCGGCTTGGCGGTTCGCGTCGAAGATCGAGAGAAGGTCGTTGTTTCGATGCGTCATGACCTGTGCCCGAACGTGTCGAGAGAGTAGGTCGGCTCGCGCACCTCGCCCATGAAGCGCCGTTGCGGATTCGGAAGCGACGACGCACGGCACATCGCGTCGCATTCGACTCCGATCCCGTCCGTGCCCGAGGCGCTACGGCAACGGGTGTCCGTCGTGGGCATCGCGACGCGTGTCGGAAGGGCTCGCGAGCGACGCGGCGAGACGCACCGCGACATCGAGGGAGGACGCGGTCGCGAGGCCACGCCCGGCGATGTCGTACGCGGTGCCGTGATCCACGCTCGTTCGCACGAAGGGAAGGCCGAGCGTCACGTTGACCGCGTGGCGCGGCGCGAACGTCTTGACGGCGGGAAGCCCTTGATCGTGGTACATCGCGAGGACCGCGTCGTACGAGCCGGCCGCGGCGCGCGGAATGCACGCGTCGGCGGGGTGCGGACCGCTCGCGTCGATCCCCTGTTCGCGCGCGCGGACGACCGCCGGCGCGACGATCGCGTCGTCTTCGCTTCCGAGCAGGCCCCCCTCGCCGGCGTGCGGATTCAGCCCGCAGACCGCGATCCGCGGCGCGGCGATGCGAAACGGCCCCCGCAACGCGGCATCCACGATCCGCAGGTCCGCCAGCAGCCCCGCCGTGGAAAGCCGACCCGCCACCGTCGCGAGCGGGACGTGGATCGTTGCGAGCGCGACGCGCAGCGTTCCCCCCGCGAGCATCATCACGACGCGCTCGACGCCCGCGCGATCGCGCAGCGCCTCGGTGTGGCCCGGCGACGCGATGCGGGCGAGGGCCCATGCGCCCTTGTGGATCGGGCCGGTGACGACCCCGGCGACGCGGCGATGCAGCGCGAGATCGGCGGCGGCGAGAACCCACGCATGGCTCGCGGCACCGCCCTCCCGGCTCATGCGGCCGAACGGCGGCGGCTCGGTCGGACCGGCGAGGGGATCGAAGAGCGCGACCGGCGGGGCCCGCTCGTCGGCGCGACGCGGATCGATCTCCGGGACGTCGAACGGTGCGCCGACCTCGCGCCACGCTCTCTCGAACACACCGCGCGATCCGACCAGGAGGATCGGCGCGGGCAGACCGCCCGGGGCGGCGGACTCCTCGCGAATCCAGCGCGCGGCGACCTCCGGTCCGATGCCCGCCGGGTCGCCCAGGGTCAGGGCCAGGGTGCGCGACGCGCTCATGCGATGGGCCTCCGACGATGCACCGCGACGTCGGCGACGAGCCAGACCAAGGCCGCGCCGAGGGGCCACGGCCAGCGCGGGACGTCTCTCCGCCGCTCCCCCTCGGGCAGCGATGCGACGAACGCGGCCGGCGAGTCCACCGCAGGTCCGAGCGCGGCGTGAAGCCCCGCCGCGTCGGCCGCGGCCACCGCCTCGATCGGACGCGGCGGCAGCACGCGTTCGAGAGCCGGCAACGCCCGCCCTTCGAACGAGGCCTCGATGCGCAGATGCGATCCGGGTGCGAGGTCGCCGGGCAGAGCGATCGTCGCCGGCTCGCGGGTCGGGCCACCGGCCGCGACGGGGCGGAGAGGCCCCCCGTCGATCGCGACGGCGATCTCGAGGCGGCCGCGCAACCCTTCGGGCCAGGCGACCGCCAGCGTCGGCGGGCCCTCGTGGGGCGTCGCCAGCGCCAGGTGGGGCACGCTCGTCGCGGTGCCCTCCGGAGCGACGACGCTCGCGAGCACCTGACCGAGCAACGCCGTTCCGCGCGGCCAGATGCCCCAACTCGGATCCCCCGGCGGAAGCAGGAAGGACGCGCAGCGCCCCAGGCCGGGGCGACTCGCGACCAGGGTCGGCGCGGCCGCCGCGTCGGCCCGCTCGAGCAACACGCATGCGTCGCCGTGGACGACCGCACGGCGCGGCTCGCCGACCTCGGGCCAGGTGGCGTCGGTGA
>CAZPGF010000119.1:0-8456 GCA_964586025.1 uncultured Planctomycetales bacterium
GGGGAACTTCGCGAGGTCGCGAACCACGTCGAGGTTCGTTCCGCGCGAGTGCGAGGAGAGGATCCAGCCGACCTGGCTCCACCAGAAGCCGTGTTGGACCGGCGAGTGGATGTCGGCGGGCTGGTCGCTGTTGCGGTGGTGCTCGCGATGGTGCGACGCCCACCACAACGGGCCCTTCTGCGCGGACGCGGAGCCCCACAGCGCGAACAGGAACTGCCAGAAGCGGTTCGCCCGGTAGGAACGGTGCGAGAAGTACCGGTGGTAGAAGGCGGTCAGGCCGAACATGCGCGCGAAGTAACCGACCGCTGCGACGGCGACGGCGATCGGACTGATGCCGACGAAGATCACGCCGAACACCATCAGGTGCATGCCGACGAACGGCAGCATGCGGATCCAATCGATCCGGTAGGACATCGTCTGGTCCGCAAAGGGCTGACGAGATCCCTGCGCCCAGCCGTCGAACCAACCGGCGACCTCACGCGCGACGCGCAGGACGAGAGGACGCCGCTTGACCGCGGCGGTTTGGACATCGTTCACGAAGGGCTCCGGCCGTTCGACCCGGGCGGCCGGTGGAGCGGATCACCCGCTCGATGCCGTCCGGTTGGCCCCGGACGCATCCGCCGTCGAACGAGGCGCATCCTACGTGCCGCTCCCTCCCGGGCCGCGTTCGCTGCGGACGCTCCGCCCGAGTGACCGAGCCAGGGTGGGCTATGCTCGACGCAACGGGGCGTCGGCCGGGGGGGGCGCGTCGGCAGTTAGGAGGCGGCGGATCCATGTCGACCAAGATCCTGGTCATCGAGGACGATCCCCACGTCAGCCGGATGCTCCGCGACATCCTCGGAAGCGCCGGTCATTCGACGGTCGCCGCCTCGAATGCGACCGACGGCCTGCGCGCGGCGGTCGTCGAGGCCCCGGACCTCGTGCTGTTGGACCTCGGCCTCGAACGCGACGACGACGGCCTGGACGTCTGCCGGGACCTGCGCCGCCTGCCCGCGGTCCGCGACATCCCGATCGTCGTGTTGACCGGCCGCGAGAGTTCCGACGTGGAAGCCAGGCTTTTCGAGGCCGGAGCCGACGATTACCTGCGCAAGGGCGCGGTGCGCGCGGATCTGTTGCTGCACCGGATCGCGGCGGTCCTGCGCCGTTCGCGCGGCGGATCGGGGCACGTCATCTCGGCCGGGCCGTTCCGCCTCGACCTGCTCGGGCGCGAGGCGTGGATCCACGACCGGCCGATCGAACTCACACCGCGGCAGTTCGAGATCCTCGTATTGCTCGCCCGCAGTCCCGGTCATGTCCTCGGGCCCGAGGACATCGCCCCGGAGGACGCCGACCGCTCGCCGACGACCCTCCGGGTGCACGTCGCGGCCCTGCGCGGGGCGCTCGGCGAGGAGGCGTGGCGCCTGGAAACGGTCCGCGGGAGGGGGGTCCGGCTCCTCGCCGAGCCCGCGGTCGGACCGAACCGTTCACGCGCGTAAACGAAGTGTCGCAGGTCCCTGTTCCCCTCGGCGGCCGGTTCGGGGAATCTCGGGCATTCTGGAGCGTGGCGATCGCGTGGTCGTCGGCTCCCGGTGCGAACGAGCGCCGTCGGGCGCGAGCGGAGGGAAGCGTGGCGACCCAACCGGTGGTTGACACCCGGGACGGGACCGGTGCGCGCGGCATGCGCAGCGGGCCGAGCCTGGACGACCGCGTGCTCTATGCGACGGAGCACGCCTGGATCGAGTTGCTCGTGCCGCGACGGGTGCGCCGGCGCAACGAATCGGAGTCGATCGTCGGTCACGTCCTGCCGCGGGGCGAGGCCGCATCCGCCTCGCCTCCCGCGTACCAGTTCAGCGTCGAGCTCGACGACGGACGTCGGCACATCGTCTGGGCCGACGAGCAGGGCGAGTTCACGATCCCCGTGGACGGGGCCACGCCGTTTCGCGTGCGCTGCCAGCCGTCGGACGGGCCGGAGTCGATCCTCGACTTCCGAGGGGCGACGCGCGAGTGAGCGTTGACTCGCTCGCGTCGCTGCGCGACGCCCTGGCGGCGACGAGCGAGCCCGGCGAACGACGCGCGCGACTTCGCGCCATCGAGGATCCGGACGCCATCCTGGCCGCGTGGGTGCCGCTGATCGTTCGCGCCGCGCGTTCCGAGCCCGCTCGCGCGCGGCGCGAGGCGCGTGCCGCATGCGTGCTCGCGACGCGTTGCCAGCACCCCGAACGCCGGCGGCTCGCCTGGCGCGCCCGCGGCGGCGTGCACCTGCTCGCCGGCATGCCGCGTCCCGCGCTTCGCGCGTTGGAACGCGCTCGCCGCGGCGCCGATCTCTCGGCGCGCGTGCAGAGCGCAGCTTCTTACGCGCAGGTGCTCGGCGAACTCGGGCGCTTCCGCGAAGCCGAGGAAGCGCTCGAGGAGGCGCGCCCCGTCGTCGAGGAGAACAACGAATCGGCGCGCCGCACCCTCTTCGAGTTGACCGCCATCACCTTGCTGGAGCGCGCGGAGCGCTATCCCGAGGCGCTGGCGCGACTCGAACGGCTCGACGCCGAACTCGCCGCGAACGGCGGCGACTCGTCCGCGCTACCGTTCGTCCGCGCGAACCTCGCCAACGTGTTGACGCAGTTGTCGGAGTACGACCGGGCCGATGCGCTCTACGCGTGGCTGGAGGCGCGCCACGCCGAACAGGGGGAACGGCACTCGCTGCTCCAGACCTCCTACAACCGCGCCTACGTCGCCGCGCTCCGCGGCCGGTACCGCCGGGCCCTGCTCGATCTCGAAGCGCTCGAAACGCGCGCTCGCGAGCTGGGCGACGACCGTCACGTCGCGCACTGCATGCTCGATCGCGCCGAGATCCAACTGCGACTCGGTTCTCCCCAGGAGGCGGCGGCGAGCGCCGAAGCGGCGGCCGAGATCCTCGACCGCCTCGGACACGAGCGCGACGCGGCCCGCGCCTCGTCGTTCCGCGGCGTCGCGTTGCTCGCGCGTGGCGAGACGGCCGCGGCGAGCGAGTTGCTGCGAGACGCCTGCGAGCGGTTGGCGCGGCTGCACAGCCCCGTCTGGGCCGCGCTCGGCGAGCACCAACTCGCCCGTGCCCTGCATCGGGAGGGCCTCGAAGAGGCCGCCGCCCGGCACGCGCGTCACGCCGCGCAGGCGCTCTACCGACTGGGTCTCGTGGAGAGGGGCGGACAGGCCGAACTGCTCGAAGCCTCGCTCGAGCGCGAGCGCGGGCAGTTCGGGCGCGCGCGCGCCAGGCTGCTCGGGCTCGAGGCGAGGCTCGGCGATCTCTACGCACCGTGGCTGCGCTGCGATCTCCAGTACGCGCTCGCCCTCTGCTGCGAGCGACTGGGCGACCTCGACGCCGCGCGCCGTCACATCGGCGAGGCGCTCGATCTGCTCGATCGTCACCGACTCGGCGTCCCGCCCGACGAGACGATGTCGGCCTTCCTCGACCAACGCGCCGACATGGCCGAGTGTGCGGTGCGGCTCTTCGTCCCCCTCGGCGACGAGGGGGCGGTCCGCCTGTTCGACGCGATCGAGGGCGCGAAGAGCCGCGCGCTGCTCGACATGCTGCGTGCCGGGCGCGCAGGCGTGCCCATCGGCCTCCTCGATCCCGAGGTGGACGTCGATGCGATCGAGCGCGAGATCGACGGCCTCGGGCGGCTTCGCTGGTCCGACGGAGGGTTTCGAGCCGAAGCGGAGGCGGCACGACGCGCCGCGGCGCTGGCGTCGCGCCAGCGGCGGTTGAACGCGTCGCTCGAAGCGCTCGAGCAGGCCGAGGCGGACGGGACCTGCTGGCATCGACGACCGATCGGCCTCGACGAGGCGAGGCGCGCGCTCGACGACGACACCACCGTCCTGACGATGCACGTCGGACGCGACGCGCTCGTGCTCGGACTGCTCGACGCGAACGGGTTCCGCACGACGACGCATTCGTTCACCGAGTGGCATGCGCGGCGACTCGTGCGGCGGCTCGGGTTTCATCTCGATCGCCCGGCCGTGGTGTTCGAGGCCTACGGCGACGGCGATCCGTCTCTTGTGAGCCGCGCCGAGGGCGTCCTCGTCGAGGGATGGGAGGCGTTGATCGCGCCCGTCGCCGACGCCGTGACGACGCCACGGCTGGTGATCGTCCCGCACGGCCCCCTGCACGCGGTGCCGTTCCACGCGCTGCTGCCGGCGGTCGGCGCCGAACCGCTGCTGTCGCGATTCGCCGTGACGACCGCGCCGAGCGTTTCGGTCTACGTGCACGCGCGATCGCGAACCCGATCGTCCGGCGTGGGAACCGCCGCCTTCGGCGTGCCGGATCCCGACGCACCGTTCGTCGGCGACGAGGCGTTGGCGGTCGCGACGGTCTGGCCGGACGCCGAGCTTCGGCTGCGCGAGGAGGCCACCCGCGCACGCTTCCTCGACGCCCTCCGCGAGCGCGCGATCGTCCACCTGGCGAGCCACGGCGTGTTCGACGACGAGGCGCCGTTGCGCGCGGGCGTTCGCCTCGGGGACGGCTGGCTGCGCACGGCGGATCTGTACTGCGTGGAGGTGCGCGCGGACCTGGTCGTGCTGTCGGGGTGCGTGACCGGACGAACCGCGATCCGCGCGGCGGACGAGCCGATGGGCCTCGTCCGCGGATTCCTCACGGCGGGGGCCCGGGCCCTCGTGAACACCCTCTGGCACGTCGCGGACCGGCCCGCCGCCACCGCGATGGAGCGCTTCCACCTGGCGCTCGCGAGGGGACTCCGTCCGGTGGCGGCGCTCGAACGGGCGATCTCCGAAACCCGCTCGCTCCATCCCCATCCGGCCCACTGGGCGCCGTTCGCGATCGTGGGCCACGCGATCTGACCACCGGCTTCCCCAATCGTTCAGCGACGTGAACGATTCGGAGCGGTATCGCTTCAGTCCGGCCGCGGCGCCTGCCTACGCTCGGCCCCGATATCGCGCTTCGGCCGACAGGGCGGCTCCGCGCGAATCGGAAGGAGTCCGTCGGATGTCGAGGAGGAAGGTCTTCAGAGCGGCTGTCGTGCCGTGCCTCGTGGCATGGCTCGCGGTCACGTGCCCGTTCGCGGCCGAGCGGGCCGAGGCGAGCGGATCGGGTCAGCGGCTCGTGGTCCGCTACGACCCGGACGGCGCGGTCGGCACGCTGCTGGCGCTGGTCCAGACGGCGGCGTGGAACGTGTTGGGAAACGACACGACCGCGGGGCTGTTGCACATCGAGAAGGGAGGCCTGCTCTCCTGGTCCCTCGGGACGGTGTTCGGGCTGCTGGACAACCTCGGGCTGGTGCTCGACGTGGAACTGGAGATCGGAGCGCGTCACCACGCCAACTATCAGGGACAGCAGACCATCCCGATCATGCTCGAGGACGATCTCGACCTGTCCGCCATCCGGCCGAGCGATGCGTACGCGTTGATGAACACACCGCTCGTTGCTCCCACGCCGTCGTCGACGACGCCGCGGATCGCGCTCCTCGACGGCGGTTTCCAGTTCGGGCACGAGATGCTTCCGTCCTCGGCCGTCGCCGGGCAGTGGGACGCGATCGATCACGACGGCAACGCGGCGGACCTCGGGAACGGCGTCGACGACGACCAGGACGGCGTCACCGACAGCGGTCGCGGGCACGGCCTGGGCATGGCCGCGGCGGCCCTCGTGGTCTGCCCCCATGCGGACCTCTACTGCGTGCGCGTCCTCGACGACGAGGGTCGCGGCACGAACTTCTCCGTCGCGGTCGGCATCTCGTGGGCCATCGCGCAAGGCGTGGACGTCATCAATCTCTCGTTCGGGATGCTCGACTCGAGCGACATCGTCGGCCTGCTGCTCCAGGACGCCGTGAACCAAGGCATCGTCGTCGTCGCCTCGGCGGGCAACCAGGGTGGCGGGTCGCTGGCCTTCCCGGCGTCGCTGCCGCACGTTCTCGCCGTCGCCGGCGTCGAACCGAGCGGCGACGCGCACACGATCTCGAACCACCATCCCGACGTGTGGATGAGCGCGCCGAGCGCGATGGTCCCCGGACCGCATCCGTCCGCGAACGACGCCTACGGCTGGTGGACCGGAACGTCCGTCTCCTCGGCCCTCGCCGCGGGCCTGCTCGCCCTCGCCATCGGCGAGGACCCGAACGATCCGGAGGGGTGCGTGGCCGACATCGCCACCGAGGTCGTGACGTTCGGCAACGTTCCGATCGAGCGCATCGACCGCCTCGGCGAAGGCATCCTCAACGTGGGCGCGTTCGGCTCGCCCTGAGGGCCTCGTTTGGGCGATCGATCCGCGAGGGCAGCGGTCCTCGAACGGCAGCCCCATGAAGCACGTGCCGCCGCGCAATCCCGACCTCGCATCGGGGCTTGCGCGGCGGCGCTCTCGGCGCGACGCTCGGTCCCACGAGCAGCGTGCGTTGCACGGTCCCGCGGAGCGATGCGTTCATGACCACCGGCCTGCGGTTGCTGCTCGTCGGACTCGGTCGCATCGACCCCGCGGTGGAACACGCGATCGTTGCGACGGGACTGGACGGTTCGCCGGCGACCGCATCGATCCCGACGGTTCTCGAGCTCGATGCGCTCGACCGGTCGTTCGCCGGACCGACGCCCGACGCGACCCTTCTGCATGGGCTCGGACTCTCCGATGCCTCGTTGCGATGTGCGGCCATCGGCCGCCTGCGCGAGGCGTGGCCGTCGGTTCCCGTCCTGGTCGTGCACGCGGGATCGGCGTTCGCCTGCGCGTCGTCCGCGTTCGACGAGGGCGCCGCCGACGTCGTGCCGGCATTCGGCGGTCACCTCGCCGCGGCCGTGCTGATGCGCTGGCGTGACGCGCTCGAAGGGGAGCGCCGCCGTCATGCCGAGAGCGAGAGCCGCAGCGGTCAGGAGCGCTTCCGGCGCATCGTGGACGAGATCGAGGAAGGCATCGCCGTGCTCGCGGCGGACGGCTCGCTGCGATTCTCCAATGCCGCCGCACGGGCGGTCCTCGACCTGGAACGGCTCGGCCCCTCGATCACGAAGATCGCGCTCTGCGACGACCGCGGCATCTTCGTCCCCTTTCCGGCGACGCCGATCGGCCTCGTGCTCGCGCGCGGCGGCGCCGAGCGCGCGACGCTCTCGCTGGCCGGGGAGGAGGGGCGACCGCGCTGGCTCGACATCCGGGTGCGCGCGTTGCCGGCGGGCATCGAGCGCGGCGCCGCGTTGCTCGTCGTGTCCGATGTCACCCGCGCGCGCGAGGCGACCGCGCGCCAGGAGGACCTGGAGCGGCAACTGCGTCACACCCAACGCCTGCACACCCTCGGCGAGATGGCCGGCGGCATCGCGCACGACTTCAACAACATCCTGGCGCCGATGCAGGGCTACCTCGACCTCGTGTTGCGTCGCCTCGACGGTGACGAGCGGTTGAAGGCGGATCTCGGCCAGATCGGCGCGGGCGTCACGCGGGCGCGCAACCTCGTGCGGCAGATCGCGACCTTCGGCGGCCACGGCGAGACCGAGCGACGACGCGTCGATCTCGCCCAGGAGGCGGCCGAGGCATTGAGCCTCCTGCGCGCGACGCTGCCGTCGTCGATCGAGATCCGGCATCGGCAGGGTCGCGGCAAGACGGACGTGCGAGCGGACGCGACCCAGGTTCACCAGGTCGTCGTGAACCTCGTCACGAACGCCGCCCGCGCGATGGATGGCCACGGCCTGCTGACCGTCGCGGTTGACGCCGTCGAGGTCGGCGGCGAGGTCCCCGGGCGAGGGGACGAGATCGAGCCCGGCGCGTGGGTGCGCCTGCGCGTCGTGGACACCGGCTGCGGGATGACCGACGCCGTCGCCGAGCGCATCTTCGAGCCGTACTTCACGACGCGTCGTGGGGGCAAGGGCTCGGGCCTCGGGCTCTCGGTCGTGCACGGCATCGTGCAGCAGCACGGCGGGGCGATCCGGCTTCGCACCGTCGTCGGCAAGGGGTCGTGCTTCGACGTGTACCTTCCGGCGTGGCGGGGAGCGGTGGCCGAGGCCGCGCCCGAACGGATCGGGGACGTGCGGGGCGTGGAGCGCGTGCTGCTCGTCGACGACGAGGCCGCGATCGTGGACATGCTGCAGCGCAGCCTCACGGAACTCGGCTACGACGTCGATCCGGTGACCTCCGCCCCGCATGCCATCGCACGCGCGCGGCAGGCGCGAGGCACCTACGCGGTCCTCGTGACCGACTACACGATGCCGCGCATGACCGGCCTCGACGTCGCCGCGGAGATCCGCGAGTGGCAGCCGGACATCCGCGTGATCATGATGACGGGGTACGGTGCGGGCCTGGATCGAGGCGTCCTCGCGGCGGCGGGCGTGGACACGTTGCTGTTGAAGCCGGTTTCCGCCCTGGATCTCGCGCATGCGATCCGCGTCGCGTTGGCGCGACCGGCCGCGGTCGAACGCGGGTAGGGATCGGCACGGTTCGTTTGTACCCGTTCAGGCCCGGCACTCGCGCGCAACTCAGGGGGCGATCCGAAGCACCCAAGGCGTGCCTTCCCTTGGCGTTCACCGCCGGG
>CAZPGF010000120.1:0-8279 GCA_964586025.1 uncultured Planctomycetales bacterium
CCAGTCGTCGAGGACCGGACCCGGATCGCTCGGACCCATCGTCGCCGGCAGGTAGAACGTCACGCGGATCTGGATGAACTCCCGTCCGTCCAGGTTGTTGATCGTCCCGCCCGCGTTCCCCACCGGCAGCATCACGTCGCCGGGGTTCGCGTTGCCGGTCCAGAGGGGCTCGGCCTCGACCCCGCTGTCGCGGAAGTAGCCGACCGTGTGCCAAGGCGTCGCACCCGCGAGGTCGGGCGTGCCGTCCGGCTTGATGTTGAAGCCGCGCGCATCGATGAAGATGCTCGTCGCACCCGCACCGTTGCTGGCGATCACCGGAATCCGCGCCTTGAAGTCGGCCGCGACGGGGTTCGAGAAGTTCGGGTTCAGCGGCCCGACCGCGAAGATCTCCGTCTGCGCGTACGGCATCGTCCCGCCACCCTGGAAGCGCGTGGGATCGAACACGTCACGGTAGAAGCCGTCCGTGCCCTCGCTCGGCGCGAGCGTCGCACCCGCCATGCCCTCGATCGTCGAGTCGGCGTCCTCCAGCACGATGCGGCCGTTGCCGCCCGGCGCACCGTGGTTCAGCGGACCGTTCGGTGCGTTCACGCCCGTGGTCGAAAGGCCGCCCGAACCGCCCGCTGCAGAGATCACCGTCGTCGCGCCGAGGATGATCCGCGCCGAGGTCAGCAGCCGGATGCCGCCGCCCGAGCCGCCGCCGCCGCCGCCGGAACCGGAGTAGTAGTTCTCCTGCTGCGAGTCCCCACCGCGACCGCCGATCGCGTCGATCGTCCCGAACACGGTGATGTCGCCCGAGGAGGTGATATCGATGAAGCCGCCGCCGGCACCGCCCCCGCCGCCGCCGGAACCGTATTGATAGCTCGTCTCGGGCTGCCACTCGTTGTTGCCGCCCGCACCGCCGCCGCTACCGGCCGACGCCGTCCGCATCGCGCTGCTCGCCGGATACGTTTCGCCGCCCAGTCCCATCGGATCCTCGGAGACGCTCGTATGCAGCGCGCCCAGCACGTTCGTGGACGTGCCGCCCGGCGAACCATGACCGCCGCCGCCGCCGCCCTGCGCCGACCCGCTCGAGTTCGGATAGGTCGAGTCGTGGCTGACGCCGCCGATGCCCGCACCGAGTCCGCCCTGCAGGCCGAAGTCGTCGCTGCCGTAGCCCGGGAACCCGGGTTCGCCTCCGGGACTGTTCCTCCAGAGGCCGGTCTTGCCGCCGTTGCCGCCGCCGGCGACACCGACACCGCCCGCCGAGGTCACGTTGCCGGGCTGGTTGACCCACGCCCAACCGTTCGCACCGCGACTCTGCGGCGTGCCGCCGATGTTGTCACCCCGCGCCGTCAACCGACCGCCCGCCTCGATCATCACCGCGCCCTGGACGAGGAAGATCGCCGGGTTCACGCCCTTGATCCGGACCGTGACCCCCGACGGGATTCGGAACGAGCTGAACTCCCAGACCACCGCCGTGCTTCCGTCCACGCTGTTCGGACAGGTGTTCAGGGTCGCGCCGGTGTCGAACGTGAAGTCCGCGTTCGGGAAGAAGTCATCCTTCGTGCCGTCGTTGGTTTGACGCGGCGTCAGACATCCGGCCCCCTCGTTCGGCGCGGTCGGAAACGCGAGTTCCGACGTCTCGCCGTTGTCGCCGTCGCCGGAGAACAGGAGGTAGCCCTGGATCACGCCCGGCGACCTTGCCGTGTCGATGTCCGCCGTGCTCTGGCTCGACTCGAACGGGGTCTCCCCCTCCACGAGCATCCCGTACAGGCCCGTCTGCGCCGCCAGGTTCTGCGTCGTGAACGACATCGCCAGCGGCGCCAGCGGCGACCCGCCGAAGTCCTCGATGCCCGACGTCAGACGGAACACGAGCAGCGCGTTCTCGGGGAACGCGCCGCCCTTCGGACGCACGATGATCTGGGTGCTCGACGAACTCTGCTGCAACGTGATGTCGACCAGCAGGCGCTGCGCCGGGTTCACGACCGAGGTGACATCAGCACCCCACGACGTCAGCGCTGCGCTGTTGTCACCGACGCCTCCGCTGTGGTAGAAGCCCGACGCGTTCCCGTTCGGTGCCGTCACCGCATTCGCGAGGACCGGATCGCCGGTCTCGTGCATGAAGAGCTGCACCGTTCCGTCACCCACCGTGCAGGGCTCGAGATTCTCCGAGATCGTCACGACGATCGCGTTCGACCCGTCGACCGCAACCGCGGCCGAGCCGTTCGACGGAGAGATCGCGGTGACCGACGGACTGAACGCCGGGATCTGGTCGAGGAAGCGGAGCGGGTCGCCCTCGTCCACCGTCGTGAACTCTTTCGAGACGGTCGAGGCGAGAGGCTGGCCTGCGGTGTTGCGGATCGCGAACTGCTCCGGATGGCCGACGAGTTGCACGCGGTACTGCGTCGACACGCGGAAGCCTGCATCGTTCAGGTCGCAGCGGCTCGGAAGTCGCGGCTCGAAGGTGACCGTGGACCCCTCGACGCGGAAGGTGCCCTCCACGCTGTGGCCGAACTGGTCTCCACGCCTCACCTGCAGCGACGCCGTGGTGATCGACGACGGATCGATCGCCTCGCTGAAGTGCCACACCAGCGTCTGGTTCAGCGCGACGTTGTCGACGCTGTCCTGCTCGAACGAGACGAGGGAGAGACCGCGGCCCGCACCGCTCGCGCCGCCCCCACCGCCGCAGGACGTGAGAATCGAACCGAGGGCGAGCGCGAGGACGGCGAGTCCTCCGATGCCGCGACAGCGATGTCGGCAGGACGAGCGCTCCGCCGCGTGGATGGTGGTCATCGTGAAGGCTCCCTGATCTCGCCGCGTCGGTTGGACCGCGCCGTGATCCGTCGTTGGGCTGGGTGATCGTGCGGGGTTGAAACGGGCGAACGGCTCGAGCCGTCGATGAGGCGGTCCAGGCCGTGCGCAGGCCGGTGGTTTCGCAAGATGCGTGCCGCCGACCCCGTCCACGGTTCGCGCGCCCGCTCGAGAACCGGCGCGGGGCCGCGTGGGAAGAGGGCTCGGACCGCTCTCCGAACCTGGGAGCCGTCGTGCATCGGGGGCCGTTCGGAGGTTCGTGCCGGTTGCGAGCCGGTAACGTCGATCAGCAGGGCGAGCGAATCCGCACCTGCGGAGGGCTCGGTTCCGTTCGACAACGCGGTGCGTCAGGACCGCGTTCCGTCGCGCCAAAAAGTCGAACGGCCCGGGCCCAAAGGCCCGGGCCGTCGAATCGACTTCGTGGGAAGGGTGCGGGCGCCCCCTCGACGAGGGCGCCCCGCTCCTCTACTGGTCGGTCACGTAGCGGATCATCCAGTCGTCGAGGACCGGACCCGGATCGCTCGGACCCATCGTCGCCGGCAGGTAGAACGTCACGCGGATCTGGATGAACTCCCGTCCGTCCAGGTTGTTGATCGTCCCGCCCGCGTTCCCCACCGGCAGCATCACGTCGCCGGGGTTCGCGTTGCCGGTCCAGAGGGGCTCGGCCTCGACCCCGCTGTCGCGGAAGTAGCCGACCGTGTGCCAAGGCGTCGCACCCGCGAGGTCGGGCGTGCCGTCCGGCTTGATGTTGAAGCCGCGCGCATCGATGAAGATGCTCGTCGCACCCGCACCGTTGCTGGCGATCACCGGAATCCGCGCCTTGAAGTCGGCCGCGACGGGGTTCGAGAAGTTCGGGTTCAGCGGCCCGACCGCGAAGATCTCCGTCTGCGCGTACGGCATCGTCCCGCCACCCTGGAAGCGCGTGGGATCGAACACGTCACGGTAGAAGCCGTCCGTGCCCTCGCCCGGCGCGAGCGTCGCACCCGACATGCCTTCGATCGTCGAGTCGGCGTCCTCCAGCACGATGCGGCCGTTGCCACCCGAGGCGCCGTGGTTCAGCGGACCGTTCGGCGCAGAGGTGCCCGTCGTCGACAGGCCGCCCGAGCCGCCCGCCGTCGAGATCACGGTCGTCGCGCCGAGGATGATCCGCGCCGAGGTCAGCAGCCGGATGCCGCCGCCGGAGCCACCGCCGCCGCCGCCCGAGCCGGAGTAATAGTTCTCCTGCTGGGAGTCCCCACCGCGACCGCCCACCGCATCGATCGTTCCGAACACGGTGATGTTGCCCGAGGAGGTGATGTCGACGAAACCGCCGCCCGCACCGCCGCCGCCGCCGCCCGAGCCGTAGAAGTAGGAGTTCGACGGCTCCCACTCGTTGTTGCCACCCGCCCCGCCGCCGCTGCCGGCCGACGGCGTCAGCATCGCGCTGCTCGCCGGGTAGGGATCGCCGCCGAGCCCCATCGGGGTCTGGGAACGAAGCACGTGCAGCGTGCCGAGCACGTTCGTCGAGGCGTCGCCGGCCGAACCATGGCCGCCACCGCCGCCTCCCTGCGCCGAGCCGGCCGACCCTGGATAGGTCGCGCCATGGCTGACGCCGCCGATGCCCGCACCGAGGCCACCCTGGTCGCCGAAGTCGTCGCTGCCGAAGCCCGCGAAGCCAGACTCGCCGCCCGGGCTCTGCATCCACAGGCCGGTCTTGCCACCGTTGCCGCCGCCCGCGACGCCGACACCGCCCGCCGAGGTCACGTTGCCGGGCTGGTTGACCCACGCCCAACCGTTCGCGCCGCGGCCCTGCGGCGTACCGCCGACGTTGTCGCCGCGCGCCATCAGCCGGCCACCGGACTCGATCAGCACCTCGCCCTGGACGAGGAAGACCGCCGGGTTCACGCCCTTGACACGCACCGTGACGCCACCGGGGATCCGGAAGGTGTTGAACTCCCAGACGACCGCGGTGCTGCCGTCCACGCTGTTCGGGCAGGTGTTCAGGGTCGCGCCCGTGTCGAACGTGAAGTCCGCATTCGGCATGAAGTCATCCTTCGTGCCGTCGTTGGTCTGGCGCGGCGTCAGGCAGCCCGCGCCCTCGTTCGGAGCGGACGGGAGGTGGATCTCCGACGTGTCGCCGTTGTCGCCGTCGCCGGAGAACAGGAGGTAGCCCTGGATCACGCCCGGCGACCGTGCCGTGTTGATGTCCGCCGTGCTCTGGCTCGACTCGAACGGCGTCTCGCCCTGCACCAGCATCGCGTACAGGCCCGCCTGCGGCGCCAGGTTCTGCGTCGTGAACGACATGGCCAGCGGCGCCAGCGGCGATCCACCGAAGTCCTCGATGCCCGACGTCAGACGGAACACGAGCAGGGCGTTCTCGGGGAACACGCCGCCCTTCGGACGCACGATGATCTGGGTGCTCGACGAACTCTGCTGCAGCGTGATGTCGATCAACAGACGCTGGGCCGGGTTCACGACCGAGTACACATCCGCACCCCAGGACGTCAGCGCGGCGCTGTTGTCACCGACGCCGCCGCCGTGATAGAAGCCCGAGGCGTTCCCGTTCGGCGCCGTCACCGCATTCGCGAGGACCGGATCGCCCGTTTCGTTCATGAACAGCTGCACCGTGTTGTCGTTCACCGTGCAGGGCTCGAGGTTCTCGGAGATCGTCACGACGATCGCGTTCGACGCATTCACCGTCACCGCCGCCGACCCGTTCGCGGGCGAGATCAACGTCACCGAGGGGGTGAACGCCGGAATCTGATCCAGGAAGCGCTGCGGGCCGCTTTCGTCGCGCGTCCGGAACTCCCTCGAAATCGTCGTCGAGAGAGGCTGCCCCGCGGAGTTCTTGATCGCGAACTCCTCCGGGTAGCCGACGAGTTGCACGCGATACTGCGTGGACGCGCGGAAGCCCGCGTCCTGCAGATCGCAGCGGCTCGGAAGGCGCGGCTCGAAGGTGACCGTGGACCCCTGCACGTGGAACACACCGTCCACGCTCTGACCGAACTGATCACCGCGACGCAGTTGGAGCGAGGCCGTCGTGATCGACGACGGATCGACCGCCTCGCTGAAGTGCCAGACCAGCGTCTGGTTCAGCGCCACGTTGTCGACACCATCTTGTTCGAACGAGACGAGGGACAGACCGCGTCCCGCCCCGCTTCCGCCGCCCCCGCCGCAGGACGAGAGCAACGAGCCGAACAGGACGGCGAACGCCGCCACGCCGAGCGCGCCGACTCGCGAGGCGCCGGCCTGCGATCGCATCGCGCCGCGGGACCTGGAGGTGTGGATCGTCATCGAGGAACTCCCCGGAGTGCCGCGCGATCGCGCCGATCGTCGCGCACTCCGTATGTGTCGGTCGCACGGTTCGTCACCGTGATAGGCCGCAACGGGAAGGGGCCGGACGCCCGGCCGGTACGGCCCTTGCGTCGCGTGACTCCTCCCACATTGCGCGGGTCAGAGCGTACGCTTTCGCCGTCGCGAACGCCAGAGGCAAACTCGGCGAAGTCGCCGAGTCGTCGCCCCGCCGTGCGCCGACGGGCCCCCCCATGTCCTCGGCCGTCGCCTTGCGCGACGCCGACTCCGCGGGGCGGCCGGACCGGCTTGTGCAAGCCTCGTACCGTCGTCACCGCCCGGAAACGCCCCACCGGAAGCCGGGTCGAACGTCCCCCGAAGCCCTGCGGACGGGCTGACGCGCGGATTCGCACGGCCCGGACGTGGCAAGGCGATCAGGCCGGCAGACGCCTTTGTTCCCGGGGATCCGCCGGCTTCAAGATCCGGCCGAGCACCCGGGCCAGATGACGCTGGCGTCGGGCGCCGTCCGCGTCCCCCATCGCGGCGAGGGCATCGGCGAGGGCGAGGCAACCCTCGGCGTCCTCCGGAGCGGCCAAGACGTACCGACGCAACTCGATCAGTGCCGGCCCGATCCGGCCCAACGCGAGAAGCGCCCGCCCGTGGTCGCGGCGGGCCTCGGCGTCGGGAGGCAGGATCCTCTGGGCGGCGCGTCCCGCGTTCGCCGCCCGGCGCGCTTCGCCGCGGGCGAAGTGGATCCGCACCAGCAGCCCAAGCGCCAGGCCGTGGCGGCGGTCCCTCCGGAGCGCGGCGCGGACACGGGCGTAGGCGATGGCGAGGCGACCGTCCTCGTACGCGAGTTCGGCAAGGGACGCCCAGAGTTCGGCCGCCTCCGGGAGGTGGGACAACGCGCGGAGCAAGGCGCGCTCGGCGGCCGCATCGCGGTGGGCCGCCAGCAGGGCCGCCGCGAGGTCGAGTTGGAGTTCGAGTTCGCGAGGGGCCCGGTGGACCGCGCGAGCGATCTCCCGGATCGCCATCCGGCGCCGACCGGACCGCCCGAGCGCCCGGGCGAGGAGTCGGACGTTCTCGACGTCGCCCGGGACGCTCGCGCGTCGGGCGGCGGCGACTCGAGCCGCCGCGCGGGGGCGCCCGGCCTCGAGCAGGTGGTCGGCCAGGCCATGCCACCAGGCGGCGCGACCGGGTTCCAGCGCCAGCCGGCCGCGCAGGCGCACGACGCCGCGGCGCGGCTTGCCCAGGAGGCGTTCGGCGGCAGCCGCAAGGCGAACCGCGTCCTCGTCGGGATCCGGTTCGACAAGCACGGGGTCGAGGACCTCGAGAGCGCGGGCCGGGCGCCCGGCCCGGAGCACGGCCTCCGCCCAGCGCGTCCTGGCCTCGGTGAAATCCGGCTGGCGGCGCACCGCGCTCCGGTAATGGGCGATCGCCTCCTCCCGGCGACCGTCCGTGTAGGCGAGTTCGCCGAGCCCGAACGCGGCGTCGGCCGCGAACGATCCGCCCAGCGCGCGGTGGTATGCGGCGCGCGCCTCGGAGCGGCGCCCGAGCATCGCGAACGTGCGTGCCAGTCCGATGTCGAGTTCGGGGTAGTGCGGATCGATCGCCCGGACGCGGAGCCATGCGTCGAGAGCGGCTTCCAGACGGCCGTGCAGCAGGTAGGCGAGCGCGAGATGGCGGTGCACCTGCGGGCAGGACGGATCGAGTTCCAGGGCCTTCGCGGCATGGAACTCCGCCTCGCGGAGGTCGCCTCGCAGCGCATGGCACTGCGTCAGGTGGCAGTGGGCCTCCTCGAGGTCGGGGTCGCGGGCGAGAGCCGCGTGCAGGGAACGGACGGCTCGGTCGAGGTGTCCGAGTCGCGCGTAACAGAGGCCGAGGCCGACCCAGGGCGCGGGGTTCGACGGGGAGAGGGCGGCGCTGCGGCGGTAGCGGCGCATTGCGGCGGGGACCTGGTCGTCCTCGAAGTGGCAGTGGCCGAGATAGAGATCGATTCGCGGGCTGATGATCCCGCGGCGGTCGAGACTGCGCAGCATGGCCCGCGCGGCGGCGTGGTCACCTTCCTCGAAGCGCTGGACCGCTTTCGCGAGGCGGCGGTCGGAATCGTGCCACATGGACGTCCTCTCGCGGGCGGGTCGGCCCCGCGGCGCGAAGCCTCCCACCGCGGGGGGACAGGGGTGGGCGGCCCCGGGCACGGCGAGTGGACGCGGACCGGC
>CAZPGF010000121.1:0-8179 GCA_964586025.1 uncultured Planctomycetales bacterium
GTGATCCACCACACGTCGCCCTCCACGGCGACCTCCCGCTCCCCGCCTGCGATCCCGGACCGGCGGTGAACGCGAAGGGAAGGCACGTCATCGGTGGTTCGGATCGCCCCCTGACCTGCGGGCGAGTGCCGGGCCTGAACGGATGCCTTCGACCGCAACCGTTCAGGACGCCGCGACGGCGCGTTCGATCTCGTAGCCGGCGTCGGCGATCATCGCGAGGTCGGCGGATGCGGTGGCGCCGCCGGTCGTCAGGTAGCCCTCGGTGAAGATGCTGTTCGCGACGGCGAGCGCGAGCGGTTGAAGCGACCGCAGCACGACCTCGCGCCCGCCGGCGGCGCGCACCTCGCGGTGGGGGTGCGCGAGACGCACGATCGCGAGCCGTCGCAGCGCCTCGCGCGGCGTGACCGGTGTGCGGTCGCCGAGCGGCGTGCCGGGGCGCGGATCCAGGAAGTTCACGGGGATGGAGTCCACGTCGAGATCGCGCAGCGCGAACAACCAGTCGAGCCAATCCTCGACGTCCGCCTCGAGGCCGACGATCCCGCCGCAACAGGTTCCCATCCCCGCGCGTCGTGCGCGATCGACCGTGGCGGCGCGATCGTCGAACGAGTGGGTCGTGCAGACGTCGGCGTACCCGCGCGGACCCGCCTCGATGTTGTGGTTGAAGCGTTCGACGCCGGCTGCGGCGAGACGCTCGGCGTGCTCGTCCGTGTCGAGCAGCCCGAGGGAGCAGCACATGCGGATCGGCACCTCGTCGCGGATCGTCTCCAGGGCGGGGACGAGGCGATCCAGGTCGCGCATCGACGGGCCGCGGGTTGCCGTGACGACGCAGAAGCGATACGCCCCGAGGGCGGCAGCACGTCGAGCCGCCGCAACGATCGCGTTCGCGTCGAGCAGTTCGTAGTCGTCGATGCGCGTCTCGGGAGCGTGGTGCGCCGACTGCGAGCAGAACGAGCAGTCCTCGGAGCAGGCGCCCTTTTTCGCGTTGAGCAGGACGTGCAGCCGGACGCGGCGTCCGAAGTGCTGCTCACGCAGGACCGCCGCCGCCGCGACGATCGGCATGTCGTCTTCGATCGGCGCACCGAGCAGCGAACGCGCGCGAGCGCGATCGATGCCTCCGCCGCGGTGCGCTTCCTCCACGAGGGCTCTCACGTCGATCATGCCGGTCTCCGTTCGCACGCGGCCGTGACGACCTCGATCGCCTCCGCGAGCACGCTGGTGAGATGGTCCACGTCTTCCGGCTCGATGGCCAACGGGGGCATGACCACGACGACGTCGCCGAGAGGGCGGAGTCGAACGCCGCGCGCGGTCGTTTCGTCGCAAACGAGGTTGCCCACCCGCCAGGCCGCGGGCCACGGCGTGTCGTGTGCGCGGGCGACCTCGACGCCCCACATCAGCCCGCGACCGCGCACGTCGCGGACGCCGCGGTGGCGGCCCAGTCGCTCGTGGAGGACGGCCCCGAGGTGCGCGCCGACGCGCGCGACGCGTTTCGGAAGGTCGAGGGCGGACATCCGCTCGATCGTCGCGCTCGCCACCGCGCAGGCGAGGGGGTTGCCGGTGTAGGTGTGCCCGTGGAAGAACTGCCGTCCGGCGGACGGATCCGCAAGGAAGGCGTCGTAGACCGCGTCGGTCGTGACGGTGGCGGCCAGTGGCAGGTAGCCGCCCGTGAGTCCCTTGGCGACGCAGAGGAAGTCCGGAACGACGCCTTCGTGCTCGACGGCGAACCAACGCCCCGTCCGCCCGAATCCGGTCGCCACCTCGTCGGCGATCAGGAACGCTCCGGCGTCGCGTGTGATCCGTGCGACGTCCGCGAGCCAGCCGGGACGCTGCACGCGAATCCCGCCCGCGCCCTGGATGACCGGCTCGACGACCACGCCGACGATCTCGTCGCCCCGCTCGCGGAAGGCCGCGCGCAGCGCGGCGAGACTTTCGTCGTGCCGATGCGGCGCGGGCAGACGGAGTGCCGGGAAGAGCAGTCCGCGGAACGTCGCGTGGAAGAGGTCGATCCCGCCGACCGACACCGCGCCCAGCGTGTCGCCGTGGTAGCCGTCGTCGAAGTGGAGGAACGTGCGCCGCGCCGCATCGCCGCGTTGGCGGGTCGCCTGCCACGCCATCTTCAACGCGACCTCGACCGCGGTGCTCCCGTTGTCCGAGAAGAACACATGCCGGAGCACGCCGTCGCCGGGCACGACCCGCAGGAGGTTCGTCGCGGCGTTCGCCGCCGCGTCGTTGCCGAGCCCGAGCAGCGTCGAGTGGGCGACGCGCCCGAGTTGCCGGCGCAACGCGCGATCGAGATGAGGGTCGCGGTGGCCGAACACGTTCACCCAGAGCGACGACACCCCGTCGAGGTAGCGGCGTCCGCGGGCGTCGGTGAGCCAGACCCCGTCACCCCGTTCGATCACGATCGGGTCGGCCGCGCCGTACGCGCGCATCGGCGTGAACGGATGCCAGACATCGCGACGGTCGGCCTCCTCGATCGCGGGGGCGCGGACGGAGGCGTGCGCGGCGCGAATGCGGTCGAGCAGCCGGTCGATGTCGATCGCGCGCTCGAGCGCGTCGGCGAGCGCATCGATGTCGGTCGGATCACCGACCGCGGCGACCGCGCCGAGCACCGGCACCGGAAGACTCGACTCGAGCAGTCCACGATCGTCGCGTGCGAGATCGTCCGAGGTCGGCGGCGTCACGTGCACGAGCACGACGCCGAGGACGTCGAGACCGTCCTCCTCGATGGCGTCCACCGTCATGCGGGTGTGGTTCAGAACGCCCAGGCGCGCCGCCGCGACGACGAGGACCGGCAGTCCGAGCCCCGCCGCCCAACGACCGAAGTCCTCCCCGAAGTTCCTCCCGATCGGTACGCGCCACCCGCCGCAGCCCTCGACGACGAGCGGGCCCGCCGAGGCGGGCAGGACGTCGGGCGTGGCGCGGGTTGGCAGCGACGCACCGGCTCGCTCGGCCGCGCGAGCCGGCGCGGCCGGCAGGGGCAAGCGCCAGGTGGAGAGCGCGAGGCGCTGCTCTCGCGGCCGATCGATCGCCGCGCCGAGCAGGTCCACATCCTCGCCCTCGACCAGTCGATCCGTCGGGACGCCGGTCGCGAACGGTTTCCACGCGGTCGGGCGAAGGCCGCGTCGCGCGCAGGCGCGGAGGAGCCCTGCGGCGACGGCGGTCTTGCCGACGCCGGTGTCGGTTCCCGCGACGAGGACGCCGCCGAATCCGGGCGCGCTCATGCGACCTCTTCCGGCACGTGGGTCGCGAGGATCGCGCCGAGCGCGGCGATCGCCCGTTCGAGGTCGGCATCCGAAAGGTCGGCGCCGACGGTCAGCCGCAGTCGGGACGTTCCCACGGGCACCGTCGGCGGACGCAGGGCGACGGCCAGGACCGCGTGGTCTCGCGCCAGACGCGCCGCGGCGTCGAGCGCCGTCGCGGGCGCGCCGAGCACGACGCTGACGATGCCCCCCGCCGGGAGGGAGGACGGACGGAAGGGAGGCGGCAGCGCGGCGGCGAGACGAGCGGCGAGATCGACGCAGCGCTCTCGTCGCCACCCCTCGGCGGCGGCGATCGACACGCCCACCTGCGCGGCCGCGGCGAGCGACGGCGCGAGCCCCGTCGAGTAGACGAACGCGCGGCCGCGCTGCCGCACGAGGTCGATCGCCTCGATCGCGCCGAGTGCGAACGCCCCGCCCGCGCCGTACGCCTTGCCGAACGTGCCCACGCGAACGAGCGCGGAATCGTCCAACGGGAGACCCGCCGCGGCGGACGCGCCGCGCCCGGACGGTCCGACCACGCCGAACGCATGCGCCTCGTCCACGACGAGGAACGCGCCCGTCTCGCGCGCGAGTTCGAAGGCCCGGGCGAGGGGCGGGAGATCGCCGTCCATCCCGTGCAGGCCCTCCACGACGAGCGCGCTGCGCCGGGCGCGCCTTGCCTCGAGGAGCGCGGCGCGGGTCGCGTCGGGATCGCGCGCGTCCACGACGAGCCGGGTCGCACCGGCGAGCCGCAGGCCGTCGATGATCGATGCGTGGTTGCGGCGATCGCTGACGACGACGTCCTCCGGACCGAAGAGCGCGCCGAGCACCGCGAGGTTGGCCGAGGTGCCGCTGGCGAACGTCAGCGCGGCCGCGCTCCCGAGCGTCCGCGTGAGGTCGTCCTCGAGCGAGGCGTGCAGGGGGCGGGTCCCCGTGACGAGGCGTGCGGCGCCCGCGCCCGACCCGTGCTCCGCAGCGCCTCGTGCGGTCGCCGCGGCGAGGCGATCGTCGCGCGCGAGGCCGAGGTAGTCGTTGCTGGACAGGTCGAGGAGCACGCGGCCGCCGTCGCGACGGAAGGTGCGTGGTGCGGGGCCCGCCTCGGTGACCCGCATCACGCGGGTGAGGTCGGCCCGGGCGAGCGCGGCGAGTTCGTCGCGAACGCTTGCGAGGACGTCAGGAGACCGGGGCGGGCGGGTGCTCACGCGATCTCGCGCAGCGACTCGAACGCGGCCCGATGGCGGGCGGGTACCGGCACGCTCTTCCAACGGGGAATGTCCACCGCGACGTGGACGTTGTGCACGCGGAACGCGAGCGCGTCGTCGCTCGTGCGGCGGCCCTCGTATCGAACGCGCACCGACGCGCGACCGATCCCCTCCGTGATCATCGACAGGCGCAGCGTCTCGCCGTACGCGACCGGCTTGACGAACTCCGCGTCGGCGCGGACGGTCGGGTAGCCGACCTGCTCGTCCTGGATCACGCTCGCATAGGAGACGCCGACGACGGCCGGAAACATCGCCTCCATCGTCAGGTGGCAGAAGTGGAGGAACTGGGGGTAATAGACGATCCGGGCGAAGTCGATGGACCCGTACGGTACGGCGTACTCGAACGTGAACGCGGGCACGGCGCCTCCGGGGCGCATCCTACGGGCCCGCCCGCACGCGAGAGTCTCGCGGTCGGGAGTTCGTCCGGGGTAGAGTCCCGGTCCTCCCGGCCCGCGTGAGGCCGGCGACGAGGACCACCGATGGCCGATTCGCCCTACTGGAACCCGAAGGCCGAGACGATGCCGCGCGACGACCTGCGGCGGCTGCAGGGACATCGTCTCGCGCGAACCGTGGAGCGCGCGTACCAGGGCAGCGCGTTCCATCGCCGGCTGTTCGATCAGCACGGCGTGCGACCGTCCGACATCCGCGGGTTGGACGACCTCGACCGCCTTCCGTTCACCACGCGGGATGCGTGGATGGCGTCGCAGGCCGCCCACCTGCCGTTCGGCGAGATGCTGCTGCGCCCCGCCGAGACGGCAATTCGCTACCACACGACCTCCGGCACCACCGGACGGATGCCGCTGCGGGTGCTGGACGGCCGCACCGACTGGAAGTGGATCGCCGAGTGCTGGTGCTACGGCTTCCACGGGTTCGGCGTGCGACCGCACGACATCGTGTTCTTCGCGTTTTCGTACGGCACGTTCATCGGGTTCTGGGGCGCGCACTACGCGTGCGAGAAGATGGGTTGTCTCGTTCTGCCGAGCGGCAACATGACGACCCAGGGACGGGTCGAGCTGATCGAGCAGATGGGCGCGACGGTCGTCTGCGCGACGCCGACCTACGCGCTGCGCCTGGCGCAGGAGGCGCGCGACCTCGGAATCGACCTGCCGGGCGGTTCGGTGAAGCGGCTGATCCTCTCGGGTGAACCGGCCGGATCGATTCCCGCGACCAAGCGCATGATCGAGGAGCAGTGGGGAGCGAAGGCCGCCGACACCGCCGGCATGACGGAGATCGGCACGATCATGATGTTCGAGAGCGAGAATCAGCCCGGCGGCTGCCACATCATCGAGGACCACTTCATCGAGGAGGTCATCGACCCCGAAAGCGGGCGCCGCTGCGACTACGGCCAGCAGGGCGAACGGGTCGTCACGTCGTTCGGGCGAAGCAGCCTGCCGCTGATCCGCTACCGCACGCGCGATCTCGTCATCAAGGTCCCGCACTCCCGCAGCACGTGCGGACGGACGTGGGATCTCTACGACGGGGGGATTCGGGGACGGGTCGACGACATGCTGCTCGTACGCGGGACCAACGTCTATCCGCGAGCGGTCGAGGCGATCGTCCGGGAGTACCCGGCCGTGGACGAGTTCCAGATCCATCTCTGGACCCGGGACGGCATCCGCGACGAGATCGGCATTCGCTGCGAGGTCCGCTCCGGGTTCGAAGGCCAGTGGGATGCCGTGGCGCGACGACTCGCCGAAGATCTCTCCGCGAATACGGAGGGGTTAGGCTTCGACGTGGATCGCGTGCCGGCCGGAACGCTGCCGCGGTTCGAACTCAAGGCGCGACGCGTCCTCGACGAGCGCGTCGTCAAGGGAGCCTGACCATGACCGACGGGATCCCGAAGGACCTGCTGGGGCGGACGCTGACCGTCGTCGAGATCGGACTGCTCGAGGCGTACGAGAACCTGCTGTCGATGCTCCGCCGCGACGACCTCTCCCCCTGTGTCGCGGCGAACGTGAAGGAAGCCGTCGCCGCGCTGTGGAACGCCGTGAACGACCTCGCGCTGACGGATGACCGACCGGACATCTGATCCGAGGCGGGGCGCGGCCGGCGGGGTGTGCGCCGCCGGCGACGTCGCGGGCGCGAAGGCCGGCGCGGACGTCCTCGCGGAGGGCGGAACGGCCGCCGACGCGGTGATCGCGGCCGTACTCGCGGCGGCGGTCACGCTGCCGACGATGACGGGGCTCGGCGGCGGTGCGGTGTTCCTCGTCCACGACGAGAGCGGCACCCGCGTTCTCGACGCGTTCGCCGACGTGCCCGGGCGCGGTGCGTCCGACCTCGATCCGCCCGCCGCGATCCCGGTCACCCTCCCGTTCGGGGACATCGGCGTGACCTACTTCTTCGGTCCGGGCACGGTGGCGGTTCCGGGACTCGTGAGCGGGCTCTTCGCCCTGCACGAACGCTGCGGCCGTCTGCCGTTCGCGCGGCTTGCGTGTCCGGCCGCCGAACTCGCGCGCCACGGGTGCGACGTCGGCGAGGCCCACGAACGGATGTTCGCGATGGTCGCGCCGTTCTACGCCGGCGACCCGGCGTGCTTCGCCTTGATCGGAGACGAGGGCGGAACCTTCGTCGCCGGGCGTCGCCGTTCGAACCCACCGCTCGCGGACACCATCGGCGCGTTGGCGCTCGAGGGCGAGCGGTTTGTGCGCGACGGTCCGTACGCGCAAGACCTGATCGACGCGACGGAGGGGCTCGTCACACGAGACGATCTCGCCGCGTATCGCGTCGCATGGCGCGAACCGATCCGGGAGACGTACCGCGGGCGCACGGTCATCGCACCCGCGGCACCGAGCATCGCGGGGGTGCAGACGCTCGCCGCTCTCGCCGCGTTCGAGCGCGGCGGACCGCTCTCGCCGGAGCCGTCGCCATCGGATGTCTGGCGCCTCGCCGAGGCGTTGCAGCGGGCCGAGCGACTGCGCGATGCGACGTTCGACGTGCGACGCGAGGATGCGACGTTCCTTCGGGCGTGCATCGCGGCATGCCGCGGGGGCAGCACCGTCCACGTCGTCGCCGCGGATCGCGAAGGACGGGTGGTCGGCTGCACGTCGAGCCTCGGCGAAGGGTCCGGCGTCGTCGTCCCCGGCACCGGCGTGCTGCTGAACAACTTTCTCGGCGAGCCCGACATCGCGCCCGCCGATCGGCGCGCCGCGCGGGGGACGCGGATGATGACGTCGATGAGTCCGACTCTGGTCGTGCACCGCGCGGCTGACGGTGGGGGCGTCGTCGGGCTCGGCGCGGCGGGCAGCAGCCGAATCCGCAGCGCGATTCCGCAGGTGGTGTTGAACCACCTCGATCGCGGACTCGATCTCGCCGCGGCCATTGCCGCGCCGCGGATCCACGTGGAGGACGGCACCCTCCACGTCGAGGGGCACGGCCGCACCGAGGGCGAGATCGAGGCCTTGCTGGCGTGGCCGGGGGGAAACTCGCTGGCGAATCGGCCCCTGTCGTTCTTCTTCGGCGGCGTGCAGGCCGTGTCGTTCGATGGCCGATCGTTCGACGCGGGCGCCGACGTGGCGCGGCGCGGCGGCGCGGTGGCGTTCGCCGACGCCGCGCCGTAGGCGCCGCGGTACGCGTTCAGGGGGTCCTTGACCTTGCGGAGGAACGGCTTCGCAGATCGGGGGCGATCAGGCCGCCGTGTCGGGCTAGCGTGGTCCACCACACGTCGCCCTCCACGGCGAC
>CAZPGF010000122.1:0-8153 GCA_964586025.1 uncultured Planctomycetales bacterium
TAGATCGCCTTCGGCGGGCAGACGTACTCGCACAGCGAGCACGCGACGCACTTCGGGCGGCCCTCGTCGTCCTTCACGAGCACCGGGGCGCCGCGGTAGCCCTCACGGACCTCCCAGCGCTCCTCCGGGAACTGCATCGTGACCTTCGGCCGGAACATCCTTCGGAAGGTGATGCCGAGGCCCTTCACCACCGAGGGCACGTAGAGCCGCTCGAGGAACGTCGAGGGCGTCCGCCGGACTTCCTTGACCTTGGCGGTCACGAACGCACCTCCCCGGCGACACCACCGGCAGCGGGCCGGTTACCGCTCCACAGCGCGGCCGTCGGATCGGACGCGAGCGGCAGCGAGGTGCGACGCTCGCGCCGCCAGACGATCGACGCGACGACGAGGGCTGTGCCGACCAGCCCGATCGGCATCACGTACAGGAGAGCCGGCACGTCCAGCGCGAGCGCCGCCGCCGTCAACACGATGTTCGCCAACGCGAGCGGGATGAACCACGCCCAGCCGAGCGCCATCAACTGGTCGTAGCGGAAGCGCGGGATCGTCCAGCGAACCCAGATGAAGAGGAAGAGGAAGAACAGCGTCTTCATGGCGAACGCGAACAGCCCCATCCAGGGCCCGATCGACTCGATCCCGAACAGCGTCCAGCCGCCGCAGAACAGCGTCACCGCCAGCGCGGAACCGACCGTCATGTGCGTGTACTCGGCCAGGAAGAACAGCGCGAACTTCATCGAGGAGTACTCGGTGTGGTACCCGGCGACGAGCTCCGTCTCGGACTCGGGCATGTCGAACGGCAGGCGGTTCGTCTCGGCGTAGGCGCTGACGAGGAAGATGAAGAACGCGAGCGGCTGGAAGTACAGGAACCAGCCGTTCTCGGCCTGCCAGCGCACGATGTCGCCGAGGCTCAGCGAACCGGCCATCAGCAGCACGGGGACGATCGCGAGCCCCAGCGACAGCTCGTAGCTGATCATCTGGGCGCTCGCGCGGACGCCGCCGAGCAGCGAGTACTTGCTGTTGCTCGCCCAGCCGCCCAGCGTGATCCCGTAGACGCTGATGCCGCTCATCGAGAGGATGTACAGGACCCCGATGTCGAGGTCGGCGATTTGCCACGACTGGTGCCAGGACCAGTCGCCCGCCTTTTGCACGACCCCCATGTAGGGGATCACGGCGAACGTCACCATCGCGGGGAAGAGCGAGATGGCCGGCGCGAGGACGTAGATCCATCGGTCGGTGTGCCGCGGGATCACGTCTTCCTTGAACATGAACTTGCCGAGGTCGGCGAGCGGCTGGAGCAGGCCCTCCGGTCCGACCCGGTTCGGACCGAGCCGGTCCTGCATCCACGCGCTGACGCGCCGTTCCGCCCAGACCATCAGCGCGCCGAGGATCAGGATCGCGTGCGCGACGAGCAGCACGAGCAGGATGCGGCCGATGACCCATCCGGCCGTGGTTCCGCCGTGCTCCGGGCGCGCGAAGAGGTTGGCGACGACGAGGTCGAAGGTGCTCACGACGGCACCTCCGCGGTGGCATGCGTGCGCTCCGGCCAGACGAGAGCCGAGAGGGCCGGGTCGGCCCGGAGGCGATCGTCGATCTCTTCCGCCGTGAGGACGTCGCGCGTCGCGTCGAGATCGAGGGCGAGTTCCTGGATGACGGCGGGGAGCGGCTGGACGGCGCCGGGGCCGGCCTCCTTCGACGACCGCAACCTCTGCACGCGGCCGTCGACGTTGACGAGCAGGCCGTCGCGCTCGGCGAAGGATCCGTACGGGAACGCGACGCGCGCCGAGTCGGGCACGTGGGCCGCGTCGGTCACGAACGCAACGAGCGCGCCGCTCGCCGCGCGCAGGTCGGCCGGCACGTTGCGGTCGCGCTCGACGACGATCACGGCGGCCGCGGCGTCGTCGGCGTCGCGCACCCGACGAAGGCCGAGAGCCTCGGCGCCGCGCGCGTTCGCGCCCTTCTCGTTCACGATCAGGAAGTCGTCGGCGTCGTCCCCCACGGCCGCGGCGAATCGCGCCTCGCCGCGCAGTCGCGCCGCCAGGTCGCGAGCGACCCACATCTCCTCGAGCGTGGCGCCGCCGTCGAGCAGCACGTTGCCCCCGCCGCGACGCCGCACGTCGTGGAGGAGGTTCGCCGCGGCCTGGATCGCGTCCTCCCAGGTCGCCTCGCGCCAGTGGCCGCCCGCGTCACGGACGACCGGCACGCCCAGGCGCGTCGCGACGTTGGCGTGCGCGTAGTCGAGTCGGCCAGCGTCGCACATCCACCACCGGTTGACCTCGGCGTTCTCGCGCGGCTCGAGACGCAGGACCCGACCGCGGCGCGCACCGACGGTCACGTTGCAGCCCCGCGCACATCCGGTGCAGACGCTCGGCACGAAGTCCATGAACCAGAGGCGGCTCTGGAAGCGGAAGTCGCGGCTCGTCAGCGCGCCGACCGGGCACAGGTCGACGATGTTCATGCTGTACCGCGTCCGGAACTCGCCGGCGCTCGTCATGACGACGCGCTCGTGGTCGCTCCGACCGCCCATCGCCAACTCGTCGGTGTGCGTGATCTCCTCGCAGAACCGCACGCACAGCGTGCACTTGATGCAGCGCTCGGCGTCGTAGACGATCCGCTCCCCGAAGGCCTGGTTCTTCGGGAGCTTCGTCTTCGGGGTGGTCGTGACGGCCCGCCCGGCGCCCAGTTCGAACGAGACCTCCTGGAGGTGGCACTCGCCCGCCTGATCGCAGATCGGGCAGTCGAGGGGGTGGTTCACGAGCAGCATCTGCATCGTGTCGGCCCGTGCCGCCTGCGCGAGCGCGCTGTCGGTGCGCACGGCGAGTCCGGGCGTGCAGGCCATCTTGCAGGCGATCTGCGGGCGCGGGCTGCCCTCGACCTCGACCATGCAGATGCGGCAGTTGCCGGCCGGAGAGAGCGCCGGATGGTAGCAGTAGTGCGGCACCTCGATCCCGTGCCGGTGCGCGACGCGGATCACCGTGTCGCCCGGCTCGACCGGGTACTCCGTGCCGTTGATCCGGACGACCTGCGGCGGCGGAGCCGAAGGCGGCGCGGGGGGCGGCGATTTCGCGGCGCTCACGTCGTGCCCTCCCTCACCGTGCGCCCGCCGACGCGTGACCGGCGCGGGCGGCGGCCTCGGCGCGCTGCTCGTCGGGGGTCATCTTGGCGACGAACTCGTGGCGGAACTTCCGAAGAATGCTCCGCAGCGGCCAGACGGCGGCGTCGGCCAACGCGCAGATCGTACGTCCCTCGATCTGTCGGAACAGGTTCTCGAGGAGGTCGAGGTCGGCGCGCGTGCCCTCGCCCGCGTTGAAGCGATGGAAGATCTTCTCCATCCAGTGACAGCCTTCGCGGCAGGGTGTGCACTGACCGCACGACTCGTCGGCGAAGAAGTGCGCGATGTTCTCGCAGGCCTTCACCATGTCGCAGGTGTCGTCCATGACGATGGCGCAGGCCGTGCCGAGGCCGCTTCCCGCCGCCTTCAACTCGTCGAAACCCATCTTCACGTCGAGTTCCGAAAGCGTCAGCACGGGCATCGACAGCCCGCCGGGAATCACCGCCTTGATCGTGCGCCCCGCGCGCGCACCGCCCGCGTAGTCGTCGATCAACTGGCGCAGCGTGATCCCGAACTCGAACTCCCAGACGCCGGGAGTGCGAACGTCGCCAGAGACGCCCATCAGCTTCGTTCCCGCGCTGCCGACCGCGCGCGGGTCCTTCGGGTCGGGCGGGAGGCCCTGCTTGGCGAACGCCGCGCCGCCGTTCTCGATGATCCACGGCACGTGGGCGAGGGTCTCGACGTTGTTGATGACCGTCGGACTCGCGAAGGCGCCCTCGACGGCGGGGAACGGCGGCTTGATCCTCGGATGGCCGCGCTTGCCCTCGAGCGACTCGAGCAGCGCGGTCTCCTCGCCGCAGATGTAGGCCCCGGCGCCGCTGTGGACGACGACCTCGCACGCGAAGTCCTGGCCGGCGATCTTGCTCCCGACGAAACCCGCCTTGCGGGCCTCCTCGATCGCCGCCTCCAACCGCGCGATGGACAGCGGGTACTCGCCGCGCACGTAGATGTAGACCACCGACGCGCCGACCGCATACGCCGTGATGAGGCACCCCTCGATCACGAGATGCGGATCGAGTTCCATCAGGTAGCGATCCTTGAACGTTCCGGGCTCGCTCTCGTCGGCGTTCAGGCAGACGTACTTCGTCTTGTCGGACTTCTTGGGCACGAAGGACCACTTCATGCCGGTCGGGAATCCCGCGCCGCCGCGACCGCGGAGGCGGCTGGCCTTCACCTCGTCGATCACCTGGTCGGGCGTCATCGACGAGAGCGCCTTCTCCAGGCTCCGGTACGCACCGCGCTCCCTCGCGATGTCGAACGTCCACGAGTCGGCCACGCCGAAGTTGCGCGAAAGGATCCGCGTCTCGGGGAAGCGCTTCGGGGTCTTCGTCGCGGCCATCGTCTAGGCGCACCCGTCCATGAGGTGTTCGAGCCCGTCCTTCGTCACGTCGCCGTGGACCTTGCCGTCGAGCCAGACGGCCGGGGCGTGCTCACAAAGGCCGAGGCATTCCATGTCCTTGACGAGGAACCTGCCGTCCGGGCCGACTTCGCCGGTCCGTGTGCAGCCGGCCTTGGCGAGGGCCGCGGCGCGCAGGCCCTCGGCGCCGCGCAGCCAGCACGTGAGGGTGCGGCACACCCACAGTTCGTGCCGCCCGGCCGGCTTCGTGTTGTACATGCTGTAGAACGTCAGCACGCCGTGGACGTGAGCCGCGCTCAGGCCGAGGTAGTTCGCGACGCCGGCCTCGAGTTCGGGCGAGACCCAGCCGCCGCCGTGGCGCTGCGCGAGATGGAGGATCGGCAAGAGGGCAGCCATCCGCGTCGGATACTTCGCGAGGACGGCCTCGCACGCCGCGCTCAACTCCGGCGGGGGAAACGGCGCCGGTGTCGGCGCGCCGACGCGCGGTGCGACGTCCTTCGGGGCGGCAGCGGGGGCGCGCGGGTTCACTTGTCGCACTCCCCCATCACGAAGTCGATCGAACCGAGGATCGCGACGATGTCGGCGACGAGCACGCCCGGCAGGATCTCCTTCAGGACCTGCAGGTTGACGAACGACGGCGCGCGCATCTTGAGGCGCCACGGCGCCGCGCCCCCCTCGCTGCGGACGTAGTAGCCGTGCTCGCCCTTGGGGTTCTCGATGTACGAGGTGATCTCACCCACCGGCGTGTCCATCTCGCCCGTGACGAGCATGAACTGGTGGATCAACTCCTCCATGCCGAGGAGGACGCCCTGCTTGGCGGGGAGCACGTACTTCGGTTCGTCGGCGAGGATCGGGCCGCGGGGTAGGCGATCGATCGCCTGGACGACGATGCGCGCGGACTGCCGCAGCTCTTCGACGCGGACGAGGTACCGGTCGTAGGCGTCGCCGTGGCGTCCGACGGGCACATCGAAGTCGTACTGCTCGTAGCCGAAGTAGGGGCGGTCCTTGCGCACGTCGTAGGGAACGCCGCTGCCGCGCAGCACCGGGCCGGTCAGGCCGTACGACAGCGCCATCTCGCGCGTGATGACGCCGATGCCCTCGTTGCGGATGCGCCAGATGCGGTTCCGCGTGAGCAGTTTCTCCCAGGTGTCGACCTTCTCGTGGAACGAGTCCGCGAACTCGCGGACCTCGCGCAGCCATCCCTCCTCGGCGTCGCGTGCGACGCCGCCGATCCGCGCATACGACGTCGTGAATCGCGCTCCGGTCAGGAATTCGAAGAAATTGTAGAGACGCTCCCGTTCGGTGAACGTGTAGAGGAAGACGGTCATCGCCCCCACGTCCATCGAGTACGCGCCGAGGCCCAGGAGGTGCGCGCTGATCCGCGCGAGTTCGCAGCAGATCACGCGCAGCGCCTGCGCGCGAGGCGGCGCCTGGATCCCGCAGACGCGCTCGGCGGCCAACGCGATCGCGCAGTTGTTCGAGAGGGGCGCGAGGTAGTCCAGGCGGTCGGTGTACGGGATGAATCGGTGGTACCCGAGCGTCTCGCCGAGCTTCTCCATGCCGCGGTGCAGGTAGCCGACGTCGGGCGTCGCCTTGATCACGCGCTCGCCGTCGATCTCGAGGAGAAGCCGGAGCACGCCGTGCGTGCTCGGGTGCTGCGGGCCCATGTTGAGGACCATGCGGTCGCCGATCTCGTCGCCTCGGTCGAGACGGATGTCCGGATCCCACGCGGCACCGGACCCCGCGGCGGGGATGACGGCGGTCGGACCGGGATCGAGAGGCACGCTCATGGGCTCGGCACCCCGGGGACGCGGCGACGTCGGTCGGTGGGCGGGTCGGTGAACGGAACGGCTCCGCAGCGCGCAGAGACTACGGCCGGTGGCTCACTCCGGCGAGCCGCGCACGGGGCGAATGGAGCCGGATCGAGGGGGCGCCGGATGGATCTTGCGAACGTTTCGCATCATCTGCGAGGGCGCGTCAGTCCCGGAAACGCAGGTGGCCCTGCAGGGGGAAGTCGCGCCGCATCGGCCAGCCGTCGTAGTCCTCGGGCATGTAGATGCGGGTCAGGTCCGGATGGCCCTCGAAGGCGATCCCGAACATGTCGTAGGTCTCGCGCTCGGACCAGTTCGCGCTGTGCCAGAGCGGCGTCAGCGATGCGATCGGTTCGCCGTCGGCGATGCGCGCCTTGACCAGCAGTTCCTCCTGCGTGTCGAGGTGGACGAGCGACGTGACGACGGTGAAGCGCGGGGTTCGAGCCGGGTAGTCGACGGCCGTGTGATCCCGCAGCATCACGAAGCCGGCCGACTTGAGCGCGCGGTGCGCCTCGAGCCAGTGGGCGGCCGGCACGAGCGCCGCCGGGTAGCCGTGACCGTTCCAAGGGCGCCCGTCGGCGTGGGGCGCATGGGCCGACCACGCCGGACCGAACGGCGCGAGCGCGTCGCGCGCGGCCTTCGAGACGCTCGCGGGCGCGGCGTCGAGGTAGGTGATCGAACCGGTGACGGGGGCGCCGCTCACAGCAACTCTTCCGGCTCGCGGCCGCGGAACGCGTCCTTCTGCGGGCCGTCCTCGGTGAAGCGCTCCCGACGGGTCACCAGGGCGACCGGAGGCCCCTCGCCTCGACCGGGCAGCGAGCCCCGCTCGACCAGCGGCACCCGCCGCTCCTCGGTCGGGTTGTCCAGTCGCAGGCGCCACGAGCGATCGCGATCGATCTTCTTCTGCAGTTCCATCAGGCAGGTCAACACCGCATCGGGACGGGGCGGACAGCCCGGGATGTAGAAATCGACCGGGATGAACTCGTCGATGCCCTGCACGACGGGGTAGCTGCGGAACATCCCGCCGCTCGACGCGCAGGCCCCCATCGCGATCACCCACTTCGGCTCGGCCATCTGGTCGTAGAGGCGCGTCATCACGTGCGCCATCTTGTAGGTCAGCGTCCCCGCAACGAGCAGGAGGTCCGCCTGGCGCGGGGAGAACCGCGCGACCTCCATTCCGAAGCGGGCCATGTCGTAGCGACTGCACGCGGTCGCCATGAACTCGATGCCGCAGCACGAAAGGCCCAGCGGCAGCGGCCAGACGCTGTTCTTGCGGCACCAGTTCGCGAGCGACTGCAGCGTGGTCAGCAGGAACGAGCCTTCGCTGCTGCCGCTGGCGTCCAGTCGGTCGGTCGTTTCGATGGTCGAGCCGGTCATGAGGGGTCTCCGGGCGCGGGGCGCGTCAGTCGCGGGTCCAGTTCACCGCGCCCTTGCGGATCACGTACCACCAGCCCAGGAACAGGATGCCGATGAAGATCAGCATCTCGAAGAACAGGAACTGCGGCATCTTGTGGAAGTGGACCGCCCAGGGGTAGAGGAAGACGACTTCGATGTCGAACAGCACGAACAGGATCGCGACGAGGTAGAACTTCACGCTGAATCGCTGGTGCGCGTCGCTGATCGGCGGCATCCCGCACTCGTAGGCGGCGTCCTTGACCGGGTTCGTCGGGGCCTTCTGCCCGAGGATCCAGGACGCGACGAGGTTCAGCGCCGCGAACAGGAGCGCGAACACGAGCATCACGAGGACGGGCACGTACTCGGAGATCTCGGACAGGGCGAGGACGTCGGACACGGGCGCCTCCGGGTCGATCGGTCATTGAACGGTGGACGCCGCCAAACGGAGGGTTCCGTTCGGGGGGTCGGTGACCCAACGAACGTAC
>CAZPGF010000123.1:0-7955 GCA_964586025.1 uncultured Planctomycetales bacterium
CCCGTGAGATGCGAGGGATCGGCGTCCGGAAACCAGATGCTCTGGTAGGTCTCGGCGTCCTCGTCGTGACGCAGGAATCGCGTGCGCGGCTCGCGATGCGGCTTCCATCGCGCCGGGATGCCGCGCGGCTCGATCGCGGCCATGTTGGCCTCGACGACACGAACCGTCTGGTAGGCCGTCTCGACCTCGGCGAGTTGCCCGGGCTGATGCCGCAGCGGCCCCCCTCGGGCGATCACGATCACCGCCGGAAGAAGCGCAGACGCGGCGGCGGCCGCGATCCACGGCATCGCGCGACGACGAGGTGCGCCGCGTGCGATCGCCCAGGGCGATGCGGCGAGGACGAGCGCCGCGACGACGAGGAAGGTGCCGCGCGAACCGAGGGTCGGCACCCACCACGGAGCCGTCGAGACGCAGCCGAGGAGGCCTCCCAGCGTGTTCGCGGCGAGCAGTCGCCCGACGTCGCCTCCACGCGCCGCAGCGAGTAGAGGAAGGATCGCTCCGAGCGCGATCTGACCGGGCGCGAGCAAGAGCAGCGCGCCGGCGATGGCCCCGGCGAAGGCGACCGGCAGAAGCACCAGGCTCGAGAGCCCGTCGGGAACGAGTCGGCCCATCCAGGGGGCCACGACAAGGGTCGGCAACGCCGCAGCGGGCACCGTCGCGAGCAATGCGATCGCCAATCGGCGGCGCACATCGCCGCTCGACGCGGCCACGCCTCCCACCGCCGATCCGACCGCGAGCGCGAGCAGGCAGACGCCGAACACGGCCGCCCAGACGTAGTTGCTCTGCCCGATCCACGGGCTCATCAGTCGCACGCCCGCGATCTCGAGCGTCGTCACCGCGAATCCGGCGACGAGGGAGATCGCCAGAGCGGCGGGCGCGCGCAACGTCCCGGCGGGTCGATCGAGGCGAGGCGACGTCGCCGATGCGGCACGATCCGATCGTCGCCCGAGCAGGGCGAGGCCCGCCGTCGCGGTCGCCCCGCACGAAAGCACCACGAAGGTGGCGGCCGTCCCCCACCGCGGAATCCACTCGAGGGGCACGATCCAGCAGGCCAAGAGGCTTCCGAGGGTGCCGAGCGCCACGGTGATCCCCGTCACGCGTCCGGCCACCGGTGCGTCGGTCGCAGCGCGCGCGATCACGAAGGGCGTCGTCGTGGCGAGCAGCGCGAGAGGCGCCGTGTAGAGCACCACGCATGCGCCCACCGTTCCGAAGCGACCCAGGGGCCAGGACGACGGGTCGAGCCCGCCGCGGGGGCCGAGTCCCGCCGCGACGGAGGGTCCGACGAAACCGACGGCGAGGACCCACGCTGCGGCGAGGACGTGCGCGACCGCGAGCGGACGATCGCTGCGGGCCCGACTCCCCCACCGACTGCCCAGGGCGTAACCGATCGCGAGCGCGGCCAGCAGGACGCCGACGATCGTGCTCCAGACCTGGGCGGACTGTCCGAAGACCGGTGCGAGTTGGCGCTGTGCCGCGAACTCGATGCCCAGGATCGAGAAGCCGTTGACGAGGACGAGGGCAGCGCGCCGCGAGGAGGCCGCCGCAGTCCCCCCTCCGACTGCGGAGACCTTCGCCGCCATGGCTCGGACGAAGGCCCCCGCCGGGCCTACCGGCCCTGGCCCAGGGCGTCCGCGTCGGTCACGCCGAGTTGCTTCAGGAGAGCGAGGGCTTCGGCATGGCTCGACGTGGTCGGGAAGTCACGGCAGATGCGCAGCAGCAGGTCGCGCGCGCGATCCGGATCGTCGGAGATCACCGACTTCGCGCGTTCCAGCAGCCGCGACGTCTGGACCTCCTGCTCCTCGGTCGCACCCGACGTCACGGGTGCCGGCGCCGCGGGCTCCCCGTTCGACTCCGATGCCGCGACGGTCGGCGCGGGCACCGGGATCCGCAGGTAGAACCCGCTGCGCAGCCAGCCGTAGTACTTGCTGCGGCGGACGTCGATCGGGTTCACCCGCCCACGAGCCTGGAACATCCCGTCGAGGTCGCGTCGTACGGCGGCGAGAGACGGGTCGAGTTTGAGCTCTTCCTCGCGGACCAGGATGCCGTTGATGACGATCCGCACCTTCTTGTCGAGCGAGAGGATCGTGTCGCTCAAGAACACCGACACTTCCGCGATGCCCTTTGCATCGATGCGCAACGTGTTCGGGTGCTCCTCGGAGTCCACGGCTTCGACGCGGATCTCGCGGACGTCGTCCTCCCAATAGGGCTGGTCCAGGTTGACGTACCAGGCGAGTTGCTGGTCGGACTCGCGAATCACCCACGAGAACGACTTGGGATCGGTGCGACGCTGCTTCGCCATCCACGGGATGGATTCGGCGGCGGTGCCCTCCGTCACGGACGGATGCCCGCCGTCGCGCAGCGCCTTCGCCAGGTCGGGCTGGTCGATGACGAAGAGCGGGGTGTGGTGGTAGTTGACGACCGAGGCCTTCAGCTTCGGCGTGTCGAGCACGCCCTCACGAAGGATGGCCCCGGCGAAGAGCCACGGCGCCGACGAGAGCAGGACGAGGGCATCCTGCCCTCCGTCGAGGATGACTCGGTCGTAGTCCACGTGGTAGGACTCGCACACCTTCCGCAGCGGCGCGATCGTGCGCTCGACGCGGGTGCGCCCGCCCTCGCTGTAGGCGGCCGCCGCGGCGATCGGGACGACGACGAACCAGTCCTTCTGGATGTCGGGCGCGACATCCTTCGACCAGCGGGTCGACACGATGTGCTTGCCCGCGTCGTCACCGGCCTTGTCCTTGCCGTGCATCGAGTAGACGAGCGGCCACGGGTCCGGACGCTCGTACTTCTCGAGGTCCCTCGCCTTGCTCGGGTAGGTCGCGGGGGTGCGCACGTGGACCCACAGAGAGGGACTCTTCAACTCGAAACCCGCCGAACCCTGCTGCTTCAACGTGTACTCGTTGAGCCGGACCCACTTCGTGTCGTCCATCGGCGGCTCGAACGCGCGGGACTGGTCGACGAGCCAGCGCAGGAAGGTCGGGTCGGCCAGCGGCGCATGGCCGGCCCCGGCGACGCGGGTCAACTGCTCGATGAACGCTTTGCGACTCGTCCAGAGTTCTTCGGTCGGGACGAAGTAGTCGCGGGCCCTCGACACGAGTTCCTGGAACGACTTGCGCTGGGCGGGATCCGTCGGCAGCGTCGTCTCGGCGGACTCGGCGAGCCATCCGCACGTCAGCAGGCAGAGTGCGAACGACGCCACCGCGAGGGGACGGACGAGACGCGACCGGCGCGATCGGACATGGTGCATCGCGAGGGGCTCCAGAGACGGTGAGAGCTCGGTGAAGCGGGGCGGAACCCGATCGCCGGCGATGGGACTCGCCGGGCGTCGGGCACCGCGCCGCGGCGTTACCTTACCGAAACCCTCCGCCAAACGGGCGGCAACCCGCGACGCTCGGTCACCGGTTTGTCCCGGTATCCCGGGCGGCGCGGTACGCGCGGCCCATCAGGATCCGGTACGACGAGGTCGGCGAGCCGCTTCGTCGTGCCGCGGCGAGCGCCCGCGCGAGGAAATCCAGCGCATCGACGGGGCGTCCGGTCTCGATCAGGACCCGCGCCGCGTCCTGGAGCGCGGGCAGGTGGCCCGGATCGACCGCGAGCGCGGCGAGGAATGCCCGCAACGCCCCCTCGGCGTCTCCGGCCCCGGCGAGCGCGAGTCCCCGGTCCGAGATCAGCGCCGGATCGCCCGGGTCGAGTTCGACGGCCTGCGCGGAGGCCTCGAGGGATTCGGTGGCGCGCCCCGCGACGCGCAGGGTGTTGCCCAGGTTCGACCACGCGGAGGGATCCGTGGGGTCGGCGGCGACGATCGTCTCCTGCGCGAGCAAGCATCGGGCGAGGCGGCGCCCGTCGGGCCCGTCGGTGTGCAGCCGCTCGAAGTCCGCGCGAGCGATGGCCCACAGCACGTTGCGCGGCGCGACCTCGGTCGGGTCGTGGACGAGTTCCCCGGCCGCGAGATCGACGGCCTCGTCGAGATCGGCGGCGGTGCCGCGCACCGCCAGTCGTTCCGCCAAGCCCACCCGCGCACCGGGACGGCGCGGTTCGCGCTCGAGGACGGCGCGCCACGCCTCGATCGCGTCCTCGTTGCGACCGCCGATGCCGAGGGCTTCGGCACGGGTCGCGATCAGCGCGACCGGGGCCGCCTCGCCGAAGGCCGCCGGTTCCAGCGCATCGGCCAGCGCGGAGCCGGCGTCCGCGAAACGCGCCGCCTGCATCGCCTCGGCGCGCAGCGCGTCGTCATCGGGTGCGAGGACGAGGAGCCGTGCGTACAGCCGGGCCGCATCTCCTGCGGCGCGTGCCGCGGCGAAACTGGACGCGGCGCCCCGATCGTTGCCGGCTTCGAGGAAGGCCTCCGCGGCGCCGCGGGGATTGCCCGTGGTCAACAGCACGCGCGCCAGCGCATCGGCGATCAAGGCCCGCCATGTTTCGGGCAGCGCCTCGCGATCCACGCGCGCGAGGCGCTCGGCCGCGGCACCCGCCTCGCTACGGAGCAGGTACGACCACGCGAGGACGTAGAGCCCGCGCGCGCGAAGCTCGGGGTCGCCGTCACCGGCGATCAGATCGGTCTCGATCGGCCGCAGCACGTCGAGCGCGTCCGCCAGCACCATGGTGACGCTGACGCCGCGCTGCACGCCCGCCTCGATCCGGCGTCGCGCGCGTGCGAGCAGGGCCTCGCCGGCGGCGACGCGGTCTTCCGGCGAGCCGCGCTCGCGCACCATCCGAAGCCGTTCGCTCAGCGCGCGGTCGTCGTCGATGTTCGGTGCGTCTTCGGCCGAGACCGTCGTCGCGAGTGCGACGATGGCGAGGCACCGAAGCACGAATCGTTCGATCCGCCTCATCGCCCGCCCTCGGTCGCGTCGAACGTGAACTCCACGCGATGCACGACCCGCGCCACGTCGGCCAACTCCTCGGGAACGTCGTCGGGTCCGGACGCGGCGTCGAGGCTCTCCTTGACCAGTGCGTCGCGCGGCGTGAGGCGATAGACCAGCCAGGCCTCGCCGCGCCCCTTCGTCAGTGCCGTCGTGAAGCGTCCGGAGCCGTCGCCGCGCGACGACGTGCGGACGAGCGGCGGGATCTGCGAGTCGCGCTTGCCCTCCTCGCGGTAGTACTTGCGGAACGTCGCGAGCAGGGAGCGTGCCTGGTCGGAGCGTCGCAGGGGATCGAGGACGACGTTGCCGTCCGCGTCCCACAGCTTCAGGTACGTGTCGAACGAGCGGTGGCGCGCATCGGTCGGAATCGCGTGGCCGGCGCCGCGGTTCGTCACGAACACCTCGATCTCATGACCGCCGTCGGTGGTGGGGCGCACCTCGACGTCCAGCGCCGAGGCCCGCACGAGCATCGAGAAGCTGTGTCCACCGAGCCACGTGTGCCGACGTCCCGTGCGCACCGGCCCGCCCGGCACGAGGGGGCGATCCACCTCCGGCATGTGACAGGTGATACAGGTCTCCGCGGGGCGTTGGCGCGGCGGCGGTGCCTCGGGCGCGTAGGGACCGGCGAGCCACTCGAAGCCGGTTTCGTGCTGGTTGTGGCAGGGGAAGCAGATCTTCATCACGTCCCGCTGCTGGGGATCACCGATCGGGTTGCATGCCCCGGTCAGGCCACCGAAGGGTCCCGCCACGTTCGCTCCGTCCTGATGGCACGTGAGACACGACACGGCGTCCTCGCGCCGCGAGGTGCGCGAGACCGGCGTCTCGAAGTTCGCCTCGCGCAGCGAAACCGGCGCATGGCAGCGGATGCACTCCTCGGGATTCGGCATCTCGACGGTCTTCTCGAGGAAGAGCGGATCGGACATCGCGCGTCCGTGGAACGAGGCCTTCCACTCCGTCCAGATCTCCTGATGGCACTTCCCGCAGGCCTCCGCCGTGAGGAACGCGGGTTCGCCCGCGGCCGCGCCGCCGGGCGCGGGCGGTGCGCCGCGGACGACGTCGTTCGGCGCGGGCGCTTCCGGTTGCTCGCCCCACGCGACGGGAAACGCGCTCGCCAGCAGCAGCAACGGCACGATCCGCCGCCATCGATCCCGAGGGGCGCGAAGGGTCATGCGTCCTCCAGGGGCGTCACGCGCGACAGGACGGCGAGCCGCACCGCACGTCCCGGACCAACGTCGTCATCGGCCAGGGCCTCGACGGCAAGCGAACCGACGCGGGCGACGACATGCGTTCCGTCGGCCGCGTCGAAGCGTTCGACGACGACCGCCGCGACGCCGTCGCCGTCGACCCGGGCGCGCACGCTACCCGGGCGTAACGCGAGGCGGACCGTGCGACCGTCGCGATCCCCGGCGCCGGCCGCCGGCTCGAGAGGCCCGAGCGGCGAATCGATCGCCGTGCCGCGCCAGGTCGCATCGATGACGTTGACCGGGCCGAACGCCCGCGCCGCCGCCTCGGTGCGCGGGGTCTCGCGAACGGAGGAGGGTTCGCCGCTCTCGACGATCCGCCCCGCGTCCAACACGGCGACCCGATCGGCTACCTCGAGCGCGTCGTCCGGGTCGTGCGTGACGAGAATCGCGGTGTGGCGGCGCTCGCGCGCGAGCTCGCGCAGGAGGGCGCGAAGGGCATGGCGACGGGTCGGATCGACGTGGGCAAGGGGCTCGTCGTAGAGGACCAGCCGCGGCTCCGCGGCGAGCGTCCGCGCGACGGCGACCCGTTGCCTCTCGCCTCCGGAGAGGGAGCCGGGGCGACGACGCATCAACGCCTGGGGAAGGCCCACGCGATCGAACCATGCGGCGACGTCGGCGCGTCGGCCCCGACCCGCACCGGAGGCGCGCATGGCGAACGCGACGTGATCTCCGGCGGTGAGATGGGGCCAGAGTTCGAGTCCCTGGAACACGACGCCGACGCGCCGGTCTTCGGGAAGCACGTGGACGTTCGGGTCGTCGAGGACGCGATCGCCGAGCCGCACGACGCCCGCGCTCGGTCGGACCAGTCCCGCCAGCGCGCGCAGCAGCGTCGTCTTCCCCGAGCCGCTCGCGCCGAGCAGCGCGAGCGTGCGCTCCGCCTCGAGCGCCAGCGAGACGTCGCGCACGACGATCGCCGCGCCCGGTCGCGGCGCGACCGACAGCCCCTCGACCCGAAGCGCCTCGCCCCTCATGGCGCCGTCCCTCCGTCGAGGGCGCGAAGGGCCTCGACGATGGCCGCGCGGTCGATGCGCCGGAACGCCGGCTCCCGCGGGTCGGTCGTCGCGTCGTGTCGGCTCGGTGCGAGGTCGAGTGCCCGACGCAGGAGCCCCCACCACGCGACCCGCTCCGACCGGTTGGGAGAGGCGAGCCCGGCCTCGATCGCCCCGCCATGGGCTTCCGCGCCCTCCTGGACGAGCCGCGCGACCGTCAGCGACCTGGCGAGGGCTTGGTCGTCGGGTGAGATCGCGGCGAGCGCGTCGCGCACGCGCGCATCGCGGGGCGCCGCGACCAATGCCTCGACCGCCCCCGCGCGCACGTCGGCGTGCGGGTCGGAGAGCAACTCCAGCAAGCGATCGCACGCGGCTGGCGACTGCCGCGCGTACGCGCCGAGCGCGCGGGCCGCGTGCGAGCGGACGACGGGACGGGAGTCCGACGCGAGGGCGAGCAGGCCCTCGACCGCGCGAGGATCCCCCACCATGCCCAACGCATCGGCGATCTCGCTCCGCGCGATCGGTCGGGCGGCCCGTTCGGCGGCGTCGAGCAACGTCGGGGTCATCGGCGGGCCGACCAGCGCGATCGCGGCCTTCGTGATGTTGAAGAGTCGCGCGTTGTTCTCCCGCAGCTTCTGGACCAGTCGGCGCGCCGCGTCCCGGAACGACGGCGAGGTCTCGTCGAAGCGGGTCTCGAGCAGCGTCGGATCGTTGCGATGACGCATCCACCACGCGACGAGCGCGTCGAACGCGGCGCGCCGTTGCGGCAGGCCACCGTCCGGAAGGAACGCGGCGGTCGGCGCCGACGGGCAGTGGAGGCGCAGCGCGTCGATCGCATCTTGCAGCACGCGGATCCGATA
>CAZPGF010000124.1:0-4497 GCA_964586025.1 uncultured Planctomycetales bacterium
TGCTCGACGTAGAAGCCGACGAGGCGTCGCACCTGCGTCACGGAGTCCATCGGGTGCAGGAACGGCCAGCCGCGCTTGAGCGATCGCCACCACGCCTCGATCAGCGAGTTGGAGAACGTGATCTCTACCTGCGCGAGCACGCGGCGCAGGAGGCCCTGTTCGATGAGGGCGTCCACGTCCGCGTTGCAGTTCTCGACGCCTTGGTCGGCCATCACCGTCGCCGTGCCACCCGGGGGTAGGTGCGTGCCGGCTTCGATGAGCAGGTCCACGGACGTGCCTGCGGCGATCCGGTCCGTCACGCGCCAGGCCAGGATCCGCCGGGAGAAGTTGTCGATCACGGCCTGCGCGAACGCCTTCGTGCCGTCGAGCAGGCGGATGACCGTGGTGTCGACGTGCCAGAGCCCGTTGGGTGCATCAGCCCGGATGCCCTCTCGTGGCGCCTTGGGATGAGGCCGGAGGCGAGGACGCCGCCAACCTCGCTCACGGACCAGGCGATGCCACGTGGCGGCCGAGGCGAACACACGACCCACGCGCTGGGCCAGGATAGCCAGCCGCCCGACGGGCCCGTGGCGCCGATCCTGCGAGTGACCATGTCACGGATGCGGGTGACCTCCTCCTGCGCGAGGCGGTGCGGAGTGCCGTGGGGGCACGAGGGCGTGTCGTCGAGTTGGCAGCCGATCGCGGCGCGACGCCAAGCCGCCCGTTTCGAGGGCGAAAGGCGATCATCTCGAGCAGCCGCGGGGGGCGGACCACGCCACGACTTCGATCGACGGCGCGCAGCAGGCGCGTCTTGTCGGCTCCCAGCGGAACGCGCAGGCGTCTGAAGTCAGGCTGCACGATGCGCGCACCGCGAGCAGGACGCGAAGGAGGGCCCGGCAGCGACGGAGCCGCGCCTGCGTCCGGGCCAGGCGTGCGCGCAGGTCCGCGGAGGATGTCTCGCAGGTGGCGGTCGTGGTGACGTCCCGCTTGGCTCGGCGCAGCCAGCCTGCGGCCGTCGATCGGGGCACGCCGACGCCGGTCGAGATGGTGATGTCGCCGGCGTCTTGCACGAGGCGGACGAGACGGTGGTCGTAGGTGCGCTGGGAGCGGGGCATGGGGCCAGCATCTGCGCGGGCCGTGCAGGGCCCCGGGGCGGCCCTAGAATCGGGCCCCGTTGGCCGTCGAGTTCTCGTCACGGATCGTCGGAATGCTGTGAGACGGAGCAGCGCGGAGCGCAAGGCCTGAACGGATAGGCGCCGACGGGTAGGTTCGGGCGGGCATCAGACCTTCGGAGGAGCGGCGAGGCCGCGGCGCGGCGGTGTCTCGCCCTCCCTCTCCGGTCGGTCAACGCGGCGCCGTTCGCGCGAAGCGGTCGATCAGCGACGCGGCGGTCTCGTCCAGGCCGTGGACCTCGATGTAGCGGCGCAGGACGGAGCGCGCGGCGTCGCGTTCGTTCGTCTCCATCCAGGCGATCGCGAGCCAACGCAGGAGGTCGGCCTCCTCCTCGCCGCGCGCGACACGCCGCGCGAGCCAATCCGCCGCCTCCGCGTGGCGACCCGCGCGAAGGTGGACCGCGCCGAGGTAGCGAATCGCCGGCTCGCCGCCGTCGAGATCGGCGGCGCGCTGCCAATCGCGCACCGCGTCGTCCTCGCGTCCTGCCTTCATGCGCAGGGATCCCCGCTGCAACAGGGCGTGAACGCGGACCGCCTCGGTGCCGTGCTCGACCAGCGGCCCCAGCGCGGCCTCCGCGCGGCTCGCCTCGCCCGTGGCGACGAGGAGGTCGGCGTGAAGGAGGCTCGACTCGGGCGTCGGATCGAGCGTTTCCAGCGCGAGCTCCGTCCATCGAACGGCCGCGTCGGCGTCGCCGAGTCGTCGCCACGCGTCGCCGAGACGCAGCGCGATCGCGCCGTCCCGCTCGCCCAGATGCCAGGCCGTTTCGAGGTGCGTCGCGGCTTCGTCCCAGGCGTCTCGTCGCACGAAGAGCGCGTGCAACCGCATGTGCACGTCGGCGCGCGCGGGCTCGAGCGAAAGCGCCGTGCGGTACGCCGCTTCGGCACGCTCGTCCTCGCCGGAGGTCGCCGAGAGGTCGCCGAGAGCGATCCACCACGCCGCCCGATCCGGCTTGAGCGCCGTCGCGAGACGGAGTGCCGCACCCGCCGCCTCGGCACGGCCAGCGTCGTGATCGATGCGGGCGAGGGCGGCCAGGACGGATGCGTCAAGGCGCCCCCAGGCAAGAGCATCGACGAGGGAGGCGCGTGCTTTCTCGTCGTTGCCGAGTTCGCCGTACGCCTGCGCGAGCATCCGGTGGACCTCGCCGCTCGTCGGGCGCCCCGCGCGGATCCGCTCGAGGGACCTCACCGCTTCCTCGTATCGCTTCGCCGCGATCAGGGGAGCCACGTCGGCCAACTCCGGCGGCGCGTCGTCGGCCCGCGATCCGCGCGCCACGATGGCCACGAAGGCCACTCCGAGGAGCCACGCCGAAAGGGTTGAGCGCCTCGAGTTCATGGGCGTGCCCCGAAGCGGAACCGCTTCAACGCAAAGACGCGCACGGGCCGGCCGCGATGGCGCGCGGGCTCGAAGCTCCAGCGGCGGATCACGTCGAGCACCGCCCGCTCGAACGCGACATCGCCGGTGACGTGAAGCACGCGCACGTCCTCGATCCGGCCGACCTCGTCGATCAGGATGCGCAGAAGCACCTCGCCGGTCACGATCGTGGAGCCCGCCGACGCCGGATGCACGGGCAACGGATTGTCCGCGCGCTCGCGCGGTGGGATGTCTACGCGATCCGAGTGCAACGGCTCGCCCGATACGGCTCGCCTCGTCGGTGGCGTCGCCGCCTGCGCGGTCGTCTGGGACACGGCTCCCGTCGGCTGCGAACGCGAACGCAGGGTGACGACCGGCGGCGGCACGGGGATCGCCCAGTCGAGCGCGGACGGAACGAGGGCGGGCAGATCGGGGACCTCGACGGCGGCCGACGGGTCCGGCGCGTCGAGCGGCTCCCACGGTGCGTCGAGATCGACGTGGGGCACGTCGGCCGGCGGCTCGACGTAGGCGTCGGTCGCGGACGCCATCGGCAGGTCGCCGAGCGTGACCGTGCATCGGGGTACGTCGCTCGCCTCCCCGTCCGACGGATGGGTTCGATTCCAGCTGCCCAGCAGGACTGCGAGCGCACCGTGCACCGAGATCGCGCCGATCACGACCGCCCCCCATGCGCGCGAGGATCGCGTGCGGGTGTGCGATGCGGAGACCGGCGGCGCGTCAGCGGGTGTCATCGCGTACCGTCGCCAGCACGATCCGATGAACGCCGCCCGCGCGCGCGGCGTCCATCACCGTGACGAGGTCCTGGGTTGGCAGTCGCCGGTCGGGGATCAGCACGATCGTCGGCTCGCGTTGACCGGCCGCGAACCGTCGGACGCGGGTGGGGATCTCCTGGATGGGGATCGGCCTCCCCTCGAGGATCACCGCCCCGCTTCCGGTGATCCCCAGGCGCAGCGCGGTCTGCTCGACCTCTCGCCCGTGTTGCGACTGCGGACGCGCGACGTCGAGCCCGCTCTCCCGGGCGAAGGTCGATGTCACGAGGAAGAAGATCAGCAGGATGAACACCATGTCGATCAGCGGAGCCATGTCCACGCCCGCTCCGACGTCGTCGGTGTCGCGTTCGCGCCAACGATCAGGCATCGTCGCCCTCCGTTCCCGCGGGGCGGCGCGCGAGCGACGCGTGCAGGTCATGCGCAACGCGCCGTCCCGTCTCGAGGAGTCGGCGCGATCGCGCCCGCACGAAACCGAGGCCTGCCAGCAGTGCGATCGCGGCGACGAGCCCCGCCTCGGTCGTGACGAGCGCCTGCGAGATGCCCGCGGCCATCCGCTCGCCGCGCGCCCCGGGTCCGTGCAGCGTCAACGCCTGGAAGGTCTCCATCATGCCGAGCACGGTGCCGAGCAGTCCGAGGAGCGGCAGCGCGCCGACGGAGGCGGCGATGAACGACAGCCCGCGATCCAGGCGACGACGCTCCTGCTTCACGATGGATTGAAGGTCGGCGTCGGTGGCGTCACCGCGCGCGTGGAGCGCTCGGACGGAGGCCTCTATGCCGGCAGCGACCCGTCCTCCGGCCGAGGCGCGCCACTCGGTGCGAAGGTCCAACCAGCGGCGCAGCAACCGCACCCACGCGATCATCGACACGGCGACGATCGCCGCGAGCACGAGCCCGCCGGCCTCGACGAGGTCGGCGCCGCTCATCGGTGTGCGCCTCCCCGGACCACCGTGCGCGCCGTCCACTCCGCCTCGTCGAGCAGGGTCTCGACCCGACCGCGCAGGGCGGCGCGGATCAACACCACGGGGATGGCGATGCTCAATCCGGCCGCCGTCGTGATCAATGCTTCCGAGATGCCTCCCGCCATCGACTGCGGCTTCGTCGCGCCCGACGCCTGGATGACCGAGAACGTTTCGATGATGCCGGTCACGGTGCCCAGGAGCCCGAGCAAGGGTGCGACCGACGCCACGACCGCGAGGCCCGGCAGGAA
>CAZPGF010000124.1:4507-7909 GCA_964586025.1 uncultured Planctomycetales bacterium
CCATCGCCGCCGCGCCGTCGCCGCTCGCACGCAGGGCCGCGGCGGCGACCCGCGCGACCGGACCCGTTCCGCGATCCAAGCGCTCCATGGCGTCGGCCGTTCGTCCCTCGCCGCGAAGAGCGAGCGCCGACCGCACGAGGCGACGCTCCCGTCGGGAGCGCGGATAGAGGACGACGCATCGCTCGACGATCATGAACGCGGCGATCAGCGCGATCGCGAGCAGCAACGGCATCACCGGACCGCCCGCACGAAAGATCCCGATCAGCGACGCATCCGTCGGCACGGAGTCGATCCCCACGCTCTTCGTCGGGTCGATCGGGAGGTCGATCGATCCGCCGCCGCCCCCCCCGCCCCGCAGGCGATCCACGGCGCGGGCCCAGGCACCCGCCGCGGCGTCCGGGATGTCTTCGGTCCAACGGAAGCCGCTCGCGTCGGCGGGGCTGTCCAACGCGACGCCGACGCGCCCGTCCGCCACCGTGCGGTACGCCGCCGCGACGTGGCCGAGCGTCAAGAGATCGACGCTCGTCGCCGCGCCGTCGGCGACCCGCAGGGTGATGCGTTCGAGCCGCACGCGGCTCGCAGCGTCGTGAAGCCGTTCGGCGAGCGCCCCGGCCGCTGCGGCGAGTCGCGGGAGTACGGCGACGTTGCGTTCCCCGCTCGACGTGGCGTCCGCGAGCGCCGCGCTCACCTCGTCCCACAGTTCCGACTCCGCCGCGGCGTCGGGTCGTTCGACCCGATCGAGTTCGAGCCGTTCGACCAGCGATTGCAGCGACAGGAGCGCGCTCGTGGCGCGGCCCCGCGCGACATCCGCCGCGGTGCGCTCCCTCTCGACCTCCGCGGTCCGCTCGGACGATCTCATGCGCACCGTGCGAAGGGCCATCTCGCGGTCGAGCAGTTCGTCCGCGAGGCGCGCTCGCTCGGCAAGCCGATCACTCCGAGCCCGGTCGATCGCGGCGGCCGTGCGCGACGCGTCGCCGCGCGCGGCATCGATCTCGCGCCGGATCCCGTCGAGACGGCTCCGCAGTTCGGCCGCGTCGGGCGGCACGAGCGCGTCGTCGGCGCACACGCTCTCGCGTGCCGCGAAGAGGGCGAGCACGACGACGGCCGGCGCGATGCGCCCGAACGCGATCATCGCCCCTCCTCGCCGACCGACGCCTCGACGGCGCGCACGACGGGGACTCGCAACACGACGAAGCCCGGCGAGCGCCGGCCGCGCAGCATGTCGATGGCGTGTACGAGCCTCTCGCGTTCGTCGTCGCCGACGAGTTCCCAAGCCTCCGTCCCCGGGATCGCGCGCCCCCCCACCCGCCGGTCCTCGGCGACGAAGTAGCGCGCGACGAGGCCGATGCGCGCCGTCCACGCGTGCTGCTCCCGACCCCCGCCGACGTCGACGACCTCGTTGTCGAGTTCGGTGCTGGAGGCGAGCCGGAACTCCTCGGCGAGGATCTCGCCGTAGCGTCCGATCGCCGCGGCCCGATCGGCCTCCGACCCCTCGAGTGCGCGACGCACCGCCTCGAACGCCTCGCTTCGCACGGCCCGGTCGGGGCCGGCACCGTCCCTGATCCGCTGTGCGATCTCGCCACACGACGGCACGAGGCGGTCGGACGCTTCGCGCAGCGCGGCCCGCGCGGCGCTCCCGATCGCGCGGGCCGATTCGAACGCGGCGTCGAGTTCCGCGATCCGGTCCCGCTCGGCGGCGAGTTGTCCGTCGGCACGCTCGACATCGGCGCGCAGGCGCGCGATCCGCTCCTCGATGACGTCGGCGTCGCGCGCCGCCGTCTCGACGGCGGCGGCACGGGCCCGTCGCAGCGAGGTGAGTTCACCGAGAGCCTCGTGGAGTTCCCGGGCGATCCGCGCCGCTTCGTCGGGTGGTTCGGCGGCCCGGATGGGGCCGGCGACGGCGAGCAGAAGGAGCGCCGGAGCGAGGCCCCACCAGCGCGCGTCCATGCGATTCCGGCTCCACGCTCGAAGAAGGCGACGCGGTCGAGCGTGTCCCGCGCCGATCCGCGAGGGGCAAAGCCCATGCCGCGATGCGATGCGGTTCCGAGGGCTGCCGCAGGCCGCCCCCCCACCGAGGGTGTATCGAGACCGATACGCGTGTGGCGGGCGCGGATCGTTGGATCGATACGAACCTGTGTCGATGGCGAGCCGATGTCGGCGTTCGCGCTCACGATGTCGTAGCGGTCGTGGCGCTTCCCGGCTCGTTCGTGGATGCGCCCCTTGCGCCGTCAGTCGCGCGGATGCGGGGTGTAGCGAAGGTAGGGCTTGATCTTGCGGACGCGACCGCCGAACTCACGGTCTGCGTCGGCGTCGCTCATCGCGGGCGGAACGATGCAGTCGTCGCCGGGACTCCAGTTCACGGGCGTCGCGACCTTGTGGCGGGCGGTGAGCTGCAGCGAGTCGATCGCCCGCAGGATCTCTTCGAAGTTGCGGCCGGTGCTCGCCGGGTAGGTCAGCGTCAGCTTCACCCGCTTGTCAGGGCCGATCACGAACACCGAGCGCACGGTGAACGTGTCGTTCGCGTTCGGGTGGATCATCCCGTAGAGGTCCGCAACGCGGCGATCCGCGTCCGCGAGCAAGGGAAAGTTCAACGGCACGCCCTGCGTCTCGGCGATGTCGTTCGCCCACCCGCGATGGTCGGAAAGCGAATCGACGCTCAAACCGATTGCCTTGACGCCGCGCCTGTCGAACTCGGGCTTCAGGCGCGCGACGGCGCCGAGTTCGGTCGTGCAGACGGGGGTGTAGTCCTTCGGATGCGAGAACAGAATTCCCCACGACGAGCCGAGCCATTCGTGGAATCGGATCGGCCCCTCGGTCGAGTCCTGGGTGAAGTCGGGGGCAAGATCGCCGAGTCGGAGCGACATCGGGTTCTCCGGTCCAGATCGGCCCGATCGCCGACGGGCTCTGGAGGAGTGTAACCGAACGCGCTGGTTCCGGCCCGCACCCGCCCGTTACCCAGGAGGCGACCCGAGGCGCCGACGATTCGCCTCCCCTCGCGTTCACCGCCTGCCGAGGTTGGCAGGCGTGGAGCGGGGTCGCCGTGGGATGCGCCGTGTGGTGGATCAATCGAGCCCGTCACGGCCGCCCGAGCGCGCCCGATCTGCCAAGCCGCACGCCCGCAAGGCCCAAGACCCCCTGAACGAAACCCGCAAGGTCAGAGACCACCTGAACGGATACAAGCGGACGCATCCGTTCAGGCCCCGCACTCCGCGCGCGACTCCGATGGCGACCGATCCGCCCAAGGCGTGCCTTTCCTTCGCCTTCACCGCCGGTCCGGGTTCGCAGGCGGGGAGCGGAAGGTCGCCGTGGAGGGCGACGTGTGGTGGACCACTCGAGCCCGACACGGCGGCCTGAGCGCCCCCGATCTGCGAAGCCGCACATCCGCAAGGTCAGCGACCCCCT
>CAZPGF010000125.1:0-7896 GCA_964586025.1 uncultured Planctomycetales bacterium
GCGGGTCGGACGTATCGCCTCGATCTCTGGCGCGACGGCTCGTTCGTCGCGATCCGCGAGGTCGTCGCGGGCGAGGACGCCATCCGCGTGGAGGGCGTGCCGTCGGATGCGCTCGGGCGCCTCGTCGAGTCGCCGAGCGACGACCTCGAACGAATCTTCACGATTCGCGCGGGCCGCCAGCGCTTTCACTGATCGCGTCGGCGAGATGCCGAACGCGCGCCGGGACGGCGTCGGCCGACACGGTCGAGATCGCCGCGAACCCCTGCGCGAGTTCCGCGGCGAGGTCGTGGTCGAACAGACGCGTCTCTGGCGACTCGGCGCGCATCAACTCGGTCAGGGCGGGGAAGCGCCCCTCCAGGAAGCGCAGGTACGCGACGCGCAGACGATCGCCGCCGTCGAGGTCCGCGGCGAGCCGCTCGAGGACGTCGCGCGCGAAGCGGCGCAGCGCGCGGTCGGGCCGTTTCGGCTCCAGGTCGACGAGCGAGACCGCCATGGACTGGAAGAGCGCGGCACCCGCTGGGGCGGCGAGTTGGACGGTGCGCGCGAAGGAGTGCCCGTGCTCGCCCCAGAACACGAGCGAACGATAGAGATGCCAGAACGTCTGTCCGAAACGCCGACGCTGGTCGTTCGTCTCGGCGAGCAGGCGGCGCAACTCGTCCGCGAGCGCGGCGCCGTCGGCGGGAGGTTTCGAGCCGTCGATCATGACGATGCCTCCTCGCGGGCGAGGCGCACCGAGCCGCGGCTCGCGTCGCGCAGGATCGCTTCCACGCGTTCGACGTCGCGGATCGGGATGTCAAGAATGCGCCGCACCTCCACATCGTAGACCGCTTCGCTCGTCACCAGCCCGACGGAGCGGAGCACCGCGTCGACGAGCGGTCCGTCGGCGTACGCATGGCGCAGGACGTACCGCGCCCGAGGGACGCGCTCGACGACGGGCGCCACCGCCAGCACGGCGTCGGCGGCGTCGCCGTAGGCGCGCGCGAGCCCGCCGACGCCGAGCGGCGTGCCGCCGTACCATCGCGTCACGATCAGCAACGCATCGACGAGACCGCGCCCCTGCAGGCGTCGATAGATCGGCAGCCCCGCGCTGCCGTGCGGTTCGCCCGCATCGTGGGCGCGCCAGCGGCCGCCGTCCGGAGCGAACCGAACGGCGTAGGCGTGGTGCGTCGCATCGGGATGGTCGGCGGCGACCGCCTCGAGGGCCGCGCGCACCTCGGCGTCGTCCGCGACCGGAAGGAGCCGCCCACGGAAGCGCGACCCGCGCATCGGCGGGATGTCCGCTTCCACGACGTGGGAGACGGTGAGTTGGACGTCCACGAAGGGATGTCCTACGACACCCGGGCCACAACCGCCAGCGCACGGCGCGTCCCCTAGAATCGCCGAACGGGTCCGGCGACACCGGCCGGCGCGGCCCTCGCGGAGGTCGTCATGGCGCGCATGCTCTCGCTTCTCGGGTCGATCGTCGCGCTGCTCCTGTTGGCGTCGGCGGCGAACGCCGATGTCTCCGGCACCTGGGAGGGAGAGGCCGAGGAGGCCTCGAGCGACGGCGGCACGTTCCGCTACCCCCTCTCGCTCGTCGTCCAGGAGCGCGCCGACGGGCGCCTCGCGGTCGAGCTCGACGCGCATGCGCGCGTTCCCAACCGCGGCGACGTCATCGACGTCCAGATCACGCAGTCGTTCGTCCTCGATGCGGACGGCGGCGCGTGGCGCGGGCGGGCCACGTCGAAGCGACTCCTCGTCAACGGCACGGTGACCCCGAGCGACCCCGACATGATGATCCTCCAACGCGAGGGAGATCGCCTCGTCGGTCGCTTCGGTTCGGATGCGTCGAGCACGCCGTTCCGGCTTGCGCGCAAGCAGGCGACGACGCCGAAGAGCACCCACGGCGGGCTCCTCGGTGGCCGCCTCTCGTTTGCGGGCAGCTGGGAGGGCATGGTCAGCGAAACGAGCGACGCGGGGAGTTTCCAGTACCCGGTCCGACTCCTCGTGGAGGAAGCGGACGGCACGACCCGGATCCGCCTCGATGCCTCGGCCGCCATGCCGTCCAACGGCAGCACGCTCGACGTCGCCGTCACCGAGTTCTTCGATGCGCGGCGCGAAGGCTCGCGCCTCGTCGGCCGCGGCACGGCGAAGGTGATGACCGTCGACGGCCGCGAGGTCGAATCGGCCTTCGACTCGATCGAGGCCGTGATCGAGGGTCCGACCCTGGTCGGACGCTTCGGCAACGACAAGAACGGTTTTACGCCGTTCCGCCTGTCGCGTGCCGCCGAGGCCGCCACCGCCGCCGAGCCGCGCTACGCGGGCAGGTGGCAGGGCGACGGTCGCGAGGTGCTCAGCGATGGCTCCGTGATCGAGTACCCGATCGCCATCACGATCGAGAAGGGGAGCGACGGGTCGTTCGCCGTGCGCGGGATGGCCCGCATCACGGTGGACGAGGCCGGACGCACCCTGGAGATCGACGTGGATTGGGAGGGCGTCGGGCGTCTCGCGGACGGTGCGCTCCAGGTCCGCGGCACGAAGAAGTCGGCGCGGGTCGAGGGCGGCGCCACCACGTCGGCGCAGCCCGACAACGCGACGCTCCGGATCGACGGGAGGCACCTGATGGGGCGCGTCGGCACGACGGGGGACGGTTTCACGGACTTCCGTCTCGTTCGCCTCCGGTAGCGTCGGACGGCCGACCACCGTGCCGATCGACGTCATCCGCGAGCTCGAACTGCTGATTCGCGCGCGCGCTCCCCTCGCCTTCATCGACTCGACGGAGGAGGGGCGCGTTCGTGAGGCGGTGCGGCGCGCGGCGCTCGCCGTCGGGATCCCCTGCCACCGCTGGGGATCCGGCCAGGGCATCGTGATCCAGGGCGGCAACGCGATGGTGGACACGCGAACGCCCGACCGAGCGCTGCGCACGATCGCGTCATGGGACAGCGACGCCGTCTTCCACCTCGAGGACTTCGGCCCCTGGCTCGACGACCCGGCGCTACGCCGCACGCTCAAGGACGCGATCCACGACCGCGGCCGATTCCGGCGTACGGCGGTCATCACCGGCGCGTCTCTCTCGATTCCTCCCGACCTCGTGCACCTCGGCGCCCGTGTCCGCTGGGCTCTGCCGAGCGACGCCGAACTCGAGCGTGTGCTTGCGCGCGTCGTCAACGACCTCTCGCGCACCCTGCAGGTCCAGGTCGTGCTCTCGAACGACCAGATGCGTGACCTCGTGCGCAGCCTGCGCGGCCTCACGGTCCACGAGGCCGAACGCGCGATCGGCCGCGCGATCGCCGACGACATGGCGCTGACCGGCGACGACCTCGCGACGATCGCGGCGATGAAGCGCGAGATGCTGGAGGAGGGCGGTGCGCTCGAACTCGTCTCGATCGATGCGGACGACGCGCCGTCGGCGGGAGGGCTCGGCCGGCTCTGGGCGTGGCTCGATCGAAGGCGCCACGGGTTCAGCGACCGAGCGAAGGCGTACGGTCTGGAAGCCCCTCGCGGGCTCCTCCTCCTCGGCGTCCAGGGTTGCGGCAAGAGCCTCGCGGCGCGCGTTGTCGCGCATCGCCTGAACTTCCCGCTCGTGCGGCTGGAAGCCGCGCGCCTTTTCGACAAGTACATCGGGGAGAGCGAGAAGCGCCTCGATCGCGCGTTCGCCGCGGTCGAACGGATGGCGCCCTGCGTGCTCTGGATCGACGAGATCGAGAAGGCGCTCGCGACCGGCGACGGCCACGCGGACGGCGGACTGACGGCGCGGCTCGTCGGGCGCCTCCTGACCTGGCTTCAGGAGCATCGCAAGCAGGTCTTCGTCGTGGCGACGTGCAACGATCCGCGCGCGCTCCCGCCCGAGCTCATGCGCAAGGGCCGGTTCGACGAGGTGTTCTTCGTGGATCTTCCGGTGGAGAGCGAACGCGCGGCGATCCTGGCGCTCCAACTGAAGCGCCGCGGCCGCGATCCGGCGACGTTCGATCTGCGGCGCCTGGCGCGCGCGGCGGAAGGATTCAGCGGCGCCGAACTCGAACAGGTGGTGATCGGCGGACTGCACCGGGCGTTTCCGACGGGACTCGACCTGACGACCGACGACCTCCTCGTCGAGATCGCGGACACCCGCCCCCTCTTCGAACTCCGCCGCGAGGAGATCGAGGCCCTCCGCGCGTGGGCGCGCGACCGCACCGTTCCGGCCAGCGACGGGTCCGAGTAGGACGCCCTCGGGGGCCGCCGGCGGGGTGCCTCGCCCGTGGACCAAGGCCCCCTCCCGGCCACGAGCGGGGGGCGGCCCCTCCGCCCGGTAGAGTCGGGCGACCCATCTCGGCCTGCCCGGCGCCCGGACATTTCTCCCCGGGTCGCCCGATTCTCCCGGCACGGCCCAGGAGCCTGTCTTCCCCATGATCCAATCCACCCCTCGGCGCGCCGCCGTTCGCGGCGTCGCGCTCGCGTTCGCGCTCGTCGGCCTCTTCGGCGGCGCGGCGCACACCTTCGCCGACGACGCGCCCGACGCGCCCCCGGCTCCTGCGGCGTCCGGCACGGCCGGCGAGGCCGCCCACGAGTTCCCCTGGATGCGCGACTACCAGGCCGCGCAGGAGAGGGCGAAGGCAGAGAAGAAGGATCTGCTCATCAACTTCACGGGCAGCGACTGGTGCGGATGGTGCATCCGCCTCGATCAGGAGGTCTTCAGCAAGGGCGACTTCGCGAATCTCGCGGGCAAGAACTTCGTGTTCGTGTTCCTCGACTTCCCCAACGCGCCGGACCTGCAGGCGAAGGTCGTCGATACGGCGAAGCGCGACGAGTTGCGCGACCGATACGGCGTGCAGGGATTCCCGACGATTCTCCTCACGTTCGCCGACGGAACGCCCTACGCGAAGACCGGCTACAAGCCCGGCGGTCCCGAGGGCTACCTCACCCACCTCGCTGAGCTCCACCAGAACGGGGTCAAGGCGCGCGTCCTCGCCGACAAGCGCGAGAAGGCATCCGTGGACGAGATCAAGGCCGGCCTTCCCGCGATCGCCAACGGTGGCTTCCTCACGGATCCGGCGTTCTGTTGGATCATGGATCGCATCCCCCAGATCGACCCCAAGGGCGAGGCCGGGCTGCTCCAGTTGCGCGAGAGCGTCCTCCAGCGCGAGAAGCTGAAGACGATGCTCGACGAACTCCAGGAGAACAACGGCGAGTTCAACGACTGGGACGCGGCCCTGGCGACGCTGAAGTCGATCAAGCCCGCGACGCTCGCCGACACGCCTGAGGAAGGTCTCTACCTGAACCTCGCGTTCCACTCGGCGAACTGGCTCCTCGGCAAGCGGCGCTTCGCCGAGGCGCGCGAGATGGCGACCGCTCTCAAGTCTCATCCGAAGCTCGCCAGCGAGCCGCAGGCGCAGGCGGCGCTCAACAAGTTCATCGAGAACGTCAACGCCGCGGAGAAGGGCGGCGCGGCGGACGACGCAGATGACGAGATGGACGACGACGTGACGGACGAGGAGTCCGGCGAGTAGATCTCGCTCGGCGCGCCGCGGCCCGAGTCAGGGCCGCGGCGCCAACTCGAGCACGACCACCCCATCGACCAGCGCCGCATCGCAGGTCGGGGGCCGCTCGAGCCCCTCGACGATCCGCGGGATGCCGTGAGCGGTCTGCGGCAGCCCGTCGAACGGACCCGCCACGCTTCCCCCGCGGAGCAACTCGAGACGCGCGTGCTCCGCTCGGGCGCGTGCACCCGAGCGCGGCGAGGAGTCGCGCAGGATCCAGACCACGCCCTCACGGGTGCTCCGCCGCCCGGCGACCGTCACCCAGTGCCCTCCGGTGCGCAGCCACGTCCCGTCGTCCGACGTCCTGCGATACCACCCGACATTGAACCAGGCGAGCGCGCCGGGCCGTTCGAGGGTGCGCGCGAGGTCGTCCAGATCGGGCCGCACCGCGCCCGAGGCGTGCTCGGCGGGATGCGCGCGCCACCCGGCGTAGTCGAGTCGTCGCGTGGCGTAGCCCCGATCGGCGAGGAAGCGCGCGAGTCCACGCAGGATCCCGGCGGTACTCGTCCCCTCCGCGAGACTCGTGTTCATGTACCGCGACGATGCCAGCGTCGCGACGAGATCGCTCGCGGCGAGCGCCGGTTCGGCGGCGCGAGGGGCGAGCCGCTCCCACCCTTCCCCGGCGAGGAACAGAAGGCCGTTCGCCACGGTGACCGGCGCGCAGTGCATCCGCCCACTGCGCGGAAGCCGCAACCGCGCGTCGGTCTGCAACAGATCGGGCAATCGCGTCGGATCGTCGGCGACGCGCGCGATCGGCGTCGGTTCACGACGCACCGAGGTCGGGCGCGAGACGTCGTCGGCGGGTTCCTCCGAGGCCGTCGGGCGAGCGCCGAGCACGACGATCGAGAGCACGAGCGCTCGGCGGAGGGTGCGTCGGGAGGGCGGCGGGCGTCGGGTCATGGGCGCCGCCCGAGGGTAGCCGAACGGCGCCGTTCGCGTCGGCGTCGCGTACGGTTGCCCGACGCGCCCCTGGAGTGCGACCGACCGTGACGGAGAACACTCGCCCGCCGGTTCCCGCCGTGCGATTCGTCGGTGTGACGCGGGTCCACGGCCTTCGCGGACAGGAGGTCGTCGCACTCGACGACCTCACCCTGGACGTGGCCGCCGGCGAGTTCGTTGCGGTGATGGGACCGTCCGGCTCCGGCAAGAGCACCTTCCTCCATCTCGCCGGGGCGATCGACGTGCCGACCCGCGGAACGGTCGAGATCGCCGGAGAGGACACCGGCGCGATCGACGAGGACGCGCGTGCGCTCTTGCGGCGCTCGCACGTCGGGTTCGTGTTCCAGTTCTTCCACCTCCTCCCGACGCTGACGATCGAAGAGAACGTCGCGCTGCCGCGCCTGATCGCCGGCGAGCGCCTGCGCGACGTGCGGTCGCGCGTCGCGCCGCTGTTGGACCGCATGGGCATCGCCCACCGTCGCGACCACGCCCCCGGCCAACTGTCCGGCGGCGAGTTGCAGCGCGCCGCGATCGCGCGCGCGCTGATCATCGATCCGTCGCTCGTCCTCGCCGACGAGCCGACCGGCAATCTCGACTCGGCGAACGGTCGCGAGGTGCTGACGCTTCTCCGCGCGCTCGTGGACGAGACCCCGGGGAAGCGCACGGTCCTGATGGCGACGCACGATCGGAACGCCGCCGACGTCGCCGACCGGGTCGTGCGCCTGAAGGACGGACGTCTCGAGACGACGGAGCGCTGATGCGCGCGCTGCTGCTCTTCCTGTCGTGGCGTCACTGGCGCACGCATCGCCTGCGCGCGGTGCTCGTGACCACCAGCATCGCGCTCGGCGTGGCGCTGTTCGCGAGCACCGAGGTCGCCCACACGAGCACGATCCGCAGCTTCGAGGCGGCCGCCGAGCGCGCCGCCGGTCGCGCGCGGTGGCAGGTCGAGCGTGCGCGCGGCGCGGGCGTGGATCCGACGTGGCTCGCCCGGATCGAGGGGGACGGCCGCTTCGACGCGGCGCCGGTCGTCGAGGGCACGATCGCCCTGCCCGACTTCGAAGACGAGGGGCTGGTCTTGCTGCGCGGGGTCGATCTCGTGCGCGAGCGCCGGTTGCGCGAGTTCGCGCCGCCCGCCGGTTCGACGCTGGATCTGGCGACGCTCTGGAAGAATCCGACGTCTCTCGTGGTGACGCGCTCGTTCGCCGAGCGCACGGGGCTCCGCATCGGTGCGGACGTGCGGGCGGGCACGGCCGCGGGACTGCGCACCCTGGTCGTCGGCGGCATCGTCGAGGACACGGGCGCGGCATCGGTCCTCGGCGGTCGAATCGTCTTCGCCCGCATCGAGGGTGCTCGAACGCTGCTCTCCCGCGGGGATCGCGACGACCGCATCGAGGTCGCGCCCGCGCGGGGCGACGCCGATCAGGCCGCGCTGGAAGCCCTCGTCGGTGACGACGCGCACGTC
>CAZPGF010000126.1:0-7613 GCA_964586025.1 uncultured Planctomycetales bacterium
AAGCATCTAAGCGTGAAGCCCTCTTCAAAACCAGTTTTCCCCATCAGGCTCGTCGAAGACTACGACGTCGATAGGCCAGGCGTGTAAGCACGGTAACGTGTTCAGCGGACTGGTACTAATCAGCCGATCGGCTTGACCATTTTCCCTTCCGGCGCCCGGTGCCGTTCCCCCGTTCGCGGGAGGAACAGGGCATGGAAGGGACGACAAGCGAACCGCGACCCGATCCGCGAGACGATCACGATCGACTCGGCGTGGTGATTCGCGTTGCGACCTTGACAGGAAATCGAGACCTTCGACCCCCGTTCACTCCTTCTTTTGCCCGGTGTCCACACCCAAGGGGCCACACCCGATCCCATCCCGAACTCGGCCGTTAAGCCCTTGGGGCCGATGATACTGCCTCACGGCGGGAAAGTAGGTCAACGCCGGGCGTTTCTTCCCGCACGCCGCGCGCCCTCAGCGCGCGGCGTGCGGCGTTTTTGTCTCGCAAGCACGCGGGGGTACACTCCGCATCCTCCGGGCGTATAGCTCAGTCGGCTAGAGCGCAGCCCTGATAAGGCTGAGGTCCTTGGTTCGAGTCCAAGTACGCCCACCAGTTCCGTCGATGCGCGGGGGCGTAGCTCAGTTGGCCAGAGCACCGGCTTTGCAAGCCGGGGGTCAGGGGTTCGACTCCCCTCGCCTCCAGTCTCCGGCGCGTCGGATCCCGCCTCCGCCCGATCGGCCGGGCGACGCCGGCGGGTCGGGGGCGCGCCGTGCGGGGCTCCGCCGGCTCGCGCCTTGGGCGTGAGGACGGTCGACGCGTGGGGGAGTTGTGGGGGGCGGACGGCGGCGGCACTACGCTTCGCGCGAATGGACGTCGGCCCGCGCTACCTGCTTCCCTTCGACACGTTTCGCCTGCCCCAGCACACCGCCGAGGTGCTCGTCGTGGGCGCCGGGGTGGCCGGGGCGAGCGCGGCGCTCGCCGCCGCCCGGGCGGGCCTTCGGGTCCACCTCCTGGCGAAGGGACGATTCGACGCCTGCAACACGGCCTGGGCGCAGGGGGGCGTGGCGGCGGTGCTTCCGAACGGAGGCGACTCGCCCCGATTCCATGCGCGCGACACGCTCCAGGTCGGATGCGGACTGTGCGACGAGCGTGTGGTCGAGACCGTCACCGAGGAGGCCGCGGAGCGTGTCTCCGAACTCGTCGGGGCCGGGGCGCGCTTCGATCGGGACGAGGACGGCTCGATCGCGCGCGGCCTCGAGGGGGGGCACTCCCGGGCGCGCATCCTCCACGCCGGCGGCGACGCGACCGGGGCCGAGATCCGCAACACGCTCGACCGCCTCGTGCGCGAGCGCGACGACGTCACGGCCTGGTCCGACGCCTTCCTGGTCGATCTCGTCACCGACGACGACGGAGTCTGTCGCGGGGCGCTCGTCCACTCGCGGGGCCACCTGCGGATGATGTGGGCGGGTGCCGTCGTGATCGCCACCGGCGGGTACGCGCAGATCTATCGCGAGTCGAGCAACGTGGCCGGGGCGACCGGCGACGGAACCTTGGCGGCATGGCGGGCGGGCGCGAGCCTGCGGGATCTGGAGTTCGTCCAGTTCCACCCGACCACACTCTATCTGGCCGGTGTACCGCGCCTCCTCATCACCGAGGCGGTTCGCGGCGAGGGGGCGCACATCGTCGACGACAAGGATCGGCGCTTCGTCCTCGATGCGGATCCGCGGGGGGAACTGGCGCCACGCGACGTGATCTCGCGCCTCATCACCGCGCACCTGCAGCGTGCCGACGTCGGCGGCGTCTACCTCGACCTGCGCCACCTCGACGGCGGGCGCATCGCGAAGCGCTTCCCGGGCGTGGTCCGCTCCTGCGCGGCTCATGGCCTGGACATCGGTCGCGACCTCATCCCGATCCGCCCTGCGGCGCACTATTGCATCGGAGGGGTCCGTGTGGACCTCGACGGCCGCACCGACGTTCCGGGGCTCTTCGCCACGGGCGAGGCGAGCAGCTCAGGACTGCACGGCGCCAATCGGCTCGCTTCGAACAGCCTGCTCGAGGGGCTCGTCCTCGGTCGTCGCACCGGTCTTGCGGCCGCCGCCCACGCCCGCGAGACACCGGCCCGGACGAGTCGGCTCCGCGGCGAGGGTGGGGTCGGCGGCGGCGAGATCGACGTGGACGACCTGCGCGCGTCGCTGAAGGCGCTGGCGTGGCGGGAGGCGGGCATCCTTCGCAGCGCCGGGCATCTGGAGGGAGCCGCCGCGGCGATCGGGGCGTGGCTCCGCTTCGCCCAGCGGGTCGGCGGCGAGGATCCGGCACGCCTCGCGCTGATCAACATGCTCGGCGTCGCCCAGGGCGTCGTCGCCAGCGCCCTGCTGAGAAACGAGAGCCGCGGCACCCACGCGCGCCGTGACGCCCCCGAACGCGACGATGCGCGCTGGCGGGTGCGGATCGTGCATCGGCGCGGGCACCCGATCGCGTTCGAACCCGTCGTCGCGGCCACGGGGGGGGAGTCCGCCACGTGAAACTCGACCGACCGAGCGCGTTCCAGACCGACGGCCGGCGCCGCGAACGCGCGATCCTCGTCGGTCTCGACCTGCCCGATCGCGCGCCGACCTTCGGGGAGCCGCTCGACGAGCTCGAACGCCTCGCCGACACCGCCGGCGCGGAGACCATCGGGCGCGTCGTCCAGCGCCGCGAGCGGCCGGATGCATCGACCTTCGTCGGCAAGGGCAAGGCGAGCGAGATCCAGGCGCTCGCCCGCGAGGAGGGCGCGGACCTCGTCATCGTGGACCACGACCTCTCGCCGTCCCAGGCCCGCAACCTGGAGAAGGCGATCGGCGGCACGCGCGTGATCGACCGGACCGAGCTGATCCTCGACATCTTCGTCCGCCGGGCACGCACCGCGATGGCCAAGGCCCAGGTCGAACTCGCGCAGATGGAGTACGCGTTGCCGCGCCTGAAGCGCCTCTGGACGCACCTCCATCGCGAGGTCGGTGGGGGGCGCGTCGGGATCGGCGTGCGGGGACCCGGCGAGAAGCAGATCGAAACCGATCGCCGCCTCGTTCGCGACCGCATCAAGGAGTTGCGCCGCAACCTCGAGGCCATGGAGGCGCACACGCTGCGGCAGGCGCGCGGTCGGTCCCGTTGGTTCACGACCTGTCTCGTCGGCTACACCAACGCCGGCAAGAGCACGCTGCTGCGCGCGCTGACCGGGTCGGAGGTGCTCGTCGAGGATCGCCTGTTCGCCACCGTCGACACGACGACCCGTGCCTGGGAGGTCGTGCCGGGCAAGCGCGTCTTCCTCTCGGACACGGTCGGCTTCATCCGGGACCTGCCGCACCACCTCGTGAGCAGCTTCCGGGCGACTCTCGAGGAGGCGCGCGCCGCCGATCTCCTGCTGCACGTCGTCGATGCCGCCGACCCGGACGCCGCCGAGCACGTCGAGATCGTGGAGTCGACGCTTCACGAGATCGGGGCGGGCGGCGTCCCGCGGATCACCGTGCTGAATCAGATCGACCGGGTGCGCGACCCGCTCGTGTTGCGTTTGCTCGAGGAGCGTCTGCCGAACGCGATCCGCACCAGCGCGGCGACGGGCCAGGGCCTCGACGCGCTCGCGCAGGCCGTCTACGCCTACGTCCTCCGACGGCATGCGCTGTGGCGGATCACGCTGAACCCGGACGAGGGCCGACTGCTCGCGCGCGTGCGGGGGATCGGCGAGATCCTCGACGTCCGTTACGGCACGGAGGAGGTCGAGGTGGACGTGCTCCTCGCACCGCCCCAGGCGGAGCGACTTCGTGTCGAAGGCGTCCGCATCGAGCCGTTGCCCGACGCGGACGCCTGACGGTCGGATCTAGGCGCTGACGACCGCTGCGGTGTCGGCGTCGGACGAGAGCGCCCACGGCACGAACATCGCGAGTCCGATCACGAAGGCCGCCACGCCGAAGACGAGCCACCACGCCGCGTAGACGAGGGCGGTCACCGGCACGAGGATCAACGTGAGCGCGTTCGACAGCGGCTTCGTGACGATCGTCGCGCGCGGCGCGAACCCGCCGATGCGCTTCCACAGCCACGGGAGATACAGCAGCAGGGTGCAGCCGATCGCGACGGTCGAGAACGCGCCGATGACCGAACCGAGGATCAGCACCCAACTGAAGCCCTCGAGCACGTTCCGCTGGCCGTAGTTGATCACGAACAGCGCCAAGCAGACCAGCAGGAACGTGACGGCGGTCTTGATCGATCGGGCCAGGGTCTGGTTGATCGAGAGGTTGAGGAGATCCTTGGTGATGTCCGGTCTCTTGCCCCGGTTCTCTCGAACCCGGTCGAAGATGACCACCGTGTCGTTCACCGAGTAGCCGACGAGGGTCAGGAACGCGGCGACCGTGACCAGGCTGATCTTCGCATCGACGAAACCGAGTTGGTTCGAGATCGCGGTCAATCCGAGCACGACCACCACGTCGTGGACGAGGCACAGCACCGCCGCGAAGCCCATCGCCTTCGAGTGGAAGCGGAACGCCACGTAGACGATGATCCCCAACAGCGAGAACGCGAGCGCCTTGATGGCGTCGTCCTTCAGTCGCTTGGCGACCGACGAGCCGATCACGTCGGTCGACGGGAATGGCTGGCTCGGCTGGATCGCTTCGAGATCGGCCGGCGAGGCGGCCGACCCCACCCGGGTCGTCAGCCCGGCCAGGAACCGCTCGCCGCCGAGGTACTCGCCGAGGCGGTGGCGCCAGTCCTCGGGCGAGATCGGCAGCGTCTGGCCCGTGCTCGACGCGGTGCGGATCCAGACGTCGAACGCCTTCGTACCGGCCGCGGGCGAGTCCACGTCTCGCACCACGACGTGGCGCTGAATCGACACCGCGGTGGGCGACTTCGGCACCTGGCGGCCGTCCTCCTCGACCCAGTGGGGGAAGTCCTGCTCCAGGAGCCGTTCGAGGTGCTCGGCGGTGAGCAGGCCCTTCGGGTCGAGGAGAGCCACGCGGAGTGACACACCGCCGTCCTGATCCTTCAGCGGATCGTCGGCCGCGCCGCCCGCGGGGTGGTGGTAGACGTCCGGTCCACGCTGGACCCACCGGGGAAGGAGCCGCTCTTCGAGCGCGGCGGAGAGGAAGGCCTGGAACGCCGAGGCGCGCTCTTCGTCGGAAAGATCGCTTGCCTCGGTCGCTTCGTCGAACAGGCGTTGGACCTTGATGTCGGCGGCCCGCCGCTCGGACCCGACGGCCACGACCTCCGCTCCGTCGAACGGTCCCATCTCGACCTGGAGCGGCGTCTCCTGCGGCGTGTCGTTCTCGTCGAACGTGCGCCGCGTGACCGTCACGGTCCGTCGCTCGCTCAGGGCACCCTTCACGTCGTCCACGCTGGCCGGCACGCCGAAGGCGGCCGTCGCGCGATAGCCCCCCGTGAAATCCACGTCGTACAGCGTGTACTTGTCGCTGGTCAGGAACTGGACGAAGCCGAAGAGCATCGCGAACACGGTCACCGGGACGAGGATGCGGCGCATACCGATCCAGTCGATCGACAGCGGCTCGCCCGAGCCCCAGATCGACAGCTTCTTGATCCAGCCCTTGTGCAGGGCCCACTCGAAGATCGTCCGCGTGACGTAGATCGCCGTGAAGAGCGACACGAACAGGCCGATCAGCATGGTGATCGCGAAGCCACGAATCGGGCCGCTCCCGAACATGTAGAGGAAGATCGCCACGATGATCGAGGTCAGGTTGCCGTCGAGGATGGCGCTCAACGCGCGGTCGTAGCCTTCGCTCAACGCGCGGTGGAGTCCTCGGCCGGCGCGCAGCTCGTCGCGAATGCGTTCGTTGATGAGGATGTTCGCGTCGACGGCCATACCGATCGTCAGCACGATGCCCGCGATGCCGGGCAGCGTCAGGACCGCTTTGAAGATCGCCATGAAGCCGATCAGCAACACCACGTTCAACAGGAGCGCGACGTTCGCGACGAGGCCGCCGACGCGGTAGTAGACGAGCATGAAGACGAGGACCAGCAGGAACGCCGCGACGATCGCGATCAGGCCGCGGTCCCGACTCTCGCCGGCGAGCGACGCGCCGATGCGGTTCTCCGACTCGAGGCGCGGCTGGATCTTGAGCGAACCGGTCTGCAGCACGGTGACGAGCTGTTCGGCCTCCTTCTCCAGTTGGGCGAACGAACCGGCGCCCAAGCTGACCTCGACGTTCGTCGTCAGCGCATTCCGGATGGTGGGAGCGCTGATGTACTCGTCGTTCAGGACGATGGCCATCGGCAGCAGACGATTGCGACCGGTCCACTGCCCGAAGAGATTCTGCCACTCGGTGCGGATGTCGTAGGTGACGACCGGTTGACGCGAATCGTGATTGATCGCCTTGGCGGGATTGACGACGATGGCGCCGCCGAACTGTCGTTCCGTGGGATCGAGCGGCTCCTCGAGGACGTGGAAGTGGGATTCCGACTGCCCGTCGGTGCCCTTCGCCTTCGCGAGGAAGAAGCGCTTGTCACTCGGCTCGTACGGCAGGCCGGCGACGCGCGCCGCTCTCCAACGCTCGATCTCCTGCCGCTTGAACGCGTTGAACGACTCGACGTCGCCCTGCGGCCAGACGTTCTCGGTGGCCAGGCGCGGCGCCTCCGCGCGCTCGCCGGAGTAGTACTCGTTCGGCAGGACCTCGATGCGGAACTTCAGGTCGCCGAGTTGGGTGACGACGCCGATGACGCTCTCCGCCTGGCCCTCCGAGGTCGTCGGGAGCGAGATCTGGAAGCGGTCCTGGCCGAGCGGCAGGATCTGCGTCTCGCCGAGGCCCGTGCGATCCACTCGATCCTGGATGACGGCGATCGTTTCGGTCACCACCTCCTGGGGATCGCGATCCTCGGAGATGCGGCCCGCCCGCTTCGCTCCCTCGATGTCGAGAGCGAAACGAAGGGTGGTCCCGCCGACCAGGTCCTGGCCGAACCGGATCCCGTTGGCGAACCAGCCCCAAAGCAACAACCCAACCACGACGACGATGAGCGCTACCCGCCCCTTGAGATCCTTGTACTCGATCATGACATCCTCGATGTGACCGGAGCCGCTCGTGCGACGCATCGCACGCACGGACTCGAACCCAACCGGCCGACGACGTCGGCGCGGGGCGAGACCGTCTCGCCGTCGCGCGGGGTCGCGTGGGATCGAAGGCAGCGCGTCCGGCCGGGGAGGTGTGGGACGGCGCTGCCGCCCGCGTCAGAGTCGGCGGGATTCGTTCGGAGCGCGACGTGCGGGCCGTGCGAACGGCGGCGACTCGGACGTGGGCGTGCCCACGTGGGCGAAGTCGACGACGGCATCGGTCGCGATCGTGAACGCGAGCCACGGCGCGGGCGACGGCGTCGTGCGCGCGCCGCGGCACCACTCGGTCAGGACGGTCGCGGTGGCCGCGCCCGCGGTGGCGCAGGCCTCGCCGCGAGCGATGACGTCGGCGGGCTGGAGGAGCAGTGCCAGCGGCAGGACGACCGCGAGCCCGAGGACGGCGAGCAGGCCCAGGCGGGTGCAGAGGGGGAGGCGCGCGGCGCGGATCACTGCGTCCGAGGGTACGGCCTCGAGTCGGAATGGGAAGTGGGGTCGGACCCCACGAAGGCGGGCCTTCAGGAGGTCGTCTCGGCCGCGGCCGCGTCGGGGGCC
>CAZPGF010000127.1:0-7559 GCA_964586025.1 uncultured Planctomycetales bacterium
GGACGATCGCGGCCGGCTTCCTCGACCCCTCCGCCGCCGTGATCGTTGACGCGGTGGCGGGAGTTCCGAGCGGATCGACGAGTGTTCGCGTGCTGGGAAGGGAACCGTTCAGCGATCGATTCCTGTCGATCTTGGACACGGACATCGCGGCGCGCTTCACCTGGGACGGCGGCACGCTGACCCAGGACGATCTGGACCCGCTCACCGAGGAGATCGACGCCACGGACCTCTCGGCGACGGCGCCGGGCGTCCTGGTCCTCGGCGAGGAACACGGCGCACTCCCCCCCCTAGTGCCGTAGCGCCGATTCCGGCGGGGCGACGGCTCGTCGCGAAGGGATCGCCGGGCCCGGGCGGTTCGTGGGCGTGGGCTCACGGCCCGATGGAGTCGGCGGGACGCCGGCCGCTTCCGGCGAGCGGCCTAGCCGAAGAGCAGCACGCCGATCAGACCCGCCGCGGCGAGCGCGGCGATGCCGATGCTCAACCAGAACACCCGCGTCTGCGCGCTGTGGACGCGATCGACGAGCATCTCGACCTGTCGGCCGAGAATCTGCTGCGTCTCGCGGTGTTGGGTCATCGCCTGCTGCTGGGCCCGATGAAAGACGTTCAGCGCGCGGTTCTGGGTGCTCTGGAAGGTGGCGAAGACCTCCTCCTGGGTCGTGGCGAGCGACCGAACGAGCTCGAGTTGGGTCTGGCTGGCCCGGCGCTGCTGTTCCAACCCTTCGCGGATCGCCTTCGACTGGACCTCGAGGTGGTCCGACATGCGCGCCTGGAGATTGTCGAGGAAACGCTGCTGCTCGGACTGTCCCACCGCGAGGGTGCGCAGGAGATCCGGCAGCCCCTCGAGCCGCGCGAGGACGTCGCGCGTACCACCGCCCATGTGCTCCAGTTGCTTGCTGATCTGGGCGAGGCACTCGATCTCGGCGCGGTGGATGCGGGGTACCTGCTGGAGGAACGCGGGGAGGGCCTGAAGGGTCTGCTGGACCTGACCGTCCTTGCTCTGGAGCGTCTCCTTGATCGCGCCGAGCAGGCGGGAGAGGTCTTGGAAGCCGGTCTGGACGCGGTCCGCGAGCGCCTCGGGCACGAGGCCCTCCGCCACGACGCCGCGACCGATCCGCTCACCGAGCATCCGGTCCGAAGGCGGCGGGCTCTCGGGTAGGTTCGGGTGAACGGCCAACGGTCGCTCCTTTCCGCCGGGCCCGCGGCGCCGGCGATCTGACGATGCTACCCCTCCCCGCCGAATCGGTCGCAAACGCCGTGTCGCGTCGGCGGGTCCTGCGCGACTTGCCCCGGGTGCGCGTCCGGGCACAATGCGCGCCCCACGGGGCCGTAGCTCAGTTGGTAGAGCGCTTGAATGGCATTCAAGAGGTCTGGGGTTCGACTCCCCACGGCTCCACCATTCGTTCTTTCCATGTCCAGGTGGCGCGGATCCGCCGACCCCAAGGGGGTCGGTGGGAAGTGAGGTGCGAATCCTCCGCGGGACCGCCGCTGTAACCGGGGACCGACCCCCGAGGCTCGATTGGAGCCGGCCACTGGGCGACTGCCTGGGAAGGCGTGGGACGAGGGACGATCCGGAAGCCAGAAGACCGATCCGGGCTGCCCCCAACCCCAGGAGCCGTTCCATGTCTCGGATCGTCCCTGGCCCGAACGTCGTCGCCGGACTCGCGACGCGACGTGGGCCTTTCCGCGCCTTCGGTCTGCTTGCGCTCTCTCTCTGCGTCGTCGCGTGCGGCGGTGGCGGTGCCACCACGCCGCCTCCGTTCGCCGTCCTGCCGCCGAGCGGCGGCGGCACGACCCCTCCCCCGCCGACCCCTCTCCCGCCCTTGCCGCCGCCCACGCCGACGGCGCCCCCGATCTTCGATCCCGAAGCGATCACGCACGCGCGCACGCCCCTCTTCGGCGCGTTCCCGAGCGACCTCGTCCGCTTCGGCGGCACCCTCTTCAGTGTGGACGCCGACCAGATCGAGGCCGCCGGCGCATGGATCCGTCCCTACGACCTCGGCCCCGACGGACCGGTGCCTTCGTCGCTCTACGTGCCGGCCCACATCGAACTCGACCACCTCGAGGACGCCCTGGGCGCCCCGGTCGATCCGTTGTTCCCGATCGGTTTCGGGTTCTACCTGAACGAGTTGGAGATCGCGTCCGATCGCCTCGGGTTCGTGATCGCGAGCGCGGGCGGCTCGGACAGCACGCCGCCTCTGTCGAACCTGATCGTATTCGATCCGCGCACCGGACAGGTGCTGCAGACCGTGAACCTCTGCCGCCTCTACGCGACGCCGGACCCGATCTCCGACTCGTCGGGCGGCGCGGTGCCCAACGGAACGTTCCTGCAGAGCGCCGCGGAGGCGATCGCATTCGCGCCCCGCGCGCTGCATGCGGGCACCGTCTACGTCGCGATGTCGAATCTGATCGTCGGTGCGCCGTCCTACGGAACGACGAAGTACCCCGGCACGATCCAGGCGTTCGATGTCGATCGCGCCCGCAATCCGATCGTCCAAACGATCGGCGATCCGAACGCCCTGACGACGCGCACGATCCGCACGCACGAGTTCAATCCCGTGTCGCTCGATGTCTTGACCGCGACGTCGGCCTTCGGCTCGCAGACGCGTCTGATCGCGACGCTCGGCGGCGTCACCGGGTACGACGCGTCGTTCCGGTTGGTACCGATGTCGCCGGCCGCGGTCGCCGTCTACGACACGACGACCCACGCCTTCCTCGGCGCCTACGAACTCGGCCTGGCCGGGCTCGTCAGCCGCCCGGCGCTCGGACGCGATGGTGCGGGACATCACGTCGGCTTCTTTCCGAGCGGCGTCACCGGGGAGGTCTACGCCCTGCGCCTCGACGGACTCATGTCGATCCCGCTCGATCCGTCTCGCCTCGCCATCCTGCGAGGTATCGACGACGGCATCTCGATCGGCGGCGCACTCGGAACGCCCGCTGGCAACCTCGCCGGTGTCGCCCTCGCGCCCGACGGCGACGTTCTGGTCGTGTCGGGCTTCGGCGACCTCTTCGTCGGCGATCCCGGCCGTCTCGTCCTGGCGAGCCTGCCGCACGACCTGGTCGCGGATTCGGCGGTCGACACGACCTTCGTGCCGGGCGTCAGCGAGTTCGCGACCGTTCCCGGTCGCGCCCTGGGGGCGCTCGTGCTCGACCCGAATCCGGGCTCTCGACCCGATGTCTACGTGAATCTCTCCGGAACGTTCGACGCGAGTCTGCTCGGGAGCGGCCCGGCGAGCGTCGGAAGCCTCACGACCCACGGTCTGATCGACTGAGGGGCGTCTGCGACGCGGGTCCGTTCAGGCCCCGCTCTCCGCGCGCAACGCAGAGGGCCACCCGAAGAACCACTAAACTGCTTTTCCTTCGCCTTCACCGCCGGTCCGGGTTCGCAGGCGGGGAGCGGAAGGTCGCCGTGGAGGGCGACGTGTGGTTGGCCACTCGAGCCCGACACGGCGGCCTGAGCGCCCCCGATCTGCGAAGCCGCACGTTCGCAAGGTCGGAGACCCCCGGAACGAGCACGGCGACGCGCGGCACGGCGGGGACCCGATCCCTCGTTCCCCCTAGAATCCCGCCGTGCGCCGCATCGCCCTCGTTCTGACGATCGCCGCGATCACCCTCGGCGCGACGCTCGCGCGCGCCGAGGACGATCCGTGGCCGCTCGCCGGGCCGTTTCACCGGATCCACGTGATCGATCTCGACGGCGAGATCGACTCGATGCAGCGCGCGTACATGACCCGACGCATCGCGGCGGCGCAAGAGGACGGCGCCGACTGCATCGTGCTGCGGATCGAGTCGCCCGGCGGCAGCGTGCTCGAGGCCAAGCAGATCGGCGAAGCCCTGCTCGCCCTGCCGGGTTCGATCCACTCGGTCGCCTGGGTTCCGCGCGAGGCGTTGAGCGCTGCGGCGTGGATCAGCCTCGCCTGCGACGAGATCGTGCTCGCATCGCATGCGACGTTCGGCGATTGCCAGCCGATCCTGATGAGTCCCGGTGGCGCACCGATCCCGGCCGGGGAGAAGTTGGAGACGGCGCTGCGGGCGTGGTTTCGCGCGTGGGCCGACAAGAAGGGCCATCCGGTGCTCCTCGCGCAGGCCATGGTCAGCGAGTCCATCGAGATCGTGAAGGTGCGTGAACGCGACGGGGACCGCACGTGGTACGTCGATGGGGCGGCCTTCTCGGGCGACGATCCCGATGCGGTCATCGTCCCCGAGGTGGGACTGAGGCGATCGGAGGTCGTCCGCGTCGGAGCGCCGATCTCCCACAAGGGGCATCTGCTGACATTGACCGGCCGCGAGGCCCTCGACCTCGGCTTCGTGGACCGTCGCCTCGGAGCGGACGGTACGCCCGAGAGCGAGAAGGAGTTGCTCGAAGCGCTCTCGGCCCCGGGCGCGGCGATCACGCACGTGTCGATGTCGGTCGGCGAACGCGCCGGCCGCTGGCTGATCGGCCTGACCGGAGTGCTCGCGGCGATCGTGGCGTTCGGCGCGACGATGTTCCTCTGGCAGGGCAGCGTGCTCGCCGGCATCATCGCCGCCTCCGCCCTGACCGTGCTGCTCCTGATCTCGGGACTCGCCGAGCACCTGCACGGCTTTCCGCTGTTCCTGATCGCGCTCGGACTCGTGCTCCTCGTGGTCGAGGTGTACCTGATCCCCGGATTCGGCCTGCCCGGCATCCTGGGGATCGCGGCGCTCGCGACCGGCGCGGTGCTTCTCGCCACCGGCGCGTCGCTGCCCGATCGCGAGGTGGCGATCACACGCGACATCGTCGTGCGCTACGGACTGCAGTTCGTCGCGACGACGCTCCTGTCCATCGCGGTGTTGTTGATCGCCGCCCGCACGATGCCCGGGCGACTCGGCGGAGGGCGGGGCGGGCTCCGCCCGCTCGAAGCCGTACCGGCAACGGCCGACGCGCCGCTCGTTGGGCCCGTCGCCGGCGAGCGCGGCACGGCGCTCACCGCTCTGCGCCCCGCCGGACGCGGACGCTTCGGCGGCGCGATCGTCGACGTGGTCAGCGACGGTGCCTTCGTCGAATCGGATCGTCCGCTGGTGGTCCTTCGCCGCGAGGGGCACGTCGTGGTCGTCCGCGAAGCCGGGGAGCCGCGCCTGTGATCGCCGCCTTCGCGCTTCTCGTCCTCGGCCTCGCTCTCGTGGTCGCCGAGGTGTTCTTCCCGTCGATGGGCATTCTCGGCCTGATCGCCGGCGGTTCGATCCTGCTCGGGTTGATCATCGCCTTCGAGGAAGGCGGGATGCTCGCCGGCTGGTTGCTGGTCGTCGGCATCGCGGTCGCGGTGCCGGTCGTGTTGCGGGGCGCGTTCCGGGTGCTGCCGCGCCTCCCGTTCGGGCGCCGCATGCTCCTGACCGGACCCGCGACCTCGCCGGGCGCCGGCCTTCCCGACTTCCGCCCGCTCGTCGGCGCGCGGGGTGTCGCCGAGTCCGATCTGAAGCCCGGCGGCAACGGCCGCTTCGGCGACGAACGCGTCAGCGTCGTCGCGGTCGCCGGGCTCGTCCCGCGCGGCACCCCCCTGATCGTCGTCGCCGTGGACGGTCCCGAGATCCGCGTCGACGTCGATGCGTCACGCGATCCGGTGGCCGATCCCGATCCGACGCCTCCCCTCTGATCCTCGTCCCCCACGGAGTCACGACCATGCCCGACCTCGCCCGCATCCCGGTCTCGCTCGCCGCGGCGCCGGACCTCGGCACGATCCTGCTCGTCGTCGGCCTGTTGGTCGTCTTCGTCCTGCTGGTGATCCTGCTGAAGTTCTTCAAGCTCTGGATCCAGGCGTACTTCTCGAACGCCCGCATCAGCCTGTTCGAACTCGTCGGCATGTGGTTGCGCCGGGTCAACGCGAGCACGATCGTCAGCAGCAAGATCGCTCTCGTGCAGGCGAACCTGCCGGTCGAGACGAAGGACCTCGAGGCGCACTATCTCGCCGGTGGGCACGTCGAGAGCGTCGCGCGCGCGCTGATCGCCGCCGACCGCGCGCGGATCCCGATGGACTTCCGCACCGCGGCGGGTATCGACCTCGCCGGACGCGACGTCCTCGACGCCATTCAAACCTCGGTCAATCCGAAGGTCATCGATTGCCCCGATCCGCGCAAGGACAAGCGCGAGGTCGCCGCGGTCGCGAAGGACGGCATCCAGGTGCTCGCACGGGCGCGGGTGACCGTCCGCACCAACCTGAACCAGCTCGTCGGCGGCGCGACCGAGGAGACGATCATCGCCCGCGTCGGCGAGGGCATCGTCAGCACGATCGGCTCTTCGAGTTCCCACAAGGAGGTGCTCGCGAACCCCGACCTCATCTCGAAGACCGTGCTGGGGAAGGGACTCGACGCGGGGACCGCGTTCACGATCCTCTCGATCGACATCGCCGACGTGGACATCGGACAGAACATCGGTGCGCGCCTCCAGGCCGATCAGGCCGAGGCCGACAAGCGGGTCGCGCAGGCCAAGGCCGAGGAGCGCCGCGCGCTCGCCGTCGCGCACGAACAGGAAAATCGCGCGCTCGTCGTCGAGAACGAGGCGAAGGTGCGACTGGCCGACGCCGAGGTGCCCCTCGCGGTCGCCGAGGCGATGCGCGCCGGACGTCTCGGCGTGATGGACTGGTATCGACTGCGCAACGTCGAGGCCGACACGCGGATGCGCGACAGCCTGGGCGGTCCGGATGCGGGCCCGCCCGGCGGGACGCAGGGAAACTGACCCATGCGGGTCGGCCCTGAACTCGTCGTCTTCCTGATCACGTTCCTCGTCTGGATCATCGGCCAGATCGCGGAACGCGAGCGGAAGAAGCGCGCCCAACAGCAGCAGCACCCCGAGGCGCCCACGCACCCGCCGGGCGAGCGGTCGGAGGGTGGGCTGCCGGACCTCCTGCGGCTTCCCTGGCCGCCGCCGGACGAACCGCCGCCGCCTCCGCGTCCGCGTCGAACGGCCGCGCCGAGGGACTTGCCCGGCGACGGGTCGGGCGAGGCGGCGCGACCGGCCGAGCCGGTCCAGGCGCCGGTGTTCGCCGCCTGGCGGAGCCTCGATGCCGCGCTCGCGACGACGGCGATCGGTACGGTCAAGTCGTCGCTCTCCGAGGAGCGCCGCTCGCGCGCGCGGACTCGGCTGCACCTGACGACCGGGACCCACGACGATCGCGAGATGCTGCGTCGCGCGGTGCTGCTGGCCGAGGTGCTCGGCGCGCCCCGCGCCGTCCGCGCCTGGACGCCGCCGAACGACGCCCTCTGACGTACGCGTTCAGGGGGTCCTTGACCTTGCGGAGGAACAGCGTCGCAGATCGGGGGCGATCAGGCCGCCGTGTCGGGCTCGAGTGGTCCACCACACGTCGCCCTCCACGGCGACCTTCCGCTCCCCGCCTGCGAACCCGGACCGGCGGTGAAGGGTATCCGTTCGGACACCGACGCCAACCCGTCTCGCGCGTTGGTTCCGCGGGCGCGCGGTTCCCGAAGGCCCCCGGCCGAGAGGCTACGTGAGTCTCAGTCGGGATATCCCATGAGCACCTAGGTCAAAAACGAAGTGGCGCTTCAGGCTTTCGAGTGGGTGAGGAGCGCCTCGGGCCGCAGGTCCAGCC
>CAZPGF010000128.1:0-7532 GCA_964586025.1 uncultured Planctomycetales bacterium
TCGCCCCCGATCTGCGAAGCCGCATGTCCGCAAGGTCAGAGACCCCCTGAACGGATCCGCGCGATCAGTCGTCGGCGCGCATCCAACGAGCGATCTCGCGGAGGCTCGGGGGCTGGCCGTAGAGGAGGACGCCGACGCGGAAGATGCGCGCGGCCAGTCGCATCGCGACCCAGGTGCTGATCGCGAGGAGGAGCAGGCTGGCGGGCACCTGCCATGCGGGCGGTTCGGGCACGCTCGCGACCCGCGCCATCATCAGGAACGGCGTGAACGGCGGGAAGAACGAGAGCGCCGTCGCCAGGTCGCCGTTGGGGTTCCGCAGCACGATCATCGCGATGAAGATCGGCAGCGCGAGCAGCGCCGAGATCGGCGCCATCAGGTTCTGCGCCTCCTTCAACGTGTTGCAGGCGCTTCCGACGGCGACCATCAGACTCGCGATCATCAGGAAACCGAGCACGTAGTACGCGAGGAGCAACAGCACGAGGCGCCCCGCGACCAGGTCGCCCGCGCCGCCGAGCCGCGATGCGACGAGGCCGCCGCCGCTCCACACGACGAGCAGCGTGAAGCCGACCGCGCAGATGCCGAGGATCTTGCCGGTCATCAGCTGGCGCGGACTCAAACTGGACAGGAGCACCTCGTAGACGCGGTTCGACTTTTCTTCCAGGGTGCTCGAAACGAGCATCTGGCTGATGCCGACGACGCCCATGAACAGGAGCATGATGAAGAGGTACGGGAGGATCGCGGACGTCGGTGCGGCGGTCTTCCCACGGACGTCGACCGGTACGTAGGAGACCGCCGGACGCGCGAGGCGCTCGAGCATGTCGGACCCGATGCCCTCGTCGCGTGCGATCCGCATGTTGACGACGTCGTTGACCATCGCGGCGAGGGACGGCCCGCGAAAGGCGTCGTCGCTGCTGCGGCTCGCGCCGAGGACCTCGCTCGGTCGCTCGCCGGGGCCCGGCGACGCCTTCTTCTCGAGTGCCGCCTTCGTCAGGACGATCGCGTACAGTTCGCCCGCGCCGGCCTTGATCCGCAGCTCATCGACGAGCGAGAGGTTCGCCGCATCCTTCGCCCACGGATCGACGTCCTCGACGACCTCGACCCGGAACCCGCCGGCATCGCGAACGCGCGCGGCGAGGTCCTCGGCGAGGACTCCCGTCGAGTCCACGATGCGGACGAGTTTGTCCTCGGCGCGGCTGCTCGCCATCAGCTTGGGAACGAGGAGCACGAGACCCATCCAGAGCGGCGTCAGCACGATGCCGATCAGGAACGCCTTCGTGCGGACGTTCTCCAAGTACTCGCGGCGGGCGACGTCGAGGATCCGGTTCATGCGTCCGCCTCCTCGCCCGCGATCCGCTTGAAGATCTCATGCAGGCTCGGCGAGCGGCGCTCGAAGCGACGCACGTCGGCGCGATCGAGCAGCGCGCGCAGGAGGGGCTCGGTCGGCGTCTCCCGGTCCACGTGCAACTCCGCCTCCTGACCGCCGCGCGTCAGCGAGAGGACGCCCGGCAGCCCCTCGAGATCCGCGCCGGGGTGGAGCCGGAACGCGACGTGGATCGCCTCGCGTCCCTCGCGACGCCGCACCTCGTCGAGGCTCCCGGCGAGGCGCACCAGCCCCCGGTGGATCATCACGAGCCGATCGCAGAGTTGCTCGGCCTGCTCCATCACGTGCGTCGAGAACAGCACGGTCGTCCCATGGCGATGCAGGTCGAGTACGGCGTCGCGAAGGACGTCGCGATTGACCGGGTCGAGTCCGGCGAACGGCTCGTCGAGGACGAGGAGACTCGGCTCGTGCAGCACGGTGACGACGAACTGGAGCTTCTGGCTCATTCCCTTCGAGAGTTCCTCGACACGACGATCCCGCCAGCCGCCGAGGCCCATGCGTTCGAGCCAGGTGTCGATCCTCGGCGCGAGCCACGCCGCGTCGCGCCCCTTGATGCGGCCGAAGAAGCCGAGCATCTCGCGCACGCGCATCTTCTTGTAGAGGCCCCGCTCCTCGGGGAGGTAGCCGACGCGCGGCTTCATCGCCTCGTTCATCGTCTCGCCGAGTACCTCGACGCGACCGACATCCGGCTTGAAGATGTTCATCAGCATGCGGATCGACGTCGTCTTGCCGGCGCCGTTGCTGCCGAGCAGGCCGAAGAGGCTGCCCTCCGGCACGTCGAACGAGATGCCGCGAACCGCCTCGAACGACCCGAATCGTTTGCGCACGTCCGTGAACCGTGCGGCGAAGGCGGGCGACGTCATCGCGGGCGATCCTACCGGCCGTCGGTCGGCGCGACGCGGCGAATCGCGCCGATGACGCGCGCGTGCTCGACGGCTGCGTTGCCGCTCTGGCTGGTGCGCTTGCGCACGGTGATCTCGAACGAGAGAGGGCGTCCGTCGCGTGCGGCGATTCGCGCGGTGCCCTCGAGGTCCTCCGTGAGGTGGATCGGCGGCCGATCGTCGTCGGCGACGTCGTCGCGGAGGAGCCGCGTCGTCGTCTCGGCGGTGACGACGACGATCGCGTCCTCGCCGCGGCCCTCGATCGCGGCGACGCGAAACGTCCCGTCCCGCCACGGCGCCGACGCCGGAGCGGACCATCCCACGGGCGGCGGGTCGAGGGGGCCTTCGACTTCGTCGAGGCGCCACGCCTCGCCGACGCGCACGACGTTTCGCGGAATCCACGGCGCGTCCGCGGCGAGGCCGACCGCGTCGAGGCGCTCGGCCCCGCGGTGCAGGGGCCCGATCGTCTCGTCGCGCCAACGCAGGATCGGGTGCTCGCGCGACGCGCGATCGATCGTGCCCGTCGCCGTCGGCGCGTCGGCCTCCGGGTCGGCCGCGCCGCCCGAGGCGTAGCGCACGACCAGGTCGGCGCTCGTCGGCCGACCGGCGTCGTCGATGGCCGTCGTCGTCTCGACGATCGACCACACGCCCCGATGGGTGGTCTCGCGTTGCGCCCCGTCGAGGGTGCGTTCCTCGTCCACGACGCGAACCTCGATGCGTGCCTCGTAGCGCTCACCGACCTCGCCGCGCCAAGCGACCGCGACGGGATCACCGTGCGGGTCGGACCGGACGACGGGGGGAGAGGACTCCCCGCAGGCGGCGTGCGCGAGTCCCAGCGCCGCGGCGAGGAGCGCGCGCGGAGCGTGCCCTAGAACGTGCGGTCGGCGCGGCGTCATGCCGGTAGCGCGTGTTCCAGCACCCTCAGCCAACTGCGGCCGAGGATCTTCGCGACGGCGTCCTCGCTGTAGCCCGACTCGAGCAGCATGTCGCCGATCCGAGGCAGGTCCGCGACGCTGCGAATGCCGTCCGGCGCGTCGTCGGTGGTGAATCCGCCGTCGAGATCCGACCCGATGCCGAGATGGTCCGGGCCGACGAGTCCGACGATGTGATCGATGTGACGATGAACCGTATCGAGCGTGACCCGGCCGTCACCGAGGAAGGGCCGGTAGAGCACGATGCCGACCAGTCCGCCGCGATCGGCGATCGCGCGAATCTGGGCGTCGGAGAGGTTGCGACGGTGCGGGTGGATCGCCGCGGCGTTGCTGTGGGAGGCGACCACGACACCCCGATGCGCTTCGAGCACCGAGTCGAACGCGGCCGGAGTCAGATGGCTGACGTCCGGGACGACGCCGAGCCGTCCCATCTCCTCGATGAGCGCCATGCCATCCGCCGAGAGCCCGCGACCGTCGTCCACGCCACCGCACCAACGGTTCGGCGTGTTCCACGCCGGACCGATCACCCGCACGCCCCGTTCGACCCATCGCGCGACGTCGCGAACGCTGCGGATGGGGTCGGCCCCTTCCATCAGGTGGACGATGCCGATCGGGCCTCCGGGGGCGCAGAGGGTCAGGTCGCCGCGGCTCTCCAGGCGGAAGACGTGCTCCTCATGACGGAGCAGGAGGTCGTCGTACCAGCGCAGTTGGCGCTCGGCTTCCTCGGTGGGATTGCCGGAGGAGCCACGACCCTGCGGCGCGAAGATCGTTGCGAGGATCACGGCGAGGCCGCCGCGCCGCGCATCGGCGAGCGAGAGCGCCCGTCCGGCCGGTGCGGGGGCGGCGAAGTCGCGACCGGGATCCTCGAGCAGGGCCATCGCGATGTCCTGGTGTCCGTCGACGATCAGCCAGGCCATGCGCTTCCTCGGCGCGCCTCCCCCCAAGGCGCCGTCGGGCGTGTCGTTCGCGTACGACGGTTGCCGCCGACGCAGGGGGGGGCGGGCATTGTGGTATCGCTTGCGCGCGATGGAAAGCAGGCGCCGCCCGTGATCGAGCCGACCGCGTCGATGCCCCCTCCGCTCGGCCCCACACCGGACGGCGGCCGGTGGATCTGGCGCCCCCTTCCGACGCCCTCGCACCCGGCGTTCGGGGTGTACGTCCACGCCGACCCCGATGCCCTGCTCGAAGCCCTCGCCGCCGACCCGGACGCGCGGGAGGAGCGCCTGCCGTACTTCGCCAGCCTCTGGCCGGCCGGAGAGGCCCTCGCTCGCGACCTGCTCGGCGGCCCGTCCCTCAAGGGGGTCGCGATCCTCGACCTCGGCTGCGGCACCGGGGTCGTCGGGCTCGCCGCCGCGTGCCGGGACGCCGAGGTGGTCCTGCTCGACCGCGACGAGCGCGCGGGGACGGGGATCGACGCGAGTGCCGTGGTGCTCGGGCTCGGCGCGGTCGAGTTCGTCGTCGGCGACTGGCGGGAGGCGCTGCGGGGGCGGCGGTTCGACCGGATTGTCGCCGCGGACGTGCTGTACGAGGCGGCGTTTGCGGCCGGACTCGCCCCCGCGATGGCGCGTCTCCTCTCGCCCGGAGGCGAAGCGTGGGTCGCGGACCCCGGCCGAGCGCACGCGGCCGCGTTCGATGGGGAAGCGGCCCGCGTCGGTCTCGTGCCGATCGACGCTCGGGCCCTCCCGCGTGTCGGCGAGGTCTCCGTCTCGCTGCGTCGCTACCGTGTCGGGCGATGAGCCCGGGTCCCTCCCACGAGACGCCGATCCTGCTGATGCTGCCCGCCGGCACGCCGCATGCCGACGCCGTTCTCGCGATCCTCGACGATCCCGAGGTGCGGCATATCGACTGGCCCGCGCCGTGGTGCCTCGACGAGTACGGCCTCGACCTCTGCGGCGCGGCGCCGGACCTGCGTCAGATCGATCGCTCGACGTTCGGACGCGCCGCGTCGGTGTGGCTCGGCCTAGCCGACTCCGATGCGCTGGATCGCCAGGTCGAACGACGTTGGCGCGAGGTGGACGCGCACGTTCGCGACTACTACCTCGGGCGGGGCACGCTCGCGGCCGTTCGTGGATGGTTCTTCCGTGACGCCGCCCGGCGCGAGGCGGAGGTGACGCCCCCCGCCTTCCGTCGCGACCGCATCCTCGAAGTGGCGGTTCCCATCGCGTACCGCCTCGCACGGGGCCCCGAGCCGTTCGAAAAGCGAGCGCCCGCCGAGGAAGCGACGATCTGCTTCCTGCCGTTCGACCCGGAGGGCGTCGAGGCGCGCAGAGAAGCGGGCATCGAGGCGGGCCGGGGCCCGACGATCGAGGTCTACGCCTACGAATCCGGTCGCGCCCGCCATCTCGCGCTGGTCGAGCGAATCGCGCGTGCCCATCCCGGATGGCGCGTCGTCGATCTCGGGACCTGATCGCTCAGGATCCGCGACGGCCCGCGTCCGAGCGCTCGGGGCCGGGGACCGTCGATCGCCGGCGTCACCGCAACACGAGGAGATGCACGCAGCCCCCCGTTTCGCCCCCGAGCGGCCCGATCCGTTGACCGCGATGGGCGTCGAGCCCGAGATCGAAGCGATCCAGCGCGATCTCGGCGGTGCCGCCTGCCCCCGCTCGCGCGCGCCACGCGTACGCCGCCGGAGGGCACCACACGCCCGAGGCGACGAGCGCGGCGCGGACGTTGCTCGCGACGTCGATCGTGCCGCGGCGCGGATCGATCGTGACGCGCACGCCGTTCGTGCCGAGATCCAGTTCCCTCGGCTCGTCGTCCTCGATGCGCCAGCCGACGAGCAGACGTCGTCCGTCCGAGACCACGCTCACGCCGGCCTGGCCGGGGACCGACGTCGCCCACGCCCATGCCGCGTCCGTCAATGCGCCGTCGATCCTCGCGCCCACCGGCACGACCGGCACGGTCACGTACGACGTCGCCCCGGGTCGAGTCAGCCGTTCGCGCATCGCGACGAGCCAGACGGGATCCGGCCGTCCGTCGGTGGGTTCCAGCCGGGCGAGGGCAGCCGCACGCGGGTCCGCCGCGCGTGCGAGTCCGATCGGCAGGCGCGCGTGCAACGTCTCCGTCGGGTTGGTCGGCCTCGTGCCGCCCCATGCCAGGGCGAGCGTCTCCTCGACGTGATCGAGGCGGCCCGTGACGAGGACCCCCGCCGCATCCGCGCGGTCCGCGGCCGGCGCGGGAGCCGCAAACGGAAGCAACGGGATCCGCGTCGGGTCGCCGCTCGCCGCGGGAACCAAGGACGGCGCACCGAACGTTTCGTCGAGCACCCAGCGAACGCCCGCTCGGCGCGCGCGTGCGATCCATCGGGACTCGACGGGATCGTCCGAACGGGCCGGCACGAGAAGGACGATCTCCGGGGCGATGCGACCGACGACCGCGTCCAGCGCGCGCTCCCGCGCGGCCGCATCGGGTAGCGCGAGCACGATCCGCTCGAGCGGCCACGACGAAATCTCCGCGATCAGCGAGGCCGTCTCGGACGACGCGACCGTTACGCGGAGGAGCGCCTCGCGCACGCCGTGCTCGCGCGCGAGCACGGCGACGCGCTCGCGATCCGCCGCCAGATCCGTCCCCTCCGAGGCGATCTCCACGACGACCTCGACGCCGGCCGCGGCGAACGCCTCCGCCAACGCGGCCGCGCGGGGGGGCGCGAGGAGCACCCGGTTGGCGCGAGCGCCGGCGAGGCGGAGCGACGCGTCGCGGGGCGTCTTGACGTCCCCGCGCCAGCAGCGCCAGGCCATGCGCGGCCTCTCGCCGCGCCGACCTTCCCGGATGCGGGTCGCACCGTGCTCGTCGCTCGCCTGCCAATCGACCGTGCGCATCGCCGGATCCAGGCGATCCGCGTCGGCGGTGACCTCGAGTTCGAAGCGAGCCGCCATCCAGCCGGCCGGATCCTCGGCGAGGACCAACGCGATCGTGCGTTCGCCGTCGCGCCATGCCGCGACGCGCCAACCCCCGGCGAGGTCGTCGCCCGGATCCCACGCGCCGAGAGCCGACGCGATCTCCCCCGCCAGCGGATCGCGGGCGGGCAGCCCGAGGATCAGGAGGGGGCCGTCCGGCGGGAGCGGCCAGCGCAGCGGTTCGGGCGCGCGCGACTCGGGCAAGAACGTCCGCAGCATCGAGGGCACGTCGGACGACGCAAGGATCCGCGCGCCGGTGAGGTCCACGCTCGATCGCGTCGGCTCCCCATCGTCCTCGGAGGCGCCGATCCGCTCCCTCCCCATCGGAACGAGAGAGGTCGCCAGGACGAACCATGCGAGGAGTCGGGCGCGACGTGTCATCGCCCGAAGTCTACGGCTTCGCGATCACGCTTCGTCGTTCTCCGTGTCGCTCGGTGCGGGG
>CAZPGF010000129.1:0-7504 GCA_964586025.1 uncultured Planctomycetales bacterium
TCCACGGACCGTCGTAGCCGGTGAACCAGCCCTCCGTGTACATGGCCTCGCCGAAGTGCTCGACCAGCTGCGCGCCGGGCAGTTGCATCCGGAACGGTTCGAGCCGCACGTCGCCGAGGTTCTCGCCCCGGTGATCGTCCGGGTAGGTGTTGCGCAGCCACCCGGGCGGGCCGCGCAGCGCCGGCTGCACGTGGGCGACCGTCTCGTGACGCCACGCGACGCCGTACGGGAACGAGGCGGTCCACTTCGCACCGGAACCCATCGCGAGGCGTTCCTCGAACTCGGCCTGCGAGTCGACCACCCACGACGCGGGCGATCCCGGCCCGACCTCGATCACCTGACGGAGACCGGACTCGGCGACCTGCTGACCCGAGCGATCGTTCACCGTGACCCGGCACTCGACGTGGTAGACGTCGAGCGTCCGGAAACACCAGGACGTGGTGCCGAGTCCGAGCGACGCACTGTTCGGGTTGATCGCGTTCAGATAGAGCGCGGCCTGCTGATCGCGCGTCAGCACGTGGCGTCGGACGAGGTCGGCGAGGAAGCGGCCGTAGTCGCCCGCCGTCCGGAACGGGCCGCCGGTCCGTTCGCCGGTCTGCGGATCGCGCGACAGGTCGCCCTTGCGCTCGTTGACGATCAGATCGACGAGCCGCAACGCGAGTTCCGGCGTCACGATCTTGTCCGGCGTGTCCGCGCCGCGCATGTGGACGTTGGCGAGCACCGCATACAGCACCTCGCGCGACGCGGTGTTGATGTTGATCGGATGGGGTGCCCACGCCGACAACGTGGTGCGTCCCCCGTCGAACGTGACGTCGGTGCCGTAGGCCGTGACGCTTCCCGCGAGGTGCACCTTGTTCTCGGCCTGGCGGCCTTCCGCGTCGCCGATGCGCGCGACCGTCTGGTAGACCGTCTTGAGGCCGTCGTTCAACCGCACGATCACGCCGGGCCGCAGGTAGCGCGTGGTGCCGGTCGGATTCGAGCGATCACGCAGGCTGACGACCTCCGGGCCGCCGTCCGACGAACTCTCGTCGGGCAGGGAATTCGTGACGAGCTGATCGGCGACCCATGAGCCGCCGATCTCGCGCCGCGCCCACACCGTCAGGTAGGGCAGCAGTCGCTCGATGCGATCCGCCGCGAGCACCCCGCCGCCGCCCCAACTCGCGATGTCGCGCAGTTCCTCGAGCGTGCGGAACGGCGTCAGTCGGCCGGGGTTGCGCGCGATCAGGTGCGTTGCCAGCTTGTAGGCGACGTAATCGACGACCGGCGTGCCCTTCTTGTGCTCCTCGCCGCTTCGGTTGTCGAGCAAGGGCACTTCGGTCAGGTCGCCGCGCTTGCACCCTTTGAATGCCTTGCCGTCGAACGACTCGTAGCGCACGACCTCGCCGCCGATTCGCAGGAATCCGCCGGTCGGCGTGAATCCGCCGGGCATCCCCCCGTGGCCAGCGCTGACGTGCTCGACCGCGATCTCCGTGTCGCTCGCGTCGATGTCCTCGGCCAGAAGGGCACCGCCGAGCAGGTTGCCCAACAGAAACGGGCTCGTGCCTTCGACGTGGATCCGAGCCTGCGCGTCCTGGACCTCGACGCTCCAGATGCTGCCGCGATCGTCGGTGATCGGGTCGAGGCCGCGCGAGGCGAGGAAACGGGCGCGGGTGGCGAGATCCGGATCGCCGAGCCAGCCGGTCGTGACGAGATCGACGACCTTCTTGCGGAACCGGTCGTCGGGCGTGATCTCCTCGAGGGAGTCGACCATCGGATCGGCATCGACCGAGGTCGCGCCGATCTCGCGCCGCGCCTGCTCCTCCGACGGAAGCCCTCCCTGCAAGTGCAACGCAACGAGTCGCGCGAGGATGGCCGCCTCGGAGGCCGCGCGCTGCTGCGCGCCGAGCGCCTGCGTGCGCTCCTCGCCCTGCCGCATCGAGACGGAGAACGGCAGCGCGACGAGCAACATCGCCACGAGGATCGTGACGACGAGCAGCAACGCGACGCCGCGCTCCTCGGACCGGAACGATCGACGACTCATCGCGGGGACTCCTCGGAGGATGGCGACTGTTCGACGGAGGGCGTGCGGGCGCCGTCCGCCGGTTGCTCGACCGGCTGGCGGAACACCAGCGACTCGACGACGGCATGGTGCCCGCGTCCCGCCTCGAGCACGAGTTCGAGCGGCCGTCCGGCGAGACGGTCGTGCCAGCCTTCCGGCAACTCGAGTTCGAGCGGGGCCACGCCCGGTTCGCAGGGGCCGTCGATGCACTCGGCGACCAGCCCGAGTTGGGGAAGCACGAATCGCGCACCGGGCCCAGCGGTCGCATCGAGGCGCACGAGGTCCGAGCCGGCGAGCGCGCCGGGGACCGGCCAGGACCACGCCGCCAAGCCACCCGCGGCGATCTCCCGCCTCGCGCCGTCGGGACGAGCCGCACCGCGGACGAGCCGCCATGCCCGCGCGGTCACGCGCCGCTCGAGCGGCGCCGCCGGCACGTCGCCTCCGAAGTAACGCAACTCGCGGAACAACGACGCCTCGGCTTCCCCGAACGGTCGGGGTCCGTCCGCGCCGAGTAGGCTGCGCTCGCCGGCACGCAGGGGATGGACGAGATCGCTTCCGACCGGCCGCCACAGGGCCTCGCTGCCCGCGGCCAGTCCGACCAGGGGCGTTCCGGGTGCGACGCGTGCGAGGCCGACCCCGTTGGCCGGCGCGACCCCCGCATCGACGACGACGACGGCCGCACCACGGACGAGCATCAGCAACCCGACCCCGTTCACGTCGAGGGGGATCGCGCGGTCGACGGCGGACATGCGCACGACACCGGACGACGCGGCGAACACGGCCCGGCGGTCGCCGACGAACGGGAACGACCCGATCCCGCCGGCGCCCTTCGCCGGCCACGGCGCGACCGAGAGGGGCGCGCCCGCATCGACGACGACGAGGCTCGCACCGGGAAGTCCGATCCCCATCCACTCGGTGGTGCCGGCAGCAAGGCGGCTTCCGACGGCCAGGAATCGCGCCGCCTCGCCCTGCGGCATCCGGCGAACGCTGGAGGCCCAGTCCATCCGGCGCACGAACGTCGTCGAGAAGCCGGCCTCCGCGCGAGACCCGCGAAGCACGAAGGGTGCGGCCGCGATCAGCCCGAGCAACACCGCCGCCGCGGCGACCCAGCGCCGCGCGCGAACCGGGCCGCGGGGGTCGATCGACGCAAGCACCCGCGGCGACGGTGCGGGAGCGGATCCGTCGTCGACGGTCCCGCCGACCTCCGACCAAGACGCCGAAAGCCCCATCAGGGTCCGCCGCAGATGGTCCGGCATCCGGGCCGACGGCGCATCGGCCTCCACGTCGGCCTGCGCCCCGGCGACGTCCTCGGCGAGCGCGCCCAGCGCGTCGTCGTCGAACAGCGGAACCGGGAGGGCGGAATCGTCCACGAAGGCCTCGATGCGGGGCCGGGAAGGGCCGCCCGGCGGCGGCCCCGACGGGGATTCGGAATCCGGGACAAGCCCGATCCGCCCCTTCCCCGCAGGCGCCGCCCCAGCCCCGGGAACGGCGCCTCGAAGGCGGCGGATCACGTTCACCCCTTCCTAGGGGGGCCGCCCGGAAACCGGACGGTGGGAAGCCTCCCCGCCTAGCGGGCCGAGAGGACGACCCGGCTCTCGAGGCGCTCCCCGCCTCGCAGGAGGCGGACGGTCACGGACTCGCCCGGGCGATGGGGCAAGAGCGCGTCGCCCAGGGCCACGCTGTCGCCGACGTCCCTGTGCCCGATGCCGACGATCAGGTCGTGCACGTGGAGGCCACCGCGTTCGGCCGCCCCCCCGGCCTCGAGTCGGACGACCAGGTGCCCGCCATCGAGTCGGAGGTGGGCGCGGAGCGCCGCATCGGCGGGCCGGGTCCAGACGCCGAGCCCCGCGCGCGGAACCCGCCCGTGACGGGCGATGAGCGGCGCAACGAGACGCGCGGTCTCGATCGGCAGGCCCAGGACCGGACCCGTTGCGGCGCGCACCGCTCCCTCCGGCGCGGCGGCGGCCACCGAGACGTGCAGCGCGAGGGCCTTCCCCCCCGCATCGATCCAGGGCGCACCGACATCTTCCGGCAGGGACGCCAGCGTCGCCTCCCAGAGCTCGTTCGACGGCCGTGGCCGGGCTTCGCCGATCCACACCGCCGCGCGACGTCCGCGCGCGCGGACCGCGCCGAACGAGAGTTCGTCCTCGGCCCCGACGAGGACGATCGCCGTCCCCCTCGGATCCGCCGTCCCGGCCTCACCGGCGCTCGACTCGTGCACGACGTCCGGCAGGGCCGGCAGTCCGCTCCAGGGCGAGCGCAGGACCGTCACGAACGTCTCGGCGTCGTGCCCGAGGACGGCCGCCTCGGCCGTCTCACCATCCGCCCGGCGGGCAATCCAACGTCCCTTCTCGGCGACGACCGGACCCGCCGCGACCATCGGACCACCGGTCTCGAGAACGATCGCGACACGACGCTCGGGCTCGGTGGGCCGTGCCGACGGGATCCACGTGAGCGCGATCAGCGTCGGCCGCGCCCTCTCGGCGGCGGCGCGCAGTCGCTCTCGCTCGGCGCCTTCGTCGGCGAGTCCGTGGTGCGACCCAACCGCGCCGACGAGCACGAGGGCCAGGCCGAACGCCGCGCGCGGCGCGGATCGTCTCATGACGTCAGTTGCGCTCCGGGTCGGGTTCACCGGACGCCTCGTCCGCCGCATCGCCGAACACGCGATCGAGCAGGCGGCGGTCGATCTCGACCAGACCCCGGCCGTCCCGCGCAACCGGACGAACGACGCGAAGGGGCAGCACCCGCAGGCCGCGACCGGTCTGCATCGCGACATGGGGCGAGGCGACGAGCCCCGCGAAGGACGACGGCGCCCCCCTCACGGACGGTCCTGCCGGATCCAGCGGTTCGAGCAGGCCGATGCGCGGATCGAGGCCGCCGGCATGCTCGAGCGCGGGTGGCAACGCGCCGCGTTGGGCGGCGATCCCGACCGCCGACGCCGCGAGCACGGTCGCCGCGATCGCCGCCCGCCGCCAACGGCGTAGGTGGGTCGGGCCGTCAAGGAACGCCGATCCCAGCGCGGCCCGGCGCCACGCCGCGCCACCCGGCTCGGGAAGCTGCGCGATCACGTCGGCGACGAAGTCCGCGGAGGGCTCGCTGCGGGCGGCGAGGAGCAGTCGACGTTGCGCATCGGCCACGCGCCTCGCGCGCGCTGGCGGAAGCGCGCGGACCGGGTCCGCCCATGCCTCCAGTTCGAGGAGCCGCTCATGCAGTCCGACGCTCGACTCGGCGGAGGAGTCGAGAGCGCGCGCGAGATCGCGTTCGATCCGGTCGAGCAGCGCGTCGAGGGCATCGAACGACCTGTCAGGGGGAATCGACGGGGGCTTCATGACAACGCTTCGTCCTGGGCATTTCGTACGCGGGCCTCCCACGCGTCGCGAAAGAGCGCGCGGGCGCGATGAACGCGCCAACGCGCCGTCGGATAGGTGCAATCGGTCACGTCGGCGATCTCTCGCGGCGACATGCCGTGCAGATCGCGCAGCGTGAGGGCCGTACGGTACTCGACCGGCAACGTCGCGAGGATCTCGCGGACCAGGCGGATCGTTTCCTTCGACCGCAGCGTTCCGCTCGCATCGGGTGTTCCGACATCGGGTCCCACGACGGCCTCGACGTCCTCGACCACGGCGGCGCGACGGCGGCGCCTCCGCAACCAGTCGATCGCGAGGTTGCGGGCGATGCGGTACAACCAGTTGACGAAGTCACGCCGCTCGTCGTAGCGATCGAGCGAGGCGTGGACGCGCAGGAACGTCTCTTGGGCGACGTCGTTCGCCTCGTCCTTGTCGAGCAGGATGTCGTACGCGAGCCACATCACACGGCGCTGGTAGCGCTCGACCAAGCGCGCGAACGCGCTCGGGTCGCCACCGCGAATCGCTGCGATCAGGGCCGCGTCCTCGCGTTGCCGCGCCCGGCGCCGTTCGGCCCGTTCCGGATCGACCGTCCGCGCCTTCAGCGAGCGCAGCCCGGGCGCGAGGGCGGGGGCGAGTGCCGGGCCTCCTGTCCGTTCCATGCCCCCACCTTACGAGCGCGACCCGCCCCGTGTTGGCCGCGCCGGGGGCACGGCGAGCCCGGTGAGACCGAAGCGGGAGACGATCGACGGCCCGGAATCGGCCCGGAGGCGAGGTCGGCTCTCGTCGCAGGCCGACTCCGGGGCGGCGACGGCTCGCAGCGAGGGGCTCGCCGAGCGCGCGGGCGGCCGATCGGAATGGGCTCTCGGGCGTTCGACGCGCGCGGGGCGGAACACCGCATTCCCGCACCCGAACGTTGAACGGCCCTCATGTCCGGAAGCGCCGCATCCGTATCCGCCGGATCGACGATGCGAGCCGACGACGCGAGGTCCGACTCACGCACCCACAGATGCGTTGGACGCGGGATCGCATCGCGACGTCATCGTCCATGGAGCAACGCCGGAGATCGACCGCTTCCGAACGGAGCGATGGGCACGACGAGCGAGCTCGCACGCGACGGAGGTGCGCGTCCGATCGACCGCCTTGGGGTTCACGCCCCGCTCTGCGGTCGGCCGTCCCCACGTCGAGCCGCGATGCCCCCGGCCCGCGGGAGCGCCCGGGTCAAGCCCGCTCGGGAGAGGGGTACCTCCGTCGAAGACCTCCGGTCCGCGCCGTCCGAATGAGGAAAGGGGCGCGTAGCATGAAGCGATGCCCGAAACCGACCGCCGCCGGGCCGCCGAACGGGCGCCCGGGCGCTCGGCTCGGCGCCGCGCCAACGGCAGACGGCGCGGATGAAGCGGCTCGAGAGGGACGAGGAGGCCGCGCTCGTCGCGCGCTGCGCGGGGGGCGACGAAACGGCCTGGCCGACGTTCGTCGACGCGTACGGACCGCTCGTCCGCGCGCTCGCGTTTCGGATGCTGTCCCGCCGCCTCGGCAGCGCGCCGGACGGCGACGTGGACGAGGTTGTCGCCGACGTGTTCCTCGCGCTGGTCCGTCGCGACCGGCTGCTGTTGAGGCGGTTCGATCCGACCTACCGGCTATCGACTTATCTCGGCGTGATCTGCCGCACGGAGGTCGTGCGGCTCCTTCGTCGTCGCCGACGAGTCCCGGTGCCGATGGAGGATCTCGGCCATGTGCCGGAGCGCGATGCCGCGGGGCCGTTGGCCTCGCTCGAGCGGGCCGAGCGGGACGATGCGCTCGCGACCCTTCACCAAGCCCTCTCCGAGTTGCCGGTGCGCGATCGACGCCTTCTGACGATGCGCTACCTGGACGGGGAGGATTATCGCGCGATCGCCGCGGCGCTCGGAATCAGTCCGGAGAGCGTCGGCCAGTTGCTCACGCGCGCCAAGGCTAGACTCCGCGAACGAATCCCCCATCTCGCGCAGTGGATCGCGCCGGTCGATGAGGATGGCTAGCCCGTAGCGGCGTGCGTTCCGGACCGGACCGCCGCGCGCAACTCCGAGGGCCACCCGAAGCATGGATGACATGCCTTCCCTTCGCGTCCACCGCCGGTCCGGGTTCG